>JBFWQM010000334.1:0-4633 GCA_050249455.1 Rhodospirillaceae bacterium | reverse complement strand
GGCCCTCGCCGTGCTCGGCCGCCAGGAAGCGGCTCTTGCCGTAGCCGACGCCGTGCTCGCCGGTGCAGGTGCCGTCGAGGCCTTGCGCGCGCGCCACCAGCCGCTCGTTCAGCGCCTGCACCCGCGCCAACTCCGCCGGGTCGTCGGGGTCGAGCAGGAAGGTGATGTGGAAGTTGCCGTCGCCGACGTGGCCGACGATCGGCGCGATCAGCCCCGACGCGGCGATGTCTTCCTGCGTCGCGGCGATGCACTCGGCGAGCCGCGAGATCGGCATGCACACGTCGGTCGCCCATCCGCGCGCGCCCGGCCGCAGCGCCAGCGCGGCGTAGTAGGCGTCATGGCGCGCCTGCCACAGGCGGTTGCGTTCCTCCGTCTTGACCGCCCAGCGGAAGTCGGCGCCGCCGTGCTCGCGCGCGATCGCCTGCACTGCCTCCGCCTGCTCGACGACGCCGGCCGGCGAGCCGTGGAACTCGAAGAAGAGCGTCGGCGCCTCGGCGTAGTCGAGCTTCGAATATCGGTTGCACGCGCGCACCTGCAGCGCATCGAGCAGTTCGACGCGCGCCACCGGAATGCCCGACTGAATGGTCAGGATGCAGGTGTCGACCGCCGCGGCCACGGTGGGGAACGCGCACACCGCCGCCGACATCGCCTCCGGGATGCCGTAAAGCTTCACCGTCACCTCGGTCACGATGCCGAGCGTGCCTTCGGCGCCGACGAACAGCCGGGTCAGGTCGTAGCCGGCCGCCGACTTGCGCGACCGGCTGGCGGTGGTGATCACCCGCCCGTCGGCCAGCACCACCTTCAGCCGGATGACGTTCTCGCGCATGGTGCCGTAGCGCACCGCGTTGGTGCCCGACGCGCGCGTGGACGCCATGCCGCCGATGGTCGCGTCGGCGCCGGGATCGACCGGGAAGAACAGCCCCATGTCGCGCAGATGCGCGTTGAGCTGCTTCCGCGTCACGCCCGCCTGCACCGTCGCGTCGAGGTCGGCGGCATTGACCGCGAGGATGTCGTTCATCTGCGTCAGGTCGATCGTGACGCCGCCGCTGAGCGCGGCGACGCCGCCTTCGAGAGACGTGCCGGCGCCGAATGGCACCATCGGCGCGCGCCGCATTGCGCAGATTTTCGCGACCGCCGCCACCTCCGCCGTCGACGCGGGGAACACGACGACGTCCGGCGCATGCACCGGATGCCACGACTCGTCCTTGCCGTGCTGGTCGCGCACCGCCCGCGCGGTCGACACCCGCTCGCCCAGCAGCGCCTTCAGCGCGCCGACCAGGTCGTCGAGAACGGCACCGTCCATGTCGTGCGCTCCCTGTCGAAGTTCCGCGCGACGGCCTATCCCCCCCAACCCTCCCCCGCGAGGGGGGAGGGCTTATTGCCCCCTCCCCTCGCGGGATTGGGCCGCGAAGCGGACCAAGGTTGGGGGAGGGGACGTCTCCGCCTCGCGCTGCCGACGAATCTAGACCCGCGTCGATTCCGACGTGATGTCGGCGACGAACATGTGCCCCGGCGCGTGGGTGATGGCGAACGGCGGCTTCGCGTTGGCGATCGCCTCCTGCGGCGTCACTCCGCAGGCCCAGAACACGCAGACCTGTCCCTCGCGCACGGTGACCGCCTTGCCGTATTCCGGGTTCATCACGTCCTTGATGCCGAGCGCGGCGGGGTCGCCGATGTGCACCGGCGCGCCGTGCGCCATCGGATAGTGGCCGGTCACCGCCGCAGCGCGTTCCGCATCCGCCGGCGCGAACGGCCGCATCGAGACGACCAGCGGCCCGTGGAAGCGGCCGGCCGGCACGGTCGGGCGGGTGGTGCGGAACATCGGCACGAAGCCGGTCTCGGCGATGTGCGGCAGCAGCAGCCCGGCCTTGAGCAGCGCGTCCTCCGCCACGAACGAGCAGCCGAGCAGGAACGTCACCAGGTCGTCGCGCCAGAGGTCGCGCACGTCGGTCGGCTCGCCCACGAGCTGGCCGTCGCGGAACACGCGGTAGCGTGGTACGTCGGTACGCACGTCGGCATCGGGCGCGATCTTCTTCGGCACCGGGTCGCCCGGCGGCAGCACCTCGAACACCGGGCACGGCAGCGGGTTGGCGGCGCAGAAGTCCTGGAACTCCGCCGCGAAGTCGCGCGGCAGGATCACCATGTTGGCCTGCGCGATCCCCGGCGCATGACCGGAGGTCGGGCCGGCATAGGAGCCATCGCGGCAGCGCGCCCGCAGCTCCTGCGCGGTCATCGGCTGCATCGGCCCTACTCCGCCGCCTCGCGCCGCGCCGCGGCCGGGCCGTAGCCGCCGCCGCCCGGCGTCTCGATCACGAACACGTCGCCCGGCTCCATCTCGGTCGCGTCGGTGCCGCCCAGCGGCACCACCGTGCCGTCGGTGCGCTGGACCCAGTTCTTGCCCGGCGTGCCCGGCTCGCCGCCGGCCATGCCGTAGGGCGCGATGCGGCGGTGGCCGGACAGGATCGCTGCCGTCATCGCCTCGCGGAACTTAACCCGGCGCACCACGCCGTCGCCGCCCTTGTACGTGCCGGCGCCGCCGGAGCCGCGGCGGATCGCGAAGCTGTCGAGCAGCACCGGGAACCGCCACTCCAGGATCTCCGGGTCGGTCAGGCGGGTGTTGGTCATGTTGGTGTGGACCGCGTCGGTGCCGTCATAGCCCGGCCCGGCGCCGGAGCCGCCGCAGATCGTCTCGTAGTACTGGTAGCTGGCGTTGCCGAAGGTGAAGTTGTTCATCGTGCCCTGCGAGGCGCCGGAGACGCCGAGCGCGCCGAGCAGCGCGTCGGTGATCGCCTGCGAGGTCTCGACGTTGCCGGCGACCACCGCCGACGGATAGGTCGGGCGCAGCATGCAGCCTTCCGGGATCACCACCTCCAGCGGCTTCAGGCAGCCGGCGTTGAGCGGGATGTCGGAATCGACCAGCACGCGGAACACGTAGAGCACCGCGGCCATGCAGATCGCCGACGGCGCGTTGAAGTTGTTCGGCTGCTGCGGCGAGGTGCCGGTGAAATCGACCCGAGCGCTGCGGTTCTTCTTGTCCACGGTGATGGCGACGGCGACCTTGGCGCCGAAGTCCATCTCCTTGACGAACGATCCGTCGGAGAGCACGTCGAGCACGCGGCGCACTGATTCCTCCGCATTGTCCTGCACGTGCTTCATGTAGGCGTGGACGACGTCGAGGCCGAAGTGGTCGACCATGCGGCGCAGCTCCTGCACGCCCTTCTCGTTGGCGGCGATGTGCGCCTTCAGGTCGCCCAGGTTGTGGTGGAAGTTGCGCGTCGGGTACTTCGCGCCCTCGAACAGCCGCCGCGTCTCGTCCTCCAGCAACCGGCCCTGGTCGACCAGCTGGAAATTGTCCACCAGCACGCCTTCCTCGTCGATGTGCTTGCTGGTCGGCGGCATCGAGCCCGGCGTGATGCCGCCGATCTCCGCGTGATGGCCGCGCGAGGCGACATAGAACAGGATGTCCTTGCCCGCCTTGTCGAACACCGGCGTGATGACGGTGACGTCGGGCAGGTGCGTGCCACCGTTATACGGCGCGTTCAGCATGAACACGTCGCCCGGCTTCATCGTGGCGCGGCGCAGGCGGATGATCGTCTTCACGCTCTCGCCCATCGAGCCCAGGTGGACCGGGATGTGCGGGGCGTTGGCGACCAGGTCGCCCGGCGGATCGAAGATCGCGCAGGAGAAGTCGAGCCGCTCCTTGATGTTGACCGAGTAGGACGTGTTCTGCAGCACCACGCCCATCTGCTCGGCGATCGACATGAAGAGGTTGTTGAACACCTCCAGCATCACCGGGTCGGCCTCGGTGCCGATCGCGACCCGCTTCGGCCGCGGCACCACCCGGGTCATCACCAGGTGGTCGCGCGCGGTGATCTCCGCCGCCCAGCCGGGCTCCACCACCGTCGTCGCGTTGGCGTCGCTGATCACCGCCGGGCCGGCGACCTTGTGGCCCGGCTTCAGCTTGTCGCGGTCGTAGACCGGCGTGTCGTGGGTCGCGCCCTCGGCATACATCGCGGCGCGCGCCATCGGCGCCGGCAGCGGCTGCGCGCTCAGCGCGTGCTCGGGATCGGCCATCGCCTCGCCCTTGCCGATCACCTCGACCGAGACCGCCTCGACGATGTGCTTCTTCTCCGGCGCGACGAAGCCGAACTGCTGCATGTGCGCGGCCTCGAACGCGGCGACGATCGCGGCGCAGTCGCCGAAGTCGATGATCAGCGGCGTGTCGGTGCCTTCGTAGCGCAGGTGGACCTTGCGCACGCCCGAGATGTGCGCCCGGTCGATGCCCTGGCGCGCCATCTCCTCGATCCCGTCGGACTCCATCGCATCGAGCGTCCTGCCGAGCTCGAAAAGCAGCGCGTCGTCCATCACCGCCTCCACCGCCCGCTCGCGCATCGCGCGGTGGTCGGCGAGCCCCATGCCGTAGGCCGACAGCACGCCGGCGAACGGGTGGACGAACACCCGCGTCATGCCGAGCGCGTCGGCGACCAGGCAGGCGTGCTGGCCGCCGGCGCCGCCGAAGCAGTTGAGCGTGTATTCGGTGACGTCGTAGCCGCGCTGCACCGAGATCTGCTTGATCGCGTTGGCCATGTTCTCGACCGCGATCTTGAGGAAGCCGTCGGCGACCTCCACCGGG
>JBFWQM010000333.1:0-4652 GCA_050249455.1 Rhodospirillaceae bacterium | reverse complement strand
ATGACCGGAGGACCCATGCCGGCACGCATCGAAGCGCGGGAAGGTGGGTTCTCCGGTCAAGCCGGAGAACGACAGAATGGGAAAAACGTGGATGGCCGGGACAAGCCCACGGCTGTCCGGTTAAGCCCGGGTCGAGCCCGCGTACGACTCCTCCTTTGAAGGCCGCCCGCGATCGAATTGCGAACCTCGGTCGTGCAATAAGCACCGGAAATGGTTGTCCCATCGCGCTCACCGGCGAGCGAGGCAGGCTTTGACCGGACAGCCGCGGGGCAAGCCCGGCCATGACGGAACGGGAATCGACGTGCGTGACGGCGATGGAGCGGCCGTAGCCCCCCGCCTGCACGAATCCGCAACATAACGACCGCCGAAACACCCCATCTCGGCCATCCTCGGCGCATGGCGGGCGCGTACCAAGCGGGCCATGCACCGCGCCGCCGCCTTCGTCCGCCGCCGATCCCCTGAGCTGAGCCGCTTCCTGCTCGGCCTCGCCGCCGGTGTGCTGGCGGTCGAGCCGGTCCTGTGGCTGGTCGAGACGTGGCGCGACCCGGCCTACGACTCCAACGGCCTGCTGGTGTTCGCCGCCGCCGCGGTGCTGTTCGCGTGGAGCGCGACGAGCGCGCGCGAACGGGCGCCCGCCGGCCGCAGCCGGGCGCTCGCGCTGCTGGCGCTGTCGGCGGCGGTGCGGCTGGCCGGGCAGATGCTGGCCGTCAACACTATCGGCGCGCTGTGCCTGGTGATCGACGTCTACGCGGTCGGGCTGCTGCTGGGCCTCGGCGCGCGGGCGCGCGCGGTGTCGCCGGCGTGGCTTGCGGTCGTGTTCGCGTTCAGCCTGCCGCTGGAGCGGGTGGTGCAGCGCTGCATCGGCCATGCCCTGCAGCATGTGTCGGCCGACGGCGCCTGCGTCGCGCTGGGCGCGCTGTACGACCGGGTGGAATGCCACGGCGCGCGCATCGTCGTCGCCGGCGCCGACGTGCTGGTCGACCTGCCGTGCTCCGGCGCGCGGACATTGCTGCTGAGCCTGCTCGGCTTCGCGGTTGCCGCCGCCGTGGTCCGCCCCGGCCTGCGCCTGGCGGCCGCCGGCGCCGCCGCGACGGTGGCCGCGGCGCTGGCCGCCAACGTGCTGCGCATCGTGGTGCTGGCGGTCGGCCTGGCCGAGCCGGCGCGGCTGGGCGGCATCGAAGTGATGGCCCCGCCGTGGCACGACGCGATCGGCGTCGCCGCGCTGGCGCTGGGCTTCCTGCCGGTCGTCGCGTGGGCGCGGCTGGCGCGCCGGGCGCCGATCCCTGCGCCGCACATCGAGCCGGCGGCGGCCGGACCGGCCCCGCGGCGGGCGCTGCCGGCCGCCGCCGCCGCGCTCGCCGCCGCGGTGATCGTGGTCAACCTGCCGCGCACGCCGGTCGATGTCGCCGTGCGCGAGCGGCCGGTCGCGCTGCCGCTGGCGCTCGACGGCGCGGTCGGCGTGCCGGCGGCGCTGACCGCGCGCGAGACGGCGTTCTTCGCGACCTATGGCGGCGTGGCTGCCAAGGCGACTTACGGCGACAACGGCCTGATGCTGGTGCGCACCACCTCGCCGCTGCGCCACCTGCACGCGCCGGACGAATGCCTGCGCGGGCTCGGCTTCGATGTCCGCTATCTGGGCGCGACGTTCGCGCCGGTGCCGACCGCGGCCTACCGCGCGGTGGCGCCCGACGGCGCGCGCTGGCGCATCGACGTCAGCTTCGTGTCCGACCGCGGCGAGGCCGCCACCAACGTCGCCGCCGCCGTGTGGCGCTGGCTGCAGGGCGACGCCGGCGCGTGGACCGCCGTGCAGCGCATCACCCCCGAAGACACCACCGAGGCCGACCGCGCGCGCTGGACCGCCGCGGTGCTGGCCGCGCTGGAGCTGCCGACGACCCGCAACCTTGCCCAAGGAGACCTGCCATGATCCCGAGACTGCTGAGCGGCGCGGTGGGCGCCGTCGTGACGGTCGCGTTCGCCGCCGGACAGGCCGGCGCGGCGCGCAACGACGGCCCGGCCGACCTGGGCGGCCACGTCACCGCCGTGGTCGACGGCCGCACCGTGCTGTTCCCGACGCTGAAGACCGACGTGGTCGCCGACGTGCAGGGCGACCTCGCCACCGTCACGGTGACGCAGACCTTCGCCAACCCGATGGCGGAGGCGCTGAACGCGACCTACCTGTTCCCGCTCAACCGCCACGCCGCCGTCTACGCGATGACGATGACGGTCGGCGCAGAGGTGGTGCAGGCGCAGATCGCCCGCCGCGAGGAGGCGCGCCAGACCTTCGAGGCCGGCAAGCGCGCCGGCAAGTCGGCGGCGCTGCTGGAGCAGCACCGGCCCAACATGTTCACGCAGGAGATCGCCAACCTGATGCCCGGCCAACCGGTCAAGGTGACCCTGAAGTACACCCATACCGTGCCGCGGCTGGACGGCGCCTACGAGCTGGTGGTGCCGCTGGTGGTCGGGCCGCGCTACGTCCCGCCGCCGACGCGGCCGGTCGTCGCCGGGCCGGGCGCCGATCCCGCACCGGCGCTGGAACCCGGCGTGTGGCAGCTCGGGCCGGTGCCGGCCTATCCCGGCGTGGCCGGCCTGACCGTGCCGGCGACGGTCGACGCCGACCGCGTGTCGGTGACGGTGAACCTGTCGTCCGGCATGCCGATCCGCAATGTCGCCAGCGCCACGCATCCGCTCGCGGGTGACGGCGACGACCGCCGCCGTACGGTCACGCTGGCCGGCGGGCGCACCGTCGACAACCGCGACTTCGTGCTGCGCTACACGCTGGCCGATGCGCTGCCGCAGGCGGGCCTGCTGACCCACCGCGACGGCGACGGCGGCACCTTCTCGCTCCTCGTCGAGCCGCCGGCCGAGGTCGCCGACGCCGACGCGACGCGGCGCGAGATGGTGTTCGTGCTCGACACCTCCGGCTCGATGGCCGGCGTGCCGATCGAGGCGAGCAAGACCTTCATGCGCCACGCGCTGAAGACGATGCGGCCGGCCGATGCGTTCCGCATCATCCGGTTCTCCGGCAGCGCGAGCGAGTTCGCCGCCGCCGCGCTGCCGGCCACCGCCGACAACCTGGCCGCCGGCGCCGCCTATGTCGAGAGCCTGACCGCCGACGGCGGCACCGAGGTGCTGAGCGGCCTGCAGCGGGTCTATGGCGCGCCGCCACCGGCCGGCATGCTGCGCCTCGTCGTGTTCCTGTCCGACGGCTATGTCGGCAACGAGCCCGACATCCTGCGCCTGGTCGCCGAGCGGGTCGGCGCCGGCCGGCTCTACGCCTTCGGCATCGGCAGCTCGGTCAATCGCTATCTGATCGAGGAGATGGCGCGGCGCGGCCGCGGCCAGTCGCGCGTCATCGACCCGACCGCCAACAGCCACGAAGAGGCGATCCGCTTCGCCACCGGCCTGCGCACGCCGGTGCTGACCGACATCGCGATCGACTGGGACGGCCTCGACGTAAGCGACGTGACGCCGGCGCGCATCCCTGACCTGTTCGCCGGCGACTCGATCCGCATCCAGGGCCGCTTCACCGGCGCCGGCCGCCACGTCGTGAAGGTCGCCGGCAAGGTCAACGGCCGGCCGGCGACCCTGGCGACTCCGGTCGCACTGCCGGCGGGCGCGTCCGGCGAGGGCACGGCCGCCATCCCGCTGATCTGGGCGCGCACGCGCATCGCCGACGACATGCGCGAGATGAGCGTGCCGCCCAGCCTGCGCACCACGCGCCTGAGCGATGAGGACCTGAAGTCGCGCGTCATCGCGCTCGGCCTCGGCCATTCGCTGGTGACGCAGTGGACCTCGTTCGTCGCCGTGTCGCGGCAGGCGGTGAATGCCGACCCGGCGGCCGCGCACGACGAATCGGTGCCGCTGCCGATGGTCAAGGGCGTGCAGGCGACCGCCTATCCGATGCGCGGCAGCGGCGGCTTCTCCGGCGGCGCGACGCCGGAGCCGGCGCAGATCCTGGGCTATGCCGCGATTGGCTTCCTGCTGCTGGCGGGGCTGGGCCGGGCGGCGCTGCGCCGGCGGCGGGCGGGGTGAGGCCGATGCCCCGGTTGCCGCAATTTCGACCGTTTGAGAAGCTAGCCTTTGCGGTGGCGCTGGCCGCCTTCGACCTCGCCATCCGCGGCCTGGTCGTGACGGCGGCGCTGCGCGCCCGCGTGGAGTCCCTGCGATGCCCGGCACGATCCTGGTGGTTGACGACGATGCGCACATCCGCGACGTGGTGGGCTTCGCGCTGGAGAAGGCGGGCTACCGCACCGTCGCGGCGGCCGACGGCGCCGCCGCGCTTGCCGCCGCCGCCGCGCACGCGCCCGACCTGATCGTGCTCGACATCAACATGCCCGAGGTCGACGGGCTGGAGGTCTGCCGCCGGCTGCGGCAGACCTCCGAGGTGCCGGTGCTTTTCCTGTCCTCGCGCGACGAGGAGGTCGACCGCATCGTCGGGCTGGAGCTGGGCGGCGACGACTACGTCGCCAAGCCGTTCAGCCCGCGCGAGCTGGTGGCCCGCGTCAAGGCGATCCTGAAGCGGCTGAAGCCGCCCGCGCCGGCGGACGACGGCGCGCTGGCGCACGGCGCGCTGCGCCTCGACCCTGCCGGCCACCAGGCCTGGTTCGGCGACACCCCGGTCGCGCTGACCGCGACCGAGTTCACCCTGCTGC
>JBFWQM010000332.1:0-4666 GCA_050249455.1 Rhodospirillaceae bacterium | reverse complement strand
GATCGAGAACGGGGCGCTCGCCTTTCCGGTCAGCGAGCTGACGGTGGCAGGCAACCTGAAGGAAATGTTCCGCCGCCTGACGCCGGCGAACGACCTCGAGTTCAAGTTCGGGGTCGATGCGCCGACGATCAGGGTAGACGGGATGACGGTCGCCGGGATGTGACGCCGCGCGCCGATCGGCCAATTTGGCGCGAGTCCGCGCGCGTGCTATCGTCCGCCCGCCCATGACCCAGACGTATCAGAGCCTTAGGCGCGATGGCTGAAGCGAGACGGCCGGATCGCAGCTCGACCACACGCCTCGTCCACCGGCTGGTGCGCGAGCACGTGCGCGCCCATGCTTGGCGGCTGGTGCTGGCGGGCCTGCTGATGTCCGTCGTCGCCGGCTCGACGGCGCTGAACGCCTGGCTGATGCAGCCGGTGCTGGACGACGTGTTCCTCAAGCGCGACGAGACGCTGCTCTATCTGGTGCCGCTGGCCCTGGTCATTGCGGCGCTGGTGAAGGCCGCGGCGGGCTACGGCCAGGAGGTCATCATGACCAATGTCGGCCAGCGCATCATCGCCGATGTGCAGACCGGCATGTTCGCCCACCTGATGCGGGCCGACCTCGCCTATTTCCACGAGGTGACGGCCGGACGGCTGATCTCGCGCTTCGTCAACGACGCGCGGTTCCTGCAGGCCGCGGTGTCGACCGCGCTGACCGGCATCGCCAAGGAGGCGCTGACCCTGATCTTCCTGGTCGGGCTGATGTTCTATCAGGACTGGCGGCTGGCCATCATCGCGTTCTTCGTGTTCCCGGCCGGCGTGCTGCCGATCCTGCGGCTGGGCCGGCGGATGCGCAAGGTCTCGGCCAACACGCAGACCCAGGTGGGCGAGCTGTCGACGCTCCTGAGCGAGACGTTCCACGGCATGCGTCACGTCAAGGCGTACGGCATGGAGCGCTACGAGATCGGCCGGGCCTCGGCGCTGGTCGAGGCGGTGTACCGGCTGATCTGCCGCGCCACGCGGGTGCGCGCCGCGACGCGGCCGATCATGGAAGTGATCGCCGGCATCGGCATCGCCGGGGTCGTGCTCTACGGCGGCAGCCAGGTGATCGCCGGCACCACGACGCCGGGCATGTTCTTCTCGTTCATGACCGCGCTAATCCTCGCCTACCAGCCGCTCAAGGCGCTGGCGAGCCTCAACACCAACCTGCAGGAAGGCCTCGCCGCGGCGCAGCGCGTGTTCGCCATCTTGGACATCGAGCCGGAGATCCGCGACCGGCCGGACGCCGCGGCCCTCTCGCCGGGCGCCGCCGGCATTCGGTTCGAGAACGTGACCTTCTCGTACGCCACCGGCGCGACGGCGCTGCGCAACGTCTCGCTCGACGTGCCGGCCGGCGCGACGGTCGCCCTCGTCGGGCCGTCGGGCGCCGGCAAGACCTCGATCCTCAACCTGATCCCGCGCTTCTACGACGTCGGCGCCGGGCGCGTCATGGTGGGCGGCCACGACGTGCGCGAGGTGACGCTCGCCAGCCTGCGCGCGCAGATGGCGCTGGTCAGCCAGGAGATCAGCCTGTTCGACGACAGCGTGCGGGCCAACATCGCCTACGGCCGGCCCGGCGCGACGGAGGAGGACGTGGTTGCCGCGGCGAAGGCCGCCGGCGCGCACGACTTCGTCATGGACCTGCCGGACGGCTACGACACCCGCGTCGGCGCGCGCGGCGTCAAGCTGTCCGGCGGCCAGCAGCAGCGGCTCGCCATCGCGCGCGCGATGCTGAAGAACGCCCCGATCCTGCTGCTCGACGAGGCGACCTCCGCCCTCGACAGCGAGACCGAGCGCCAGGTCCAGGAGGCGCTGGCGGCGCTGAAGCGCGGCCGCACCACCGTGGTAGTCGCGCATCGCCTGTCCACCGTGGTCGATGCCGACCTGATCCACGTCATGGAGGACGGCCGGGTGGTGGAGAGCGGCACCCACGCCGAGCTGGTCCGCCGCGGCGGCCTCTACGCCCGCCTCTACCGCATCCAGTTCTCCGACGACCGCACCGCCGAGCCCGCCGCCGCGCGGGCGTGAATCCATGCCAGCCCCGAACATCGCGGCCGCCCACCTCACCCTTCCCGTCGCTTCGCGACGGGCCCCGTCCCTCTTCCCCCATAGTGGGCGGAGAGGGACGCCACTTACCCTCTCCGCCCATCGGGGGGAGATGGTGCGAGCGCAGCGAGCGGCTGAGGTGGGAGGCCGCCGGCCTTTCCGTTCCCCATGAGGCTGCTCAAGCGCCTGCTGGCGAGCGATGCGGTGCGGCGGGCGGCGGCCGGGGCGATCGCGCGCTACATCCGGCTGATCCGGCGCACCGGGCGCTGGACGACGGAGAACGGCGCGGTGCCCGACCAGCTGATGGCGGCGCAACAGCCGTTCATCGTCGCGTTCTGGCACGGCCGGCTGCTGATGCTGACCTGCGCGTGGCCGTATCCCACGCCGATGAACCTCGTGATCTCCGAGCACCGCGACGGCCGGCTGATCGCCGAGGCTGTCGCGGGCTTCGGCCTCGCCACCATCGCCGGCTCGACCACCCGCGGCGGCGCGCGCGTGTTCCGCCAGATCGTGCGTCTGCTGAAGGACGGCGCCTGCGTCGGCATCACGCCGGACGGTCCGCGCGGGCCCCGCATGCGCGCCAGCCCCGGCATCATCCAGGCGGCGCGGCTGAGCGGCGCGCCGATCGTGCCGCTGTGCTACGCCGCCGCGCCGCGCCGGGTGATCCGCAGCTGGGACCGCTTCGTGGTGCCGCTGCCGTTCGCGCGCGGCGTCATCGCCTGGGGCGAGCCGATCGAGGTGCCGCGCGACGCCGACGACGCGGCGCAGGAGGCGCTGCGCCGGCTGCTCGAGGACCGGCTGAACGCGCAGGCGCGCGGCCTCGACGAGCGGCTGGCCTGCCCGCCGATCGAGCCGGCGCCCGAGCCGCAACCCGCACCGCAGCCCGCCACTGCGGCCGGCGCGCCATGAGCCTCGCGCTCTACCGCGCGGTGACGGCCGCCGGCGGACCGCTGATCCGCTCCTACCTCGACCGCCGCCGCCGCGCCGGAAAGGAGGACCCGGAGCGCTACCGCGAGCGGCTGGGCGAGCCGTCGCGGCCGCGCCCGCACGGGCCGCTGGTGTGGATCCACGCCGCGAGCGTGGGCGAATCGCTCTCGGTCCTGCCGCTGGTCGACCGGCTGCGCGCCGAGCGGCCGCAGCTCAACCTGCTGGTCACCACCGGCACCGTCGCCTCGGCGCGGCTGATCGCCGGGCGCCTCGCGGCGGGCGCGATCCACCAGTACGTGCCGGTCGACCGCGCGCCGTGGGTGCGCCGCTTCCTCGACCACTGGCGGCCCGACCTCGCGCTGTGGGTGGAGTCGGAGTTTTGGCCCAACGCGCTGGCCGAGCTCGCCGCGCGCCGCGTGCCGGCGGTGCTGCTGAACGCCCGCATCTCGGCGCGGTCGTACGCCGGCTGGCGGCGCGCGCCGTGGCTGATCCGCCGGCTGCTCGCGACCTTCTCGCTTGCGCTGGCGCAGACCGAGGACGACGCCCGCCGCCTCGCCGCGCTGGGCGCCGCCAACGTCGCGAGCCCGGGCAACCTGAAATACGCCGCAGCGCCGCTGCCGGCCGACGAGGCGGCGCTCGGCAGCCTGCGCGCGGCGATCGGCGGCCGTCCGGTGTGGCTTGCCGCCAGCACGCATCCGGGCGAGGAAGCGATCGTCGCCGACTCCGCCGACCGCGTGCGCGCGGTGCTGCCCGGCGTCCTCACCGTCGTCGCGCCGCGCCATCCCGCACGGGGAACCGAGATCGCGTCGCTGCTCGCCCAGCACGGTGTCGTCGCGCGCCGCGCGGCGGGCGAGCCGGTCGCGGACGCGACCGCGTTCTACGTCGCCGACACGATGGGCGAGCTCGGCCTGTTCTACCGGCTGGCGACGGTCGCCTTCGTCGGCGGCTCGCTGGTGCCGCATGGCGGCCAGAACGTGCTGGAGCCGGCGCGGCTCGGCGCGGCCATCGTGCACGGCCCGCACATGGCGAACTTCGCCGCGGTGGCGCAGGAGCTCGCCATCGCCGGCGGCGCGGTCGCCGTCGCCGACGCGGCGTCGCTCGCCGATGCCGTCGTGCGGCTCCTGACCGACGCCGAGGAGCGGCGGCGGCGCACGGCGGCGGCGCAGGCGATCGCCGACGGCAAGGACGGGCTGCTCGACGCCGTGATGGCGCGTCTCGCACCGTTCCTCGACGACCTCGCGGCGCCGGCGAAGCGCGCGGTCAATGCGGGCGCCTGAATTCTGGCACGCGGACGGGGGCGCGGCGCGCCTGCTCGCGCCGGCCGGCTGTGTCTACGCCCAGGCAGTGCGGCTGCGGCTGCGCGCCGGCGGCTGGCGTGCGCCGGTGCCGGTGGTGTGCATCGGCAACGTCGTCGCGGGCGGCGCCGGCAAGACGCCGCTCGCCATCGCCGCCGCGTCGCTGCTCGCCGCGCGCGGGCGCAGCCCGCATATCCTGAGCCGCGGCTACGGCGGCCTCGCGCGCGGACCGCTGAAGGTGGAGCTGCGCACGCACACCGCGCGCGAGGTCGGCGACGAGCCGCTGCTGCTGGCCGCCGCCGCGCCGACCTGGGTGGCGCGCGACCGCGCCGCCGGCGCCCGCGCGGCGGTGCGCGACGGCGCCGGCGCGCTGGTCA
>JBFWQM010000331.1:0-4767 GCA_050249455.1 Rhodospirillaceae bacterium | reverse complement strand
TGGTGTCGGGGCGGAACATGGCGATGCCGTTCATGAAGCTCTTGTAGCCGGCGGCCTGGAGGCGGCGGTAGGCGTCGAGGCGCGTGGCGTTGCAGCCGGCGACCAGCCGCTTCAGGCCGCGCGCGGCGGCGACGCCCTCCGCCGCTGCGAGCAGGCGCGATAGCCGCTCGCCGGCGCCGGCGCCGGGGGCGACGGCGGCGAACTTCAAATAGAGCGTGTCGGTGCCGGCTTCCGAGCCGGCGCCGATATGGCAGGTCGCGAAGCCGACCGTGGTCGCGCCGTCCTTGAGCAGCAGCGTATCGCCGATGCCGAGCGCGGCGATGGCGGCGACCTCCGCCGACAGGTCGAGGCCGGGCATCACCGCGCCAGCGACCGCGCGGCAGGCCGCACGCTCGGCGTCGCGCTCGCCTTCCGACAGCGTAGAGAGCAGGACCGCGTCGCGCGCGACCGGCGCGCCGGTCGCGACCGCCTTGTCCATCACGCCGGTCATCGCGGCCGGCCAAAAGCCGTAGCTCTCGTAGAGCCGGATGTGCTTGGTGCTCTGCGGGTGGGTGAACAGGCCGACGAAGCCGACCCGCCGGCGGTCGAACTCGGCCACCAGCGCCGGCATGAGAAGCCGCGCGATGCCCTTGCTCCAATATGCCGGGTCCACGGTGATTGGCCCCAGGATGCCGGCCGCGCCCCAGTGCATGCCGATGGCGGAGCCGATCACCGCGCCGTCCGCCTCCGCCACGAACAGCATGCCGGGATCGGTGCGGTAGCGTGTGCGCACGGTGTCGGCGTCGGCGCGGAACTTGGTCGGGTCAGGCAACCCGAAGAACGTGCCGAAGGCGAGCCGGTGGACCCGCGCCGCGGCGTCGAGGTCGCTGTCGCGCGCCGGGCGGACGATCACGTCGCTCATGCCCGCGCCTCCCGCCACAGGCCCAGCTTGTCCTGCACCGCACGGTCGGAGAAGCTGAACAGCACCGCCTCCGACGACGCCTCGTGGCGGTGCGGCATCCAGCTCGGCACCACGAACACGTCGCGCGGCGACCAGTCGAGCACGGTGTCGCCGACGATCGTGCGCCCCTCCCCCTCTGCCGCGACGAAGACGGTGCCGTCGGTCGACCGGTAGGTCGCGCCGGCGAAGCCCCGGGGCAGCAGCTGGACGAACACCGCCATGGTCGGCATCGCGTCGCCGCCGGTCGCCGGGTTGACGAAGCGCATCTTCACGCCGTGGCACGGGTCGATGGGGCCGGCGCGCTCCAGCCGCGCCAGGGCCTCGCGCGAGCGGGCATACGGATAGTGGACCAGCGGCGAGGTCGCGCCGCCGCCCGCGTAGTCCACCGGCAGCAGGTTGGCGCCGAACCGCGCCAGCGCGTCGCCCTCGGGCCGCGGGTTGGCCGGCCCGCCGGGGCGCGACAGCTCGACGAACGTGGTGTCGAGCAGGTTGAGCAGGCCGTTGTCGAGCCCGTCGAGCCACACCATCGGGCCGTCGCCCTCGTGCCCGTGGCCGTGCCAGGCCCAGCTCGGCGTGATGATGAAGTCGCCGGTCGCCATCGGCACCCGCTCGCCGTCGACCACCGTGTAGCCGCCGGTGCCCTCGATCACGAAGCGCAGCGCCGACTGGGTGTGGCGGTGGTCCGGCGCGACCTCCCCCGGCAGGATCAGCTGCAGGCAGGCATAGAGGCTGCGCGTGGTGCCTTGGAAGCCGTCGAGCGACGGGTTCTGCAGCACCAGCACGCGGCGCGTCGCCTCCGCCGCCGTCACCAGCCGGCCCGCCTCCATCAGCAGCGGACGCAGCTCGTCGTAATGCCACACCGCCGGCGCGTAATTGGGCGTCGGCGCCATCGGCACGTAGCGGTGGGTGTCGACCCATAGCGGCAGCACGTGGCGCGCGCCGAGGCGGCGGTAGTAGTCGCGGCGTTCCGGCGTCTCCTGCACCGTCACGGCGGGCCTCCCTGTTTGACGGTGGCGAGAATAGCCGCTCAGTCCGGAACGCGGAACGCCTTGCGCGCGCCGTCGGCCCAGGCGAGGCCGTGGCCCGGCGTCTCCGGCGGCGCGATCTCGCCGTTGGAGTCCAGGTCCGCCGGCCGGTCGAACAGCGGCTCCAGCAGCGGGAAGTGCTCCAGCCAGCGCACCGCCGGCGCCGCCGCGGCGAGGTGGACGTAGAGGGCGGGCAGGAAATGCGGCGCGACGCACAGCCCGTAATGCTCGGCGATGGTCGCCACGCGCAGCGATTCCGTGATGCCGCCGACCATCGCGAGGTCTGGCTGCACCACCGCCACCGCCCGCGCTTCCAGCAGCGGCGCCAGCTCGACCGCGCCCTGGTGGTGCTCGCCGGTCGCGATGGCGACGGGACAGTTCTTCGCCAGCGCGGCATAGCCGTTGGGGTCGGCCGCCGGCAGCGGCTCCTCCAGCCACAGCAGGCCGTGGTCGGCACACACGCCGGCCAGCCATTGCGCGCGGGCGAGGTCGCACTTCTCGTTGGCATCGGCCATCACGTCTATGCCGGGCGGCACCGCGTCGCGCACCGCGCGCAGCCGCGCCGCGTCGGCCGGCGCGCCGGCGACCCGCGGCTTGACCGCCTTGCAGCCCATCGCGACGTAGGCGCGCGCCCGCTCGGCCGCCGCCTCCGGCGCCTGGGTCGGCCCGAAGCCGCCGCTGCCGTAGACTGGCACCGTCCGCGCCGCGCCGCCGAGCGCGGCGTAGAGCGGCACGCCCATCGCCTTGGAATGGCTGTCCCACGCCGCGACGTCGATGGCGGCGATGGCGAGGTAGCCGGTGCCGCGGCCCAGCCGGTTCAGCGAGCCGGCGAGCCGCCGCCACAGCGCCGCCGGCGGCAATGCCGGCTGGCCGGCGACGAAGCGATCGAGCAGGTCGCGCGCGGCCGCGCACACCGTGGCGCCGCCGCCACCCAGGACGTAGCTGAACCCGGTGCCGGCGACCCCGGCCTCGTCCTCCAGGTCGACCACGACGACGTCGACCGCGGTGATGCCCGACCCGCCGGTCGGCCCCGACAGGGGGAAGCGCAGCAGCTCGGCCGCGGCACGGCGGATGCGGGCGGTCACGCGGCCGACCCCTCCTCCACCGGCTCCTGCACGTCGAGCCGCAGCGAAGCGCCGTCGTCCACCTTCAGCCGCTCGCGCACGTCGACCGGCGCGATGACCTCGATCTGATTCTCCGGGTAGCCGGGGACGCCGGGGAACACGATGGCGGCGTCGATGTCGTCGCCGATGCGGACCTTCCAGCAGCGGCCGTCGCACCATTGCGGGTCGGGGGGGCGGATGACCACGCCGGGTGTGGCGCGCAGTACCGCCCATTTCTCGAGCTCGGCCGGGTCGTCGACGACCAGGTTCACGGTGCCGGGGAACGGGTCAATGCCGAGCTTGGTGACGAACTGCGCCCGCGCCCATTCCAGCCGGGTGAAGTGCTTGCCCTCCCCCACGCCGGACGCCAGCCGCCCGGTGATCTGCATCGCCATTCCCGCTCCGCTCCGCAATTGCCCTGATGTCTCAGCATGGCCATCGCCCCCGCGCAGCGTCCAGCGAAAACGAGCCCTTGTCGGGCGGCGGCGGGCGGGTAATATGGCCCCCGGCGCGGGCGTAGTTCAGCGGTAGAACGTCAGCTTCCCAAGCTGAATGTCGTGGGTTCGACTCCCATCGCCCGCTCCAATCCATTTCGCTCCCGATTTGCACCCGGCGACCCGCCGCACGGCAACGGCCGTCCGCCAACGGCATGTGTTCGCATGCCCTCCCCTTGCGACCGGGTCGGTATCGGATCCGGCAGCCCGCAGCGCCCGCTGGCGTTGCGCCCGTATCAAGCAATGACTAAATGCAGTCATTGACTGATGGAGGGCGCCGTGGCGACGATGACCATCCGCAACATCGACGATCGGCTCAAGGCCCGGCTGCGCATCCAGGCGGCGCAGCACGGCCGCTCGATGGAGGACGAGGCGCGCGACATCCTGCGTGCCGCGCTGTCGGCGGAGCCGGCCCGGCAGGCGTCGCTGGTCGAGGCGATCCGCACGAGGGTCGCGCCGCTGGGCGGCACCGACCTGGAGCTGCCGGCACGCGACCCCATCCGCACGCCGCCCGGGCTGGACCCGTGATCGTCCTCGACACCAAGGTCGTTTCGGAGACGCTGCGGGCCAAACCCGACGCCGGCACCCTGGCCTGGCTGGAGGCGCAGTCCCGGGCCGCGCTGTTCACCACCACGGTCACCCGCGCGGAATTGCTGTATGGCGTCCGGCTGCTGCCGGACGGCCCGCGAAAGGCCGCCCTGCGCGAAGCGGTCATCGCCATCTTCACCACCGATCTCGCCGGGCAGGTCTTGAGCTTCGACAGCGATGCCGCCGATGCCTATGCGGAGATCGGCGCCGCGCGGCGCGCGGCAGGCCGGCCGATCGTCCAGTTCGACGCGATGATCGCCGCCGTCGCCCGGTCGCCGGGCGACAGCCTCGCCAGCCGCAACGTCAAAGACTTCGGCGACTGCGGTGTCGAGCTGATCGATCCATGGAGTGCCGCGACCGGGTAGATCGCCTGAAGCTGCATCATGCGGCCGCCCGTTGCATTGGATAACCGGCGTAGGGATCAACCTCCGCATCGCCAAGTCTTGCCGTAAACGCGCTGGTCTTTTCACTGCTCCCAAAGTTGGAATCGCGGTGACTGTTGCGGGAACTACTTATGTGTATCTCCCGTCATTTCCTCGCTCCCTTGCTGTCTTTGTCGCGCCCCTTTACGCCCGGTTAACGCCGGGCCGGTATCCATCGGGTGAGCCGCGGCACGC
>JBFWQM010000330.1:0-4841 GCA_050249455.1 Rhodospirillaceae bacterium | reverse complement strand
CCGGCAGCCTCGACAAGCACGGCAACCCCAACGTGCTGACCATCGACAAGGGCACCTCGCAGCTCGCCCAGGCGCCGATCGCCCAGACCGTGCTGGTCGAGGTCGAGCGCTTCGACGACGCGCTGCCCCCGGTCACCGCCCACGACGGCGCGCCGGCGGGGCGGGCGTAACGATATCCTGACGCGCGGCCACCCCTCCCCCAACCCCCTCCCGCAAGGGGAGGGGGCCTCACAAGATCTCCCCCTCCCCTGGAGGGAGGGGGCAGGGGGGAGGGGGCCGCCGCGACAGCGGCCAACCGAGGACTCGCAGCAATGACCCAGCTGATCCGCACCGCTTCCCACTGGGGCGTCTACGACGCCGAGGTCGAGGGCGGCGTCATGACCGGCGTGCGGCCGGTGGCGCAGGACACCGACCCGTCGCCGCTGATCCACGCGATGCCCGGCGTGGTGCGCGACCGGACCCGCATCGCGCAGCCGATGGTGCGTGAGAGCTGGCTCGCCCGCGGCGCCGCCGGCAGCGACCGCACGCGCCGCGGCGGCGAGCCGTTCGTGCCGGTGTCGTGGGACCGCGCGCTCGGCCTGGTGGCGGGCGAGCTCGACCGCGTGCGGCGCGACCACGGCAACGCCTCGATCTATGCGGGCTGCTACGGCTGGGCGTCGGCCGGGCGGTTCCACGCCGCGCGCGACCAGACGCAGCGCTTCCTCAACACCATCGGCGGCTACACCGGCAGCGTGCTGAGCTATTCCTACGGCGCCGGCCAGGTCATCGCGCCGCACGTCGTCGGCACCGCGGCCTGCGTCACCGGCACCGCGACGGCGTGGCCGGTGGTGGCGCAGAACGCCAAGCTGGTCGTCGCGTTCGGCGGCATGCCGCTCAAGAACGCGCAGATCGACCACGGCGGCACGGCGGAGCACGGCTTCACCGGCTTCCTGAAGTCGCTGCGCGACAACGGCGTCGAGGTCGTGCTGATCAGCCCGTGCCGCGACGACCTGCCCGGCTGGCTGGGCGCCGAATGGCTGCCGATCCGGCCCAACACCGACACCGCGCTGATGCTGGCGCTCGCCCACACCCTGGTGAGCGAAGGCCGCCACGACCGCGCGTTCCTCGCCCGCTACACCGTCGGGTTCGAGAAGTTCGCCCCCTACTTGATGGGCGAGACGGACGGCGTCGCGAAGGACGCCGACTGGGCGGCGCCGATCTGCGAGATCCCGGCGGAGACCATCCGCGCGCTGGCCCGCCGCATGGCGTCGGTGCGCACGATGATCAATTCGAGCTGGTCGGTGCAGCGCGGCGACCATGGCGAGCAGCCGTACTGGATGACGGTGGTGCTGGCGGCGCTGCTCGGCCAGATCGGACTGCCCGGCGGCGGCTTCACCTACGGCTACGGCGCGGTCGCCGGCGTCGGCATCCCGCGCCCGCGCTTGCCGCGTCCCGGCGTGCCGCTCGGCGCCAACCCGGTGAAGGCGTTCATCCCGGTCTCGCGCGTCACCGACATGCTGCTGTCGCCCGGCGAGACGATCGACTTCAACGGCCAGCGCCTCACCTATCCCGACATCCGCCTGGTCTACTGGGCCGGCGGTAACATCTTCCACCACCACCAGGACATCAACCGCCTGCTGCGCGCCTGGCAGCGGCCGGAGACGATCGTGGTGCACGAGCCGTTCTGGACGCCGATGGCGCGCCACGCCGACATCGTGCTGCCGGCGACGATGACCCTCGAGCGCAACGACATCGGCGCGTCCGCGCTCGACCGCTGGCTGATCGCAATGAAGCAGGTCGTCGTGCCGTACGGCGAGGCGAAGAACGACTACGACATCTATGCCGGCCTCGCCGAAAGGCTCGGCGTCGGCGCCACCTTCACCGAGGGCCGCGACGAGATGGGCTGGCTGCGCCACATCTACGACGTGATGCGCCAGCAGGCGGCGCGCGGCGCGGTGGAGATGCCGGCGTTCGACGACTTCTGGGCGGCGGGCGAGCTCGGCTTCGGCGCGCCGGCGAAGCCGTTCGTGCTGTTCGAGGACTTCCGCGACGACCCCGACGGCGCGAAGCTCGCCACGCCGTCCGGCCGCATCGAGATCTTCTCCGAACGCATCGCCGGCTTCGGCTACGACGACTGCCCCGGCCACCCGGTGTGGATGCCGCCGGTCGAATGGCTCGGCACGCCGTCGCCGCGCTTCCCGCTGCACCTGCTGTCGAACCAGCCGCGGACGCGGCTGCACAGCCAGCTCGACAACGGCTCGGTCAGCCGCGCGTCGAAGATCAAGGGACGCGAGCCGGTGCGGCTCAACCCGGCCGACGCCGCCGCGCGCGGCATCCGGGACGGCGATGTCGTGCGCGTCTTCAACGACCGCGGCGCCTGCCTGGCCGGCGCAATGCTGACCAACGACGTGCGCCCCGGCGTCGTCGTGCTGCCGACCGGCGCGTGGTACGACCCGGCCGAGCCCGGCCGCATCGGCGCGCTCGACCGCCACGGCAGCGTCAACGTGCTGACCCGAGACGCTGGCACCTCGAAGCTGTCGCAGATGCCGGTGGCGCAGTCGGCGCTGGTCGAGGTCGAGCGCTGGGATGGCGCGCTGCCGGACGTCGGGGCGTTCGAGCCGCCGGCGGTCGTTCGGGGATAGGTCCGGGACCCGGAAGCGCCCCCTCTCCCCGGCCCCCTCCCGCGAGGGGAGGGGGAGATTCTAGCCCTCTCCCCTCGTGGGAGGGGGTTGGGGGAGGGGGCCTCTCCGCCCCTCGCTGCCGGCCCGCCGCCCCTAGATCCGCGTCGACAGCCAGATCGCCAGCCGCGATCCCGCCTTGACCGCGCCGGTCAGCAGCTCGTAGGCCGGCGCCAGCTCCGCCCCGTGGTCGAGCGCCGTCTCGCGGTGCTCCGCCTCGTCGGCGCGGTAGCGTTCGATGGTGGCGCGCAGGTCGGCCTCGTCGTCGCCGAGCAGCGCCGCCTGGTCGGCGTAGTGCCTGTCGATCACCTCCTCGACGGCGGCGGTGCAGGCCATCGCGGCGCGCTCGCCCAGGAACGCGGTCGCCACGCCCAGCGCGAAGCCGGCGACGTGCCACAGCGGCAGCAGCGCGGTGGGGCGCACCTGGCGGTCGCCGACCAGCCCGTTGAACGCGGCGAGGTGCTCCTCCTCCTTCGCCGCCATGTCGCGGATGGTCGCCGCCTCCGCCGACTTGCCGAGCACGGCGAGCTGGCCCTGGTAGATGCGCACCGCGCCGTATTCGCCGGCGTGGTCGACCCGCAGGATGCGCTCGATCAGCTGCTCGCGCGTCGGGTCGCCGGGCAGGCGGTCGTCGGCGGTCACGCGCGGCCGTTCGTCGTGCGGCTCGGTCATGCGTCGCTCCGTGCAGCGGCGTAAAGGGTCGCGGCGGCCAGCGCCAGCGAGGCGATCAGGTTGTAGCCGGCGATCGAGATGCCGAACAGCGACCACGGCACCGCGTCGCACGGCACCGCCGGCGTGGCGAGGAGGGAGGCGCGCAGCTCCTCGATCGTCCGGGCGCCCAGAGTCGCCGCGCCGGAGCACGATTCGAGTCCGGCCCACCACTGCGCCTCGACCCCGACGTGGAAGAAGGCGATGCCGGCGCCGGTCAGGAACGCGAGCCCGGCGAGCCCGACCAGCGCCCGCCGGCCGCGGCCCGGCGGAGCCAGCCACGCCGCGATCCCCAGCGCGATCGTCGCCGCATAGGGCCAGCGCTGCCAGACGCACAGCGGACACGGCGCCAGCCCGCCCAAATGCTGCCACGCAAATGCGGCGGCGAGCGCGCCGACGCTGGCGAGGACGATGAGGATCGGCACGAGTCGGGACCGGACCATGGCCGTGATATAGGCCGCGGTCGTGCCCGGCGAAAGGATCAGAATGCGTAGCGCGCGACGACGAAGCCGCCCAGCAGCAGGCCGAAGAAGGCGAAGGTCAGGAGGCCCAGGTTGCGCTCGATGAAGCCCTTGATGGGCGGCCCCAGCCAGTAGAGCAGCCCGGCGACCAGGAAGAACCGCGCCCCGCGCGACAGGGTGGAGGCGATGGCGAACACCATGAGGTCGAGCCCGGTGACGCCGCTGGCGATGGTGATGATCTTGTACGGGAACGGCGTGAACCCGGCGCCGGCGACGATCCAGGCGCCCCATTCGTTGTAGTAGGACTGGAACTGGGCGAACGCCTCGGTCTGGCCGTAGAGCTCGACGACCGCGCGGCCGACCGAATCGAACAGGAAATAGCCGATCGCGTAGCCGGCGAAGCCGCCGACCACCGACGACAGCGTGCACACGGCGGCGATCAGCCATGCCTTGGCGCGCCGCGCCAGCACCATCGGGATCAGCATCACGTCGGGCGGGATCGGGAAGAACGAGCTTTCCGCGAACGACACCGCGGCAAGCGCCCACATGGCGTTCTTGCGGGCGGCCAGCCCCATCACCCAGTCGTACAAACGCCGCAGCATGCCCCGGACCCGTCCGCCATCCGCCCCCAAAGTGGCGCGCAGCATAAGGCCAAGGCGCGCGACTTGGGCATAGTTGAATGATAAATGGCGATGGTTAAGGCTTCGGGCACGGCGCAGGGCCGTCGTTCCGCGCGGGACAGGCGGCAGCACGGCATGTCGGGGCAGGGTGATCGTTCGGCGGCATGGCGGGGAACCTTCGCCGCGCTGTGCGCCAGCCTGCTCGGCATCGGGCTGGCGCGGTTCGCCTACACGCCGCTGATCCCGGCGCTGATCGAGGCCGGGTGGTTCGCGCCGGCGGATGCGGTGCGCTTCGCCGCCGCCAACCTGGCCGGCTACGTCGCCGGCGCGCTGACGGCGCGCGCGATGGCGGCGCGGCTGTCGGCGGTGACGGCGCTGCGGGCGATGATGCTGCT
>JBFWQM010000329.1:0-4895 GCA_050249455.1 Rhodospirillaceae bacterium | reverse complement strand
GCGGCGATGGTCGCGTTCCTGTGCTCGGCCCAGGCCTCGTTCGTGTGCGGCGCGCTGATCGACGTCGACGGCGCGATGAGCTTCGGGCTGTAGAACCATCCGGAAAGGACCCTGCCGATGAAGAGACTGACGATTGCCGCCGGCGCGCTGGCCGCCGCGCTGTGCCTGGCCGCCGGCACGGCCTACGCCGCCGTCAAGACCAAGGTGGTGGAGTACCGCCAGGGCGACCAGAAGCTGATCGGCTACCTCGCCTGGGACGACAAGAAGGCCGGCAAGCGGCCGGGGATCGTGATCTATCCGGAATGGGCGGGCCTCGTCGACGAGACGAAGCGGCGCGCGCGCCTGTTCGCCCAGCTCGGCTACGTCGCGTTCGCGGCCGACATCTACGGCGACGGGATGCAGAAGCAGCCGGGGCCGGAAGCCGGCGCCGAGGCGGGCAAGTACATGCGCGACCGGCCGCTGCTGCGCCAGCGCGCCGCCGCCGCGCTCGACACGCTGCGCAGCCAGCCCAACGTCGATGTCGCGAAGCTGATCGCCGTCGGCTACTGCTTCGGCGGCGGCGCGGCGCTGGAGCTCGCGCGCAGCGGCGCGCCGGTGGCGGGAACCGCGGTGTTCCACGCCTCGCTCGGCACGCCGACGCCGCAGGACGCGAAGAACATCAAGGGCCGCGTCGTCGCCTTCCACGGCGCCGACGATCCGCTGGTCAACCTGCAGGCGGTCGATG
This sequence comes from Rhodospirillaceae bacterium, assembly GCA_050249455.1. Lineage (GTDB taxonomy): Bacteria > Pseudomonadota > Alphaproteobacteria > MPNO01 > VGEU01 > JBFWQM01. The sequence goes on along the minus strand of JBFWQM010000329.1, from coordinate 4,171 downwards.
CCTTCCAGAAGGAGATGAAGGAAGGCGGGGTCGACTACGAGGTCGTCCTCTACGGCGGCGCGCTGCACAGCTTCACCAACCCCAGCGCGAACGCGCCGGCGCAGGGCGCCAAGTACGACGAGAAGGCGGACAAGCGGTCGTGGGCCGCCGTGCGGACGTTCATCCGCGAGACGACCGGACGCTGATCCCGCCGCGCGGGCAAGGGGCCGCCGGCCCCTTGCCTTGACGCGCTGCGGAGCGGGCATCACACTCGGCCCGGCTTCGCAACTCGGGACCGCGACATGACCTTCAAGCCCGCCTCGACGGCCCTGTCCCGCTTCACCGTGGTGGACCTGACCCGCGTCCGGTCGGGCCCGACCTGCGTGCGCCAGCTCGCCGACTGGGGCGCCAACGTGATCAAGGTGGAGAACCCCGGCGAGGACGACTTCTCCGCCCGCCACGACCCCGATTTCCAGAATCTGCACCGCAACAAGCGGTCGATCACGCTGAACCTGAAGGAGCCGGCGGCGGTCGAGGTCCTGAAGCGCCTGGTGGCGCGCGCCGACGTGGTGGTGGAGAACTACCGCCCCGACGTGAAGACCCGGCTCGGCATCGACTACGAGTCGCTGAAGAAGGTGAACCCGCGCCTCGTCTACACCAGCATCTCCGGCTTCGGCCAGGACGGCCCCTACCGCGACCGCCCCGGCGTCGATCAGATCGCGCAGGGCATGGGCGGGCTGATGTCGGTGACCGGCGAGCCGGGCAAGGGCCCGATGCGGGTCGGCATCCCGATCGCCGACCTGACCGCCGGGCTGTTCGCCGCGATCGGCACCCTGACGGCGCTGCTGGAGCGCGAGGTGTCGGGCGAGGGCCAATGGGTCCACACCTCGCTGCTCGAGGCGCAGATCTTCATGCTCGACTTCCAGGCCGCGCGCTGGCTGATGGGCAAGGAGGTACCGCAGCAGGTCGGCAACGACCACCCGACCGGCGTCCCCACCGGCACCTTCAAGACCAGCGACGGCCACATCAACATCGCGCCAACCGCGCCGATGTGGAAGAAGTTCTGCACCGCGATGGGCCTCGACGACAAGGCCGGGCACCCCGACTTCGCGACACCGAAGGCGCGCCGCGACAACCGCGCCCGGGTGCACCGGATGATCGAGGACGTGACGGTGAAGAAGTCGAGCGCCGACTGGATCGCGCTGCTCAACGAGGCCGGCATCCCGTGCGGGCCGATCTATTCGATCGACCAGACCTTCGCCGACCCGCAGGTGCGCCACCTCGGCATCGCCAAGACGGTGGTCTCGCCCAAGCTCGGCGAGATCGCGATGAACGCCCAGCCGGTCACGCTCAGCCGCACCAAGAGTTCGCTCGCGGTGTCGGCGCCCGAACAGGGCGAGCACATCGACGAGGTGCTGGGCTGGCTCGGCTATTCCGCCGACGAGATCGCCGCGCTGCGCGCCAAGCACGCCCTCTGACCCACGGGATTGCCATGACCGGGACGACCAAGACCGACAAGATCCTGACCCGCAGCGAGGGCGGCATCACCTGGCTGACGTTCAACCAGCCGGAGAAGCGCAACGCCATGTCGCTGGAGATGACGGTGCGCGCGCTGGAGGTGGTGGAGGAGTTCGCCGCCGACCCGGCCGCGCGCGTGCTGGTGCTGCTGGGCGCCGGCGACAAGGCGTTCGTGTCGGGCGCCGACATCTCCGAGTTCGAATCCAAGCGCAACAGCGCGGAGGCGGCGGCCGAGTACCAGAAGATCTCGACTCGCATGTTCGACGCGGTGCGCGACGTCGAGAAGCCGACCATCGCGATGATCCAGGGCTTCTGCTTCGGCGGCGGCGTCGCGCTGGCCGCGTGCTGCGACATCCGTATCGCGTCGGAGGACTCGCTGTTCTCGGTGCCGGCGGCCAAGCTCGGCATCGGCTACCGGATCGAGTTCACCAAACTGCTGGTCGACCTGGTCGGGCCGTCGTCGACTAAGGAGATGCTCTACACCGCCCGGCGCTACACCGCGGAGGAGGCGCTCGCCATGCGCTTCGTCAACCGCGTGGTGCCCAAGGACCAGCTCGAGAGCATGACGCGGAACTACGCCGAGGGCATCGCCGAGAACGCGCCGCTGACCCAGAAGGCGGCCAAGGTGATCGTCAACGAGCTGCTCAAGGACGCCACGGCGCGCGACCCGCTGCGCTGCAACCGCCTGATCGCCGAGTGCGCCGACAGCGAGGACTACAAGAACGCCCGCCGCGCCTTCATGGAGAAGAAGAAGCCGGTTTTCGCGGGGCGGTAGGCGCCGCGGCATGGCCGGCGGCCACCCACCTCACCCTGCCCGTCGCTGTCGCGACGGGTCCCCTCCCTCTCCGCCCTTCAGGGGGGAGAGGGTGCGAGCGCAGCGAGCGGGTGAGGTGCGAAGCCTCGCCCCCCGCCAGGTTTCCCGCTACTCCGCCTTGATGTTGTTGTCCTTCACGACCTTGCTCCAGCGCGCGCGGTCTGCGGCGAAGATCTTCGCGGTCTCCTCCGGCGTCGTCGCGTAGGGCTCCAGACCGGCGTTGAGGATGCGCTGGCGGACCTCGGGATCCTTATAGGCGTTGGCGACCTCGCGCGACAGGCGGTCGATGATCGGCTTCGGCGTGCCGGCCGGCGCGGCGAGCGCGAACCACGACACCCAGACCGAATCCGGCACGCCGAGCTCGGCCAGGGTCGGCACGCCGGGGAAGCGGTCGTCGCGCTTCTCCGCGGTGATCGCGACCAGGTTGACGTGGCCCGCCTTGGACAGCGACAGCGCGGTGAACGGCACGTCGAACGACCAGTCGAGCTCCTTCTGCATCATGCCCTGCGAGAACGGGCCGGTGCCGCGATAGGGCACGTGCTCGCTCTTGAAGCCGATGCGCTCGGTCAGCAGCGCCGCGGCGAGGTGGGGCGACGAGCCGATGCCGGGCGAACCGTGGTAGAGCGGCTTGGGCGAGGCCTTGGCGAAGGCGACGAACTCCGCGAACGTCTTGAACGGGTGCTTGGTCGACACCTCGACCAGGAACGGCAGCCGTACCAGCAGCGAGATCGGCGCGAACGCGGTCACCGGGTCGAACGGCATGTCCTTGAACATCACCGCGTTGACGGTGATGACCGTCGGCGCCATCAGCGAGATGGTGTAGCCGTCGGGCGGCGCGGTGGCGAGGAGCTGGCCGGCGACGTTGCCGGACGCTCCCGGCTTCGCCTCCAGCACGAACGGCTGGCCAAGCGCCTTGTGCAGGTGCTCGCCGATCACGCGGCCGACGATCTCCACCGCGCCGCCGGGCGGGAAGCCGCTCAGCATCTTCACCGCCTTGGTCGGGTAGTCCTGCGCCGCCGCCGGCGCCGCGATCACGGCCATGGCGACGGCCAGGGCAGCAGTGTGCCTGCGCAACACGGTTCGCCTCCTGTCGGTTCGGGGCGGGTCCATGCCCGCCCCGTTGTCGTTCGCCGATGTTAGCCGCCGCGGCGCGCCGCGGCCAGCCACGTCACAGCTTCAAGAGCTTGCGCACGTTGCCGTTGAGGATCTTGGCGCGGTCCTCGGCGCACAGCGGCATGTGCTCGATCCAGTCGGTGGCCGGCGGGTTCTCGACGAACGGATAGTCGATCGAGAACAGGATGCGGTCGACGCCCATCTCCATCACGCAGCACAGCAGCGCCGGGTTGGAGAAGAAGCCGCTGGTGGTGACGTAGAAATGCTCGCAGAAAGTGTCGCGGAAGGCGACCGGCTTGTTGCCCGGCCGCGACATCGCGTGGTCGATGCGCCACAGCAGGAATGGCAGGGTCTCGCCGAGGTGGCCGAGGATGATCTTGAGCCCGGGGTAGGCGTCGAACACCCCGGACAGGACGAGGCGGATGCCCTGCGTCGCCGTCTCCACCGTGAAGCCCCAGCCGGCGTTGAGGATCGACGGGAAGTCCTGCGCATAGTCCTTGTAATAGGCTTCGATCACCGTGGGGCTCGGGCTCGCCGGGTGCATGTAGAGCGGCACGTCGAGCTTCTGCGCCCGCTCGAAGATCGGCCAGAACCGCTTGTCGTCGAGGAACAGGCCGTTCGTCAGGCCGTGCACCATCGCGCCCTTGAAGCCGTACTGGGTGACGGTACGCTCCAGCTCGTCCGCCGCCGCCTTCGGGTCGGGCGTCGGCAGCGCGGCGAAGCCGGCGAAGCGGTCGGGATGGGCGC
>JBFWQM010000328.1:0-4906 GCA_050249455.1 Rhodospirillaceae bacterium | reverse complement strand
GCCAAGGTGGCGAAGTACGGCTACACCGCCGCCACCTTCCTGTCGGGCTACAACACCACGCGCGAGTTCTTCGACGGCTACCGCAAGGGCTGGAAGGAGGCCGGCTTCCCCGGCACCGGCAGCCACAAGCTCGCCTACGCCGCGCTGGTCTATGTCGGCGACACCGACCAGGAAGGCTACGACGGCATCGCCAAGCTGAAGTGGTACAACGACGCCAACAAGGTGGCGCCGCAGTTCCGCAACCCGCCGGGCTACTTCCCCGCCGCCGCCGCCGGCTCGGTGCTCAAGGGCGCGTTCGGCGGCCAGGCCTCGCGCGACGGCCTGGGCCGCATGCCGCCGCCCAAGACGGTCGAGGGGCTGCTCGAGCATGGCTTCGCGTTCGGCGGCAACCCCGACACCGTCTACAAGCAGATCAAGAAGTTCTACGAGACCGTTGGCGGCTTCGGGCACCTTCTGATCATGGGCCAGGCGGGCTTCCTGGAGCACGAGGCGACGGTGAAGGGCATGCAGCGCTTCGTCACCGAGGTGTGGCCGCGGCTCAAGGAGGACATGAACGAGTTCCGCGTCGCGGCCGAGTGACGCCCGGCCCGCGCGGCGACCAAACGAAGGGCGGGTCTCGGACCCGCCCTTTTCATGTCCGGCCGGCGCATCGGCCGCGCGCGAATCGTCGCACGCCGGATTCCTGAAGGTCCGCTTAACATCCGAAGCCTAGATATCGAACCATTCTCTGGCATGGAGCATGGTGATGGCACGGATACTCATCGTCGAGGACGACTACGCGCTCGGCGTCCTGCTCGGCGCGGCGCTGAACGGCGCCGGACATCGGATCACCCTGGCGGCGGACGGCAGCAAGGGCCTGGACGCGGCGGGGCGCGAGCGCGTCGACCTGATGATCGCCGACCTCGTGATGCCGGGCATGTCCGGGCGCGAGCTGATCCGCGCGGTGCGCAAGGCCCATCCGGACGTCAAGATCGTGGCGATGTCGGGACAGTTTGCCGGCGATCGCGGGACGTCCGGCCTGGCGCGGACGCTCGGTGCCGACGCGGTGCTGGCCAAGCCGTTTCACCTGAAGAACGTGCGCGACACCGTGACCCGGTGCCTCGCCGCCGCGTGACGCCGCGATCAGACGGCGGCGGGACCGTCCGCGACGATGCGGTCGGGCGGGAACACCAGCCTGGCGGTCGTGCCGGCGCCGACCTTGCTGACGAGCTCCAGGTGCCCGTCGTGTCGCTCGATCATCGCCTTGACCAACGGCAGGCCGAGGCCGGTGCCCTGATGCTCGCGCGCCAGCGCACTGTCGACCTGGCCGAACGGCGCCAGCACGATCTCCAGATGCTCCGGCGCGATGCCGATGCCGGTGTCGGAGACGGCGATCCACAGCGCCTCGTGGGCATCCAGCCCGGCGCGCAGGGTCACCTTGCCGCCCTTCGGCGTGAACTTGATCGCGTTCGACAGCAGGTTGAGCATCATCTGCTTGACCGACCGCTTGTCGCCGATGATGTCGGGCAGCGTGTGCGGCAGCTCGGCGGCGAGCTGGATGTCGCGCGCCTCGGCGCGGCCGTTGACGATGCGCACCACCGCGGTCGCCACCTCCTCGACGCAGATGCGCTCCTCGGTCAGCTCGAACCGGCCCGCCTCGATCTTGGACAGGTCCAGGATGTCGTTGATGATCTCCAGGAGATGCGCGCCGCTGGCGTAGATGTCGCGCGCGTACTCGGCATATTGCGGCATCCCGACGGGGCCGAGCAGCTGCTCCTTGATCACCTCGGCGAAGCCCATCACCGCATTGAGCGGCGTGCGCAGCTCGTGGCTCATGTTGGCCAGGAACTCGCTCTTGGTGCGGTTGGCGGCGTCCGCCGCCTCCTTCGCGCGCTTGAGCTGCTCGGCCAGCACGCGAAGCTGCACGCGCTGGCGCTCGCTCGACTCGCGCGCCTTCTCCAGCTCCTCCATCCGCTGCTCGACCGCGCGCTCGGCGGCGAGGCGCGCGGTGACGTCGCGGCTGAACGTCACCATCGCCGGCTGGCCGTACCATTCGATCGGACCCGACCATGTGTCGACGTCGACGTAGCTGCCGTCCAACGCCAGGCGGCGCGAGCGCGTCGGCGGCAGCTCGCGGCGCTCGTAAAGCGTCTGGCGACGCCGTATCTGCGCCGCGTCCATGAACTCGGGCGGGACGAAGGTGAAGATGGAGAGGCCGATCAGCGCCTGGCGAGAGGACGCGCGCAGCATGCGCGCCGCGGCGTCGTTGGCATAGAGGATCCCCGGCTCGCCGTTGACGATCACCGATTCCGGCAGGATGTCGAACACCAGCTCGTAGTGCCGGGCCGGCGTGGTCGCGCGCTCCAGCTCGGCGATGCGGCGGCGCAGCCGCGCGAGCTCGGCCTCGGTGTCGTCGTCCGGGGAGTGGGCCCGGTTGGTTGCGGAAAGGGCTTGCGCCACGGCGCTCTTCGTATGGGGTGACCCGATGAACGCCAGGGTGCCCGCCGCAGCTTAAACATGCGTAAACGTTGGCATGTCCGGCGCTTCCCGTATAGTGCCCCGAACTGCCAGGGAGGAGCCGACGATGAGCTATGCCGTTCCCGTACCGACCGTTCCGGCGGTCGCCATCGCCGGGTCGGGCGCCGTCTTCCCGGTGCGCCGCATCTACACCGTGGGCCGCAACTATGCCGCCCACGCCAGCGAGACCGGGCTGGGCGGGTCGCAGGGATCGCAGCCCGGCCTGTCGCTGAAGCCTGCGGATTCGGCGGTGTCGCAGGGGGGCGACGTCCGCTATCCGCCCGCCACCGCCCATCTCGACCCTGAGATCGAGCTGGTGGTGGCGATCGGCGCCGGCGGCGCCGACATCCCGCGCGAGAAGGCGCTCGACCACGTCTTCGGCTACGCCGTGGGCTTCGACATGATCCGCCGCGACGTCCTGCAGGACTGCATCCGCAACCAGCATTCCTGGGACCTGTGCAAGAGCTTCGTCGGCGCCTCGCCGGTCGGCGCCATCGCGCCGGCCGCACGGATCGGCCACCCCGCCAAGGGCGCGATCTGGATCACGGTGAACGGCGAGACCCGCCAGCACGGCGACCTCGCCGACCAGATCTGGGGCCCGGCAGAGATCATGGCCCGCCTGTCGGCGTTCGACCGGCTGGAGCCCGGCGACCTGATCTTCACCGGCACGCCGAAAGGCCCGAAGCCGGTGGTGCGCGGCGACGCGCTGCACGGCCACATCGACGGGGTCGGCGACCTGCACGTGCGGATCGTCTAAGCCCGGCCGGTCGCGCCGATGCCGGATACGATTTCGGTCGTTCGAGCGGCCATGGCGGGAATGCTCGTCGCCATCGTCTTTGCGGCGACGCTGGCGACCGCGGCCGTCGCGGACGATGCGCGGGCGCCGATCGGCGTCGCGCGGATGGCGCCGGACGGCACGCTGGTGCTCGACCTGCGCGCGGTCTCGGGCGGCGGCGCGGTCGGCCACGGGCGCTTCGTGTACCGTCCGGCCGACCGCGACTACCGCATGGTAGTCGACCATCTCGGCGGCATCCGGCCGGGCGAGACTAAGCCCGTCCCGCCGTGGCCGGACCCGCCGGCGAAGTAGGCGCTCAGCCGCCCTTGCCGTTGCCCTTGCCGGGCTGGTCGGGGCGGAACTTGGTTTCGGGCTTGATGCCCTTGCGGCGGTGCTGGGCGCTGATGCGGCCGTTCTCCAGCCACTCGCCCTTCGCCGCGCGCTCGGCGGCCTGGTCCCATTCGGGCAGCCAGTCGCCCAGCGAGTAGCCGAACCACGGCGGCCGCGGGCGCACCGCCGGCAGGCCGAGCTCGTCCCAGATCGCCTTCGCCTTCTCCATGTATTCCTGCTTGGGCAGCGCCAGCGGCGGCATGTCGGACTTCATCGTCGCGTCCATCAGCAGCGTCGAGTCCTCCTCCTGGTCGGTCTCGCGCTTCGGGCCGTGGCCCTGGCCGCGGTGCTCCAGCGTGCGCACGTCCTCCACCGGGTTCATCCGGTAGGCCATTGCCCACAGGATGGCGTCGGCGTTGTCGGGGTCGATGTCGTCGTTGACCGCGATGGTGATCTTGCCGCAGTCGCCCTTGAAGAACGCCGCGCCGTAGAGCGCGCGCCAGATCTCGGTCCGCGGCATCCCCTTCTCGAGCTGCATCACGGTGACGCGCAGCAGCCCGGTCAGCGGCTCGTGCAGCGACACCCGCTTGACGCCCTTGATGCCGAGGTCGTCGCGCAGGTGCGCGAGGAACAGGGGCTCGTAGGCGACGCGCTTGATGACCGAGGATTCCGACGGCGCGACCTGGCTGATGTAGGACGGCACCACCGGGTGCTTGCGATGGGTGATCGCGGTCACCCGCATCGGCATGTTGAACTCCTCCAGCGCGACGTGGCCGTGGCTCTCGCCGAACGGCGCCTCGGGCTCGAGGTATTCCATGTCGATCATGCCCTCGATGACGATCTCGGCCTCCGCCGGCACCATCAGGTCGACCGTGCGCGCGCGCACCATGTTGATCGGCTCGCCGGCCAGCCCGCCGGCCACCGCCACCTCGTCCACGTCGATCGGCAGCTTCTGCGGCCCCATGAATGCGACGTAAGGCGGGCAACCGAGCACGATGGCGCACGGCATCTCCTTGTCGCCGCGCTTCTGGTGCTTCTGGTAGTGGCGGTAGCCGCCGGCGCCGCCGACCCGGGTCGCCATGCGCACCACCAGGCGGTCGGACGCCTTCAGCGCGCAGCGATAGGTGCCCATGTTCTGCACGCCCGTCTCCGGGTCGCGGGTGACGACGTTGGTCGCCGACAGGGTCGGCGCGCTGTCGAAGCCCGGCGTCGACACCGGGATCGGCAGGATGGCGAGGCCCTTGCCGTCGCCCTGCAGCGCCGCGCCCTCGAGCACCACCTCCTGGCAGACGCCCTCGTTGACGA
>JBFWQM010000327.1:0-4923 GCA_050249455.1 Rhodospirillaceae bacterium | reverse complement strand
CGACGAGGCGGCGGCGCTGGCCGGCATCGCCGCGGCGGGGCTCAAGTCGGACGCGTGAGGCTTCCGTTCATCGACCGGTAATCTGCGTTACGGAACATTCACCAATGGACATGGCAGCGGCCGCGACGCGCCGGCAGGACACCCGGGTCATCGGGCTGGTAGGCGTGGCGCATTTCTACAGCCACTTCTACCAGCTCGCGTTCGCGCCGCTGTTTCCCTTCATCGTCGCCAACGACGGCCTGAGCTACGCGCAGCTCGGCTCGGTGGTGATGGTGTTCTACATCACCTCCGGCCTCGCCATGACCCCGATGGGGGTCGTGGTCGACCGGCTGGGGGCGCGGCTGACCCTGATCATCGGGCTCGCCATGCTGGCGACGGCGACCGCCCTCTACGGCGTCACCAGCAGCTACTGGGTGATGTGCGGGCTCGCCATGGTCGCGGGCATCGGCAACAGCGCGTTCCACCCGTGCGACTACAGCATCCTGTCGGCCTCGGTCAGCGAACCGCGGATCGGCCGCGCCTACAGCGTGCACAATTTCGGCGGCTTCCTCGGCTACGCGGTGGCGCCGGGAATGATGTTCTCGATCGCCTCCGTCGCCGGCTGGCGCCCGGCGATCATCGTGGCCGGGCTGTGCGCGATCCCGATCCTGGTCGTGCTGCACCTCTACGGCGGCGTGTTCCGCGACAGCGCGCACGTCCGCAAGGAGGAAGGCTACAAGGCGCCCGAGCAGTCGGCCCTGGCGCTGATGCTGCAGCCGTCGATCCTGCTGTGCTTCCTGTTCTTCGCACTGATCGCCGGCGCCACCATCGGGCTGCAGTCGTTCACCCCGGCGGCGCTGGAGGCCGCGTTCGAGACGCCGCTCGCCATCGGCAACATGGCGCTGACGGCGTTCCTGATCGGCACGCCGGTCGGCATCCTGGCCGGCGGCGCGGTGGTCGACCGGCTCCGCCAGCCAGACCTGATCGCCGCCGTCGGCTATGGCTTCGGCGCGGTGGTGATCGGCCTCGTCGCCCTGACCCCGCTGCCCGACGTGCTGACGGTGATCGCGTTCGCCGTCATCGGCGCCACCTTCGGAGTCGCCTTCCCGGCGCGCGACATGCTGGTGCGCGCGATCACGCCGCGCGGCTCCAGCGGCAAGGTGTTCGGCTTCGTCTACGCCGGGCTCGACCTCGGCGCGGCGGTGATGCCGGCGATCCTCGGCTGGCTGATGGACGCCGGCGAGCCGCGCATCCTGTTCCTGCTGGTCGCCGGCTGCTCGATGGCGGGGCTGTTCAGCCTGCTGGTCTCGCGCCGGGTCGACGCGCGGGCGCGCCGGGCCGTCGCCGCCGAATGACCCCTGCGCGGGCCGTGCCGGCGCGCCGGTGAACGCGGTCTTCTTCGCGCTGGTGGCGACCGGCTTCGCCGTCGCGGCGTGGCGGCAGCTCCACTGGACCCCGGCGGGCCCCGGCGACGTGGCGCCGATGCAGGCGCTGACCACCGGCATCATCGAGTCCGCCGGCGGCGCGGTGACGCTTTCCATCGGCCTGGTCGGCATGATGGCGCTGTTCCTCGGCCTGGTGAAGGTGGCGGAGGAGGGCGGGCTGCTGCGCATCATCGCCAAGGCGATCCGTCCGGTGATGGTCCGCGCCTTCCCGGCGGTGCCGGCAGACCACCCGGCGATGGGCGCGATGATCCTCAACATGGCGGCCAACGTGCTCGGCCTCGGCAACGCCGCCACCCCGTTCGGCATCCGCGCGATGCAGGAGCTCGACAAGCTCAACCCGCACAAGGGGACGGCCACCGACGCGATGGTGCTGTTCCTGGCCATCAACACCTCGTCGGTGACCCTGCTGCCGACCGGCGTCATCGCGCTGCGCGCCGCCGCCGGCTCGGCCGACCCGGCCGGCATCCTGCCGACGACCCTGTTCGCAACGCTGTGCTCGACCGCGACGGCGATCGTCGCCGCGATCTTTTTGTCGCGGTTCTTCGCGGCGCGCGCCGCCGATCCCGACCGTCCCGCCGCGCCGACGGCCGCCCCGGAGCCGGTGCCCGGCGCCGGCGATCTTTCCGCTGCCGACGAGGGCTACCCGCTGTGGGTCACGGTCGCCGCCTTCGTGGCGATCGTCGCGGCGATCCCGCTGACCGTGGCCTATGGCAGCGCGGTGTCGCCGTGGATCATGCCGGCGCTGATCGTCGCATTCCTGAGCTTCGGCGTGCTGCGCGGCGTGCGGGTGTACGAGGCGTTCGTCGAAGGCGCGCGCGACGGCTTCGCGGTCGCCATCCGCATCATCCCCTATCTGGTCGCCATCCTGGTCGCCATCGCGATGCTGCGCGCGTCGGGCGCGCTCGACGCGCTGATCGGAGTCCTCGCCCCCGTGACGAGCCTGGTCGGGCTGCCGGCGGAGGCGCTGCCGATGGCGCTCTTGCGCCCGCTGTCGGGGTCGGGCGCCTATGGCGTGCTGGCCTCGATCATCAACGACCCGGCGATCGGGCCGGACAGCTATGTCGGCCGCGTCGTCAGCACCATCCAGGGCTCGACCGAGACCACGTTCTACGTCCTCGCGGTCTATTTCGGCGCGGTCCAGATCCGGCGCATCCGCCACGCGCTCGCCGCCGGCCTGATCGCCGACACGGCCGGCATCCTCGCCGCGGTCGCCGCGGTCGCGTGGTTCTATGGCGGCTGATGCCCGCTTGCACGGTGCATCCGCATCGTGTACAAACCGCGCCCCACCCCACTTCCCCAAAGGGAGCCTGCCATGCCAGTCGCACGCTTCCCGGGCCGCACAGGCGTCAGCTAGCGCCGCGTCCCGGCTTCCCGGGTCCTTCGCTCATTGATGGTCCTTGGTCCACGGCCGAGGTGTGTCCGCACGCCGGCGCCATTGGGGATGACTGACGATGCCACACGTTGCCTTGCGCGCCGCGCCGGCTGGCCGTGCGCGGTCCGAGCGGCTCGACCGCCGCCTCGCGCTGTTCCGGCCGGAGGTGCGGGCCGGCGTGCTGCGCCTGGCCTCGCGCCATGCGCGGCTGGCCGACCTCGCCGAGACCTTCCCGGCGCTGCTGGAGACGCTGGCCGGGAACCGCGCCGGCATCGATCGCGCCGGGGCGATGATGCAGGTGATCGCCGGCGCGCCGCTGCCGAGGGCGGCGCAGACCGCCGGGGTTCCGTACTGGCTGCGACGGCTGCGGCCGGACCTGCTCCCCGCCGTGCTCCCGGCGCTGCCGGACAGCGTGGCCTTCCGCAGCCGCATCGCCAATCATCTGCCGCAGCGGCCGCGGCAGGCGGCGCCCTGGTTCAAGGCGGTCGCCGGCGCCTCGGCCTGGGCCGACGAGGAGATCGCGGCCTGGGCCGGCCGCGAGGCGCTTCGCCTCGTCGGCGCGCGGGCGATGTGGAACCTGCGCCGGGTCTGCCTGTGGGCGTGGTTCTCGCGCCGGGCCGGCACGCGCGCCGGCGCCCTGGTCGAAACCGCCTGGCGGCCCGACATGTCCTACGATCGGGCGAGCGAGGAGGCCCGCGCCTGGATGGAGGCGATCGAGCTGCTGCTGAACCTGGGCGACAGGCCGGTCGCCGACATCTGGCTGTGCCCGGCGCACGTCGACGGCTACGATTTCGTGCCGCTGGACAGCGCCGTGGAGATCATGCGGGAAGGAAAAGCGATGCGGAACTGCGTCGTCACCTACGGCGATGTGGTGGCGCACGGCCGCAGCCGCCTGTGGCGTGTGTGCCGCGACGGCGAGCCCGTGGCGACGCTGGAGATCGTTCGGCAGTGGCACAACCCGGTGCCGGAAATCTCCTCGCTGCTGGGGCCGTTGAACCGCGACGTGCCGGCCGACGTTTGGGCCGCGGCGGGGCGGTGGCTCGACGGGCACGACCTGACGGGCTTTCGTGACCTGCCGGTCGAATGGGGCAGCGCCCCGCTCGACCGGGCGGTGTGGACGGCGCTATGGCGGCCGTACTGGCTGGCCCGGCGGCAGGTGCCCGACTGGCTGCCGCTGCTGCCGACGCGGCGGGCGCTCGAGCTGATCTGACGCGCGGCGGGAGAACGCGATGACGCAACGGCCCCAGATCCTCGCCACCAGCTTCGTCCTCGCGGTACCGGACGCCGAGAAGACCGGCCAGTGGTGGATCGACGTGATGGGCTTCGAGCGGGTGCTGTTGATCGAGGGCTGGGTGTTCGTGCGCCGCGGCCCGTGCCTGATCCAGCTCGGCAGCTGCCCCGAAGCGCTGCCGCCGCGTCACCTCGGCGACCACCAGTATTTCGCCTACATGGTGGTCGATGCGGTGGACGACTTCTTCTTCGAGATCGTCGCGCGCGGCGCCGACGTCCTGTTCACCCCGGTGTCGCAGCCCTGGGGCATGCGCGAGATGGGCGTGCGCACGCCCGACGGCCACCGCGTGATGTTCGCGCAGCGGCTGGAGGAAGCGTCCTAGGCCGGCCGCCGCTTGACGAAGTGCAGGCTGGTCAGGGTCATCACCGTCTCGTCGTTCTGGTTGATCGTGTCGTACTTGAGGCGGATGGCGTCGCGCCCGCCGGGGGTGGGGGCGGGGGAGGACTCGATCACCTCCACGACCACGTGCAGCGTGTCGCCGGGGCGCACCGGCTTCAGCCAGCGCAGCTTGTCCACGCCGGGCGAGCCAAGGCCGCAGGCGCGGAACGCGCCGGTCTCGATCCACAGCCCGAAGGTGATCGCGGCGGTGTGGTAGCCGGCGGCGATGACGCCGCCGTACATCGTCGCCTTCGAGGCTTCCGGGTCGGTGTGGTACGGCAAGGGCGCGAAGCGCGTGGCGAACTCGATGATCTCGGCCTCGCTCACCTCGACGCTGTCGGTGGTGAATTTGCGCCCGACGAAGAAGTCCTCGAAATAGAGGTCGCCCATCCGCTCGCTCTCCTGGTCCGTCACGCCGCCGGCAGCGCCAGCGCATCGGCGACGGTCCGCACCTCGAT
>JBFWQM010000326.1:0-4924 GCA_050249455.1 Rhodospirillaceae bacterium | reverse complement strand
GTGCCAGCCTTCGGCCATCACCACGTCGGTGACGCCGGGCAGCGCCATCAGCGCCTCGCGCACCCGGCCGTGCAGCATCCCGACCCCGGGGCAGCCGAGGCACGGGATGCAGAGCTGCACGGTGACGACGCCGCGTTCGTCGATCTCGACGTCGCGCAGCATGCCCATGCGCCGGAGGCTCACGGGCACGTGCGGATCGTTCACCGCCTCGAGGGCGGCGAACATCTCCTCGCGCGTCGGCAGCGTCGTCGCCGCGGCCATGCCTACCAGAGCTCCTTGCCCCACACCTCGAGCTGCAGGCGGCGGATCGCCGGCACCTTGAACTCGCTGCCGCGCTTCCAGATCGCGAACTGCTCTTCCCAGGTGATCTTCCTGTCGAAGTGCCACTTGCGGTTCTTCTCGTCGAGATAGATCGGCGGCTCGTAGCTGAGCTTGAACTTGCCGGTCTCCTCGTCGAAGTGGGCCGGGATCTTGATGCCCAGCTCCTCGCAGAACGGCACCACCTGCGACAGCCACTTCTGGCGCATCTCGTCGTTGGAGGCGCCGCGCACCTTGTAGGCGAGCTGGTCGGTGCGCTTCTTCATCTGGTCGGGCACGCCGAACCACGCGGCGGCCAGCGGGAAGTAGAAATCGAACGCTTCCTGCACGCGCTTGCGGCTTTCCGGCGACTTGTTCCAGAAGAACCGCACGGTGCGCTCGCCGTGGCTGACGTGGAAGGTTTCCTCGAAGTTCACCTTGCGCAGCGAGCGCGCATAGGGACCGAACGAGCAGTTGTCCTCCAGGTCCGTGGTCGTGATGTAGCCGGCGCGGTCGCCGATGCACATGGAGACGCAGGTCTCGATGTAGTCGAGGTGCGGGAACTCCAGGAGCTGAAAGGTGCGGTAGTCCTTGGGGTCGCGCTCGAACAGGAACTGGTGCGTGTCGTAGCCGAAATCCTCGAGCAGGCGGTACATCACCTGCGCGTGGCCGAGCTCGTCCTGGCAGGCGGAGGCGACCGCGATCTTCGATTCGAGGTTGGGCGAGTTCTTGATCGCCGGCGAATAGTCCGGCAGCGTCATGACCTCGAGGTCCGCGGCGATGTGCATGGTGTTGACCAGCACGTCGCGGTAGCGCGGCGTCATCTCGGTCTCGTCCTCGATCTTGACGCCCGACTTGATGCGCTCCTGCAGCGCGAGCTCGCGCGGATCGTCCTGCTTCAGCTTCGTTGCCATGTTGCGGTCCTCGCTCCCTATCGTCTTGTAAGTCCGAAGTTCCGGATACGTTGTCAGCGGGCGGTCACGCCGTCGAGCACGATTGAGCGCATCGCGCGCACCAGCTCCGGCCCGTCCAGCTCGCGCCGCCGGCGGTACCATTCGAGAAAGCAGCCCTGGTTCACCGCCATGACCAGGCTGACCATTTCCGCCGTTCCAAGGTCGCCACGGAAGTCGCCGCTGGCCTTGCCGTCGCCGATGATGCCTTCGAGCAGCGCATACATCCGGCCCATGATCGCCTTCAGCCGGCGCTCCGCCGGGTCGGCAGTGCCCTGGAACTCGGTCGCCATCAGGATGGCGAGCAGCATAAGCTCGGCACGCTCCGCCCCCGTCATCGACTGGGTGTGCATGAAGGCCACCAGTCGGGCGCGCGGGCTGCCGCCGGCCGCCGCCGCTGCCTGCACCGACGGCTCCACCGCCAGCGCCTCGACCCGGTCCAGGAGGTCCATCAGGATCTTCGCCTTGCTCTTGAAATAGAAGTAGACCGCGCCCTTGGTCAGCCCGGCGGCGGCTGCGATCTCCTCCACCGAGGTGGCGTGGTAGCCCTGGGTGATGAAGAGCCTCAGCGCCGCCGCCAGCAGGTTCTCCATCGAGGCCTGGCGCTGCTCCGCCTTGGTCTGGGCGACGCCATTGCCGCCCCGCCGCGGACGCGGCGGACGGGGGCGGGCGCTCTCGAGGACGGCAGGCGGCATCGTCTTCCTTCACATACTGATTGGTTAGTATGTGACACGGGCGGAGCGGGAAATCAAGGCCGGCGCGATTGCGGGGAACCGCGATCGGTTCCCCGCGTTTGTTGGCGCCTCTACTGCGGGACGTCCATGAAGCTGTTCCAGTGCCAGGGCTGCGGCCAGGCCGTCTATTTCGAGAACACCGTGTGCGAGAAGTGCGGCCGCCGGCTCGGCTTCGTGCCGGATGCGGCCGTGCTGAGCGCGGTGGAGGACGCGCCGGATGCCGTCTTGCCTCTGGCCGCACCCGACCGGCCGATGCGGTTCTGCGCCAACGCCGCCCACGACGCCTGTAACTGGCTGATCCCAAACGATAACCCCGAGCCGTTGTGCCTGGCGTGCCGGCACAATCGCGTCATCCCCGACCTGTCGGCCGCGGAGAACCTGCGGCGGTGGCAGCGTTTGGAACGGGCCAAGCATCGGCTGATCTACTCCCTGATCAACCTGGGGCTGCCGTTGCCCAGCCGGGCCGACGATCCCGCCGAAGGGCTGGCCTTCGACTTCCTGGCCGATCCGGCGGACGGCGCCGCCGCGACGGTGACCACCGGCCACGATCACGGCCTGATCACGCTGAATTTGGCCGAAGCCGACGACGAGGCGCGCGAACAGGCGCGCACCGCGCTGCACGAGCCGTATCGGACCCTGCTGGGTCATTTCCGCCACGAGGTCGGGCACTGGTACTGGGACCGGCTGGTGCGCGACCGGCCCGACGTCCTGGCCGCGTTTCGCGCCCTGTTCGGCGACGAGCGGGCGGACTATGCGGCCGCCCTCAAGGCGCACTACGACGGCGGCCCGCCGGCCGACTGGCAGGCCCGCCACGTCTCGGCGTATGCCGCGGCACATCCGTGGGAGGACTGGGCCGAGACCTGGGCGCACTACCTCCACATCGTCGACACGCTGGAGACCGCCCGCGCGTTCGGCGTGCGGATCGCGCCGCGGATCGCCGACCGCGAGGGACTGGCCGGCGAGGTCGATTTCAACCCCTACCGCGCCGGCGCGGACCGGCTGGTCGAGGCCTGGCTGCCGCTGACCTTCGCGGTGAACAGCCTGAACCGCAGCATGGGCCAGCCGGACCTCTATCCGTTCGTGCTGTCGCCGCCGGCGATCGCCAAGCTCGGCTTCGTGCAGGACTGCGTCGCCCGCGTTTAACCATCGTTAAGGTTTATTTGCGATGACCGAGGCGGGAGATCGGGCTGGGGGAGCAGCACGGGTGTCTGCCAAGGTCCTCATCGTGGAAGACGACGCCGTCGTGGCACTGGCGCTGGGCGACTATCTCGATCGCCGCCGTTACGCCGTGGTCGGCATCGCCGCCAACGCGCAGCAGGCGCTGGCGATCGCCGAAGAGGCCTTGCCCGACCTCGTCATCATGGACGTCAATCTCTCCGACACCATCGACGGCGTCACCATCGCGCGCGAGCTGCACCGGAAGTATGCCGCCAAGATCGTGTTCGCCACCGCTTCCGGCGACCGCGTCGCCAGCGATGGCCGCGACATCGCAAGCGCCATCCTCATCAAGCCTTACGCCGCGAGCGAAGTCGCCGACGTGCTCGATCGCCTGCTCCGCGCCGCCTGACACGACCGCGCCCGGCGCGAAAGGAGAAGGAGCGGGTTGGGCGCCCGCTCCCGTGAACATGCCCGCGCGCCGCCGAGCGGCGGCGGCCGCTCCGCGACGCTACTTCGATGCGTGGCGTGCCCGCGTGCGCGCGCCCTGCTTTGCGGCGGCCGAACGGCCGCGCGTCGTGGTCGTCCGCTTGGGCGCAGACGTCCGCTTGGCCGTCGAAGTCCGCTTGGTCGTCGACGTCCGCTTTGCGGCGGTGCCGCGGCCGGATTCCGCGCGGCGCGCGCGGGTGGCAGCGGCCTTCTTGCCGGCCGCCGAGCGCGAACGCGACTGCGATGCGGCATTGCGGGCGCGCGTCGCCGCCGCCTTCTTCGCAGCCGCCGAACGGGCGCTTGCCGGGCGCGACGCCGCGGCGGTGCCGCCGATGCGGCCGCCCTTGCGCGCGGGCGCCTTGTCGGTCGGCTTGCCCCGGCCCGAGCCGGACTTGCGGCCGCCGCCGGTCGTCTTGTTGACGGTCGCCCAGGCGCGGCGTTCCGCTTCGCCCTTGCCGACGCCGCGTCGTTCGTAGCCTTCCTCGATGTGCTCGGCCTGACGGCGCTGCTTGCCGGTGTAGCTCGACTTGTCTCCCCGTGCCATGTCCACGCTCCTGTCAAGTTTCAGCGATGCGATCTGCAACAGGCGACACGGGTCGCGGTTCCCGGAACGGCCGCGTCCCGGGGGTGTTGCCAAGAGGTGGCGCCGGGAAGCGGCGGCACGACACCGGGCCGTCAACGCGGAGGACACGACATGGCAGCGCGAGGCACGTGGATGACTGCGATCGTCGCGGCCGCGCTCGCGGCGGCGACCGCGACGGCGGCGCAGGACGCGCCGCGGCGCGGCGCGCCGCGCCCGCAAGCGCCGCCCGCCGCGCCTGCGCCGGAGAGCGGCCCGGAAGCGGTCCCGCCCGGGGCCGCGGCGCCTGGACAGGCGCCGCGCGACGACCTGCCGCCGGTCATCAGCCCGCCGCCGACCGGCGACACGGAGATGGTCAAGCCGCCGCCGGCGGACACCGCGCCGATGCCGACCATCGTGCCGCCCGCCGCGCCCGAGGATGAGCGCCGCGAGCGGCGACGTTGAACCGTCACAGAATCGATTCAGCGGGCGGTTCGGCCGCGACACAGAATCGAATGAGAACGAGCCGCCGCACCGCGCCCGCGACGGCCACAGCGATCAAGGGAACGCCCGCGCATAAGGAGCACTCGTGAGCAGAGGAGAGAACGTCATGCGTAGTTCGATCTGGCTGACTGCGGCGGCCGTCGCACTGACGGCCGGCAGCACGGCTTTCGCCACCCCGCGTCCCGACATCGCGCCGCGCGCCGCGCAGGCCGTGGCGGACCAGACGACGGGCGCGA
>JBFWQM010000325.1:0-4942 GCA_050249455.1 Rhodospirillaceae bacterium | reverse complement strand
CGCCGGGCCGGAAGTTCTCCACCAGGACGTCGCTGTGGCGGGCCAGCTTCAGCAGCGCCTCGCGCCCTTCCGCTGTCCGCAGGTCCAGCACGACGCTGCGCTTGCCCAGGTTGACGGCCTCGAACCCTGCGGCATGGCGGCGATAGGGGTCGCCGCCGTCGGGGTTCTCCACCTTGATCACGTCGGCGCCCTGCTCCGCCAGCAGCATGCCGAGGAACGGGCCGGTGATCATCGTCCCCAGCTCGACCACGCGAACGCCGTCGAGGAGCTTGGCCATGGCGGCCTCCGAGCGCGACAGATTGCCTACCCGCGGATCATAACGAAGTTGCCGTACGGGTCCACCTCCAGCCGCCAGCCGGGCGCGACCGCGTAGCTGGTGTCGGGGCCCTCCACGAGCGCCGGCCCGTCGATCGTCTGGCCGGGCACCAGCTCGAACCGGTCGAAGATGGCGGTCGGGATCGTGTCTCCTCGCTGCCAGGCGATCGGGCGGGTGGACCGCGGCTGCGGCTTCTTCTTGGCGGCGCCCTTGGCGGCGGTCGGCAGCCAGTTGGCGACCTTGCACTCGGCGATCAGCCGGAGCTGCTCCACGGTGCCTTTGCCGCCGTCCACCAAGTCGGCGAGGCGGATCTTGCGGCCCGCCTTCTCGATGGTGCGGTGCTTGCCTCCGGCCGAGAGCTCCGCCTGGGCGAGATAGCCGATGTCGCCGACCTCGAAGCCTTCGCCGATCATGTCGCGCTCGGCCTGCTCGCGCAGCTGCGCCAGCAGCGCGTCCAGCTCCTTCGCCTTGCCGGCGGGCAGGCCGACGGTCTTGGCGTAGTGATGCTGCACGCTGGTGGTGGAACCGCCGAAGGCGCTGAACACCGAACCGAACGGGAACGCGACGATGCGCCTGATGCCGACGCGCTCGGCGATGGCGCAGCCGTGCAGCGGCCCGCCGCCGCCGAAGGCGAACATGGTGACGTCCGCCGGCTTGGTGCCGCGGGCGGCCAGCCGCCGGCTCATGTCGTCGGCCATCGCGCGGTCGATACCGGCGCGGATGTCGAACGCGGCTTCCGCCACCGAGACGTTGAGCCTGCGCGCGACGCGACGGTCGATCGCCCGCGTCGCCGCCTCGACGTCGAGCTTCATGCGCCCACCCAGGAAGTTGTCCGGGTCGATGTAGCCGAGGATGAGGTTCGCGTCGGTGACGGTCGGCTCCATGCCGCCCTTGGCGTAGCACGCCGGGCCGGGGGCCGAGCTCGCGCTTTCCGGGCCCACCCGCAATGCGTCGCCGTCGACCTTGGCGATCGAGCCGCCGCCGGCGCCCAGCGAATCGACGCCGATCATCGGCACGGCGACGCGCACGCCGTCGATATCCGGCGTGTCGGCGCTCGGCGGCACCCCGTCGTCAATCACCGCCATGTCGAAGCTGGTACCGCCCATGTCGGCGGTCACCACGCGCTTCAGCTTCAGCATCTTCGCCAGTACCGCTGCGCCGCGGGTGGCGACCGCGGGGCCGGAGTGCAGGGTGTTGAGCGCCACCGTCTTCGCGACGCGGGCGTTGCCGCCGTTGGCATGGACGATCAGCAGCGGGTTGCGGTAGCCGGCCGCGCGGACCTTGTCCTCGGCGCGGTAGAGCGTGCGCGCCATCTCGCTGTGGATGTAGGCGTTCAGCACGACGGAGTTGGTGCGCGCGTGGTCGTCGCCGACGTGGCTGACCTCGGTGCCGAGCTGCAGCGGCACCGAGCGCAAATAGTGCACCGGATAGCGCGCCCGGATCGCCGCCCGCGCCGCCTGCTCGTTGTGCGCGTTGCGCCAGGCGTTGGCGAAGCTGATGACGATCATGCGCGCGCCGGCCTGCACGAGCTGACGGACCGCGCGCAGCAGTTCGTCGGAATCGAGCTCGGCGGCGACCCGGCCCTTGTCGTCGATCTCCTCGCGTACGCCGTAGACCATGTCCGAACGCACGAAGTGGTCGAGGATCGGCGCGGTGCCGTTGCCGTAGAGGTCGCTCTGGTGCCCCTCGGTCACGATCAGGCCGAGCTTCGGGCCAGCGCGCTGGACGATCAGGTTGGTGCCGACCGTGGTGGAGACCCGCGCGACCGACGTGCGGCGCAGGAACTCCGCCAGCTCGAGATCGAAGGCCTTGGAGCCCGCGACCACGCAGTTCATGAAGCATTCGGTGATGTCGTGCGGCGTGGTCAGCACCTTCTCGGTCCTCACCTCCTTGCCGTCAGAGAAGAACCCGTCGGTGAACGTGCCGCCGATGTCGATGTCGATGCTGTACATGAAGCCTCTGCCGTCCCTTCTTCTTCACGCGCCGGCGATGGCAGCCTGCCACGCCATCACCGCTTCCGGCGCCGTCTCCGGCGCCATGTCCCAATCGGTCAGGAACAGGCGGCCGCCGCGCGACCCTGCCCGCGCCGCCACCCACGCCTTGGCGCCCGCGGCGTCGGCGAGAGAGTCGCCCGGCACCACATGCGCCTTGTCGCCGCCGCCCGGCGCCGCCACCAGCCGCACGCCGAGCGCCGCGATGTCCTTGCGCGCCGACGCGTCCATTTCGCCGCGGCACAGCAGGACCGCCGGAGTCCCGTAGTAGTTCGCGAGATTGAGCAGCGCGTCGAGCGGCTTCAGCGCGCCGGCGTCCGTCACCGCCTCCTCTTCCGCGATCAGGAGAGCCGACACCCCCGCCTCGCAGTACTCCTTCGCCAGCGCGAGCGACAGCGGCGCCACCGCGCGCACCGCATCCGCGCCCTTCTTGCCCTTCGGCGCCAAACGTCGCGCGAGGCCGAGCGGGCCGGTCAGGGTGCCGAGCACGAGCGCGTCGTCCTTGGTCTCGGCGCACAGCCGGCGCGTCAGGTCGAGGACGCGCGCGATCGGCGCCGCGGCGATGAAGTCCTTCGCGTCGGGCAGCGCCTTCGGCGCCGCCGGCGCACCCGTTGCCCGGCCGAGGTCGTCGCGCGCCACCGCGGCCCCGGCGGCTTCCGCCTCCAGCCAGGGATCGAACCAGTTCACGATGCCGTCGGCCTTGAACAGCTTGAGCATGGAGCGCAGCGTGAACGCGGCGAAGCCCGGATCCTCCGCCAGCTCCGCGTATGTCGCCTGCTCCAGCTTGATCGCCAGGGTGAAAGCGATCGGGACGAACAGGTCGCGCCGCGCCTTGGACTGGTAGGAGTCGAGCTTGGCGGCCATCAGGCGTATTGCCCCCAGAAGCTCTTTTCGTAGCCGGGCTGCCGCGGCTCCGGCCAGGCGCCGTAGTGGCGGATCACCTTCGCGGGCGGCCTGCGGCGCGACCACGCCTTCACGAACGCATCGAACGGCTTGCCCTGCCGCAGCCGCTCCTTGCGCAGCGCCGCGCGCGACCTCTCCGTCGCGGCGGCGTCGACCAGGCCGGTGCGCGGGTCGATCGCCACGCGGTAGACCTCCCGCGCCACCTCGGCGCTGATCATGCCGTCGTGGAGGTCGCGCAGCACCGCGTCCGGATCGCGCTCGATCACGTCGCCGTAACCGCCGCCGCCGCCCATGCTGAAGATCATCACGTCGCCTTCGTCGAACCGCTCGGCGAGCTGGCCGGACGGCTCGATCCGGTACTTCCCCTTTAACGTCTGCTCGGTCAGGAGCGTGTAGTAGCTGACGTCGATGTCCTCGCCGCGCTTGGCCTTGTCGAACAGGTCGGTGCCCTGGATGATGACGCGCGGGTTGGGCGGGCCGTAATAGCCGCCCATCAGGCCGGGATTGTGGCTCAGCTTGTCGGCGCTGCCCCACGACGAGAGGATGCAGCCGCGGTGCCCGCACGCGGTCGACATCTCGACCATCGGCGCGCCGCCGCGGTACTTGCCGAAGCCATGGAAGTTGCGGTCGATGCGCCGGCTCAACACGAAGTGCGGCAGGCGGGTGTCCATCTCCTCGGTCTCGCCGGCGTCGGTGAAGGGACCCCAGAAGAAGCCGATCGCGCTCTCGCCGTCGCCGTCGAAGCGGCCGCCCTGGCCGGAGGCATTGGCCGAGCCGGTGAAGTTCGCCGCCATGTAGCCCAGCCGGTTCTCGCCGGCGAACACAAAGACGTTCTGGTTGCGCGAATGCGGCGCCTGCACCGCCTCGCGGTACGGGCTGTCGAACAGGAGCTTTGAGCCGAGCACGTGCGTGCCGTTGACCACGCAGGCGGCGATGGAGGTGCCCATGCCGTGCGCGAGGTCGAAGCTGGAATTGGCGATCGAGGGCCCTTCCACCAGATAGCGCACCGGCTGCAGCAGCCCGGCGTTGGGCGCGAGCCCGCGGTAGAAATAGGAGAACAGGTAGACCGCGGTCGCCGCGCGCACCAGGTGCCAAGTCGAATGCATCGGCCCCAGCCGGTTCTCCGGCGACACGCCCTGGACCAATATCGTCAGGCCGTCGCCTTCCTTGACCATGGTGACCGGGATGCGCGTCAGGCCGAGGTCGCCGCCGAGATCGTCGTCATTGAACATCACGGCCCGGAAGATGCCGTCGTTGAGCTGCGACAAGCGGTGGCGCGCCGCCGCCTCGGCGCGCACCAGTACCTTGCGCATGCCGCCGACCACCGCCTCGACGCCGCGCCGCTCAACCTCGCGCAGCAGGCGGTCGCGGATCAACTTCAGCGTCGCGACACGCGAGCGCAAGTCGGCGGCGAACACGAACGCGTTGCGCACCGATCCGGTCATCATGTCGAGCACGTCCTGGTTCAGGAGCCAATCGCTCCCGATCCGCATCATCTGGATGTGCAGGCCTTCCTCGTAGCGCGTCTTGGCCTTGGCGTTGAAGCCGCCGGGCACCGGCGAGCCGGAATCGCCCTGGTGGCCGCCGCAGGTGACCCAGGCGATGAGCTGGTCGCCGACGAACACCGGCGCGCCGGTGAACATGTCGAAGGCGTGCACGCCGCCCGCCGCCTCGTCGTTGAAGAAGTAGATGTCGCCGTCCCGCAGGCCCACCGTCGGGTGCGGCCGGTAGT
>JBFWQM010000324.1:0-5001 GCA_050249455.1 Rhodospirillaceae bacterium | reverse complement strand
CATGCCTGCCTGACCCTGGCCGCCGTGTGCGACGGCCGCGACGTCGAGACCATCGAGGCGCTGGACCAGGGCGGGCGGATGTCGGCGCTGCAGCGCGGCTTCCACGAGAAGCTCGGCGCCCAGTGCGGCTTCTGCACCCCCGGCATGATCATGGCGGCGGAGGGCCTGCTGCGCGCCATCCCCGACCCGACCGAGGACGAGATCAGGGAGGGCATGGCCGCCAACATCTGCCGCTGCACCGGCTACGTGAAGATCATCGAGGCGGTGCAGGCCGCCGCGCGCGAGACCGCTTGCGAGACGGGAGCGCGCTGATGGACGGCCCGGTCCATTCGATCGGCGTGCCGCAGCCCCTGGTCGACGGGCCGGAGAAGGTGACCGGCCGCGCCCGCTACGCCGCCGACTTCGGCGGCCACGACGTCCTGGTCGGCCGGCTGTGGCGCAGCCCCATCGCGCACGCGCGCATCGTCTCGGTCGACGTCGCGGCCGCCCGCGCGCTGCCCGGCGTCGCGGCGGTGGTCACCGGCGCCGACTGCGCCGCGACCCACGGCGTGCTGCCGGTCGCGATGGGCGAGTGGGCGCTGGCGCGCGACAAGGTGCGCTACCGCGGCGAGCCGGTGGTCGGCGTCGCCGCGGTCGACGCCGACACCGCGCAGCGCGCGCTCGACCTGGTCCGCGTCGAGTTCGAGGAGCTGCCAGCCTATTTCGGCGTCGAGGAGGCACGCGCGCCCGGCGCCGTGCTGCTGCACGACGACCGCCCCGGCAACATCGAGCGCCATGTCGACTATGCGATCGGCGACGTCGACGCGGGCTTTGCCGCCGCCGACCTGGTGCGCGAGGAGACCTTCCTGTGCAGCGAGGTCTGCCAAGTGCAGACCGAGCCGCACGCCGCCTTCGCCGAATACGACGCGGAGCGCGACGAGATCACCGTGCGCGCCTCGACCCAGGTGCCGTACTACGTCCACCTGATGCTGGCGCGCACGCTCGGCATGGAGAAGTCGCGCATCCGGGTGATCAAGCCGCACATCGGCGGCGGCTTCGGCTGCCGCACCGAGGCGCTGGCGATCGAGCTGGTGTGCGCGCTGCTGGCGCGCGCAGCGAACGGCCGGGTGCGCCTGGTGGCGAGCCGCGAGGAGACCTTCATCACCCACCGCGGCCGGCCGGAGCAGAAGACGCGGCTCAAGGTCGGCATGCGCAAGGACGGCAGGATCACCGCGGTCGAGTGCGAGAGCGTGCAGCGCGGCGGCGGCTATTCGAGCTACGGCATCGTCACCATCCTCTATTCCGGCTCGATGCTGTTCGCGCTCTACGACCTCGATGCGGTGCGCTACGACGGCTGGCGCGTGCTCACCAACACGCCGCCCAACGGCGCGTTCCGCGGCCACGGCACCGTCAACGTGCGCTTCGCGTTCGAGAACTTGATCGATGCGATGGCGTCCGAGCTCGGCCTCGATGCGTTCGCGGTGCGCCGCGCCAACCTGCTCAAGGCGCCGACCTTCACCGCCAACGACCTGATGGTGAACAGCTACGGCGTGCCCGAATGCCTCGACATCGTCGAGCGCGCCTCCGGCTGGAAGGAGAGGAAGGGCAGGCTCGGCCCCAACCGCGGGCTGGGGGTCGCGTGCTCGCACTATGTCAGCGGCGCGTCGAAGCCGGTGCACTGGACGGGCGAGCCGCACGCGACGGTCAACCTCAAGCTCGACTTCGACGGTTCGATCACGCTTCTCACCGGCGCGGCGGAGATCGGCCAGGGCTCGTCCACCGTGCTGGTGCAGTGCGTGGCCGAAGTGCTCGGCCTCGACCTCGGGCGCATCCGCATCATCGCGTCCGACAGCGCGGTGACGCCGAAGGACAACGGCAGCTATTCCTCGCGCGTCACCTACATGGTCGGCAACGCGGCGATCGAGGCGGCGAGCAACCTGAAGGCCCTGCTGGTCGCCGCCGCCGCGAAAAAGCTCGGCGTGCGGCCGGAGGACGTCGAATGCCTCGGCGAGACCTACCGCGCCGGCAGCCAGGACCGCGGCCTCGCGTTCGAGGACGTGGTGACCGCCGCGCTCGCCGAGGCGGGGACCATCACGGTGAAGGGCAACTTCTCCACCATCCCGGAATCTCACGGCGGCAAGAAGTACCGCGGCGCCGCGATCGGCGGCACGATGGCGTTCTCCTACGCCGCGCAGGTGGTGCAAGTGTTCGTCGATCCCGACACCGCGGAGGTGAAGGTGGAGCAGGTGTGGGTCGCGCACGATTGCGGCCGCGCGCTCAACCCGCTGGCGGTCGAAGGCCAGGTGCAGGGCTCGGTGTGGATGGGCATGGGCCAGGCGCTCACCGAGGAGACGCGCTACCACGACGGCCTGCCGGTCGCGGCCAACATGCTGGACTACCGCGTACCGACCATCGTCGAGTCGCCGCCAATCGAGGTCCACATCGTCGAGTCGAACGACCCCTACGGCCCGTTCGGCGCCAAGGAGGCGGGCGAGGCCTCGCTCGCCGGCTTCCTGCCGGCGCTCGCCGCCGCGGTCGCCGACGCCACCGGCATCCGCCCGAACGAGCTGCCGGTGACGCCGGACCGGCTGCTGGAGGCGATGGAGAAGCGCGCGCGCGACGCGAGGAAACGCTGATGGAGGCGCTGCCGCCGTTCCGCCTGCACCGCCCCGCGACGGTGGAGGAGGCGGTGGCGCTCGCCGCCGCCGATCCGGGTGCGCGCTTCGTCGCCGGCGGCACCGACATGATCGTCAACGTCCGCCGCGGCATCGAGCGGCCCGCCGCGCTGGTCGACCTGTCGGCGGTCGCCGGGTTCGCGACGGTCGCGGAGGACGGCGAGGGCTTGCGCATCGGCGCTGGCGTTGCGCTGGAGGCGCTCGCCGCGCATCCCGCAATGCGGCCGGGCTTTCCGGCGGTGGCCGATGCCGCGGGCGCGGTCGCCGGGCCCACGCACCGCGCCTACGGCACGGTCGGCGGCAACCTGTGCCTCGACACCCGCTGCCTCTACTACAACCAGAGCGAATGGTGGCGCGCCGCCAACAGCTATTGCCTGAAGCACCGCGGCGACGTGTGCCACGTCGCGCCGGGCGGCCAGCGCTGCTTCGCCGCGTTCAGCGGCGACCTCGCGCCGGCGCTGCTGGTGCACGACGCGACGGTGGAGATCGCGTCGCCGGCGGGGCGGCGCCAGATGAAGCTCGCGGCGCTCTACCGCAATGACGGGCTCGACCACCTGAACCTGGCGCCGGGCGAGCTCTTGTGCGCGGTGCGCCTGCCGGCGGCGGCGGCCGGTGCATCCGCCTACGCCAAGTCGCGCATCCGCGGCTCGATCGACTTCCCGCTCGCTGGCGCCGCGGTGCGCCTCGCAATGGACGGCGGCAACGTCGCCGACCTGAGAGTCGCGCTGACCGCGGTGAACCCGTTCCCGCAGCTCGTCGCCGGAACCGAATCATTCCGCGGCAGGCCGCTCGACGACGCGGCGCTCGATGCCCTGCGCGAGACGGTGCGCAGCCAGGCGCGCCCGATGAAGACCACCACCGTCGCCCCGTGGTACCGCCGCCGCGTCGTCGGCGCCCTGGCGCGCCGGCTCGCGGCGCGCCTGGCGAACGGCTGAAGCCCGCCGCTCAGTTCATCTTCGGCCGCCAGGCGCGCGTGCGCGCCTTGGCCTCGGCGACCTGGGCCGGCGACATGTCGGCGGCGACGACGTCGCGGGCGTCCTTCGCTTCCTCGTCGCCCTGCAGCGTAGCGATGTCGAGCCACTTGTAGGCTTCCACCGGGTCGGCCGGCACGCCGAGCCCGCGGCCATAGATGACGCCGAGGTTGTATTGCGCGCGGGCGTAGTTCTGGTCGGCGGCGCGTCGCAGCCACGCGATCGCCTGCGCCGCGTCGACGTCGGTGCCGATGCCCTGGCCGTACATGATGCCGAGGGTGAGCTGGATCTCCGGGTCCTCGCTCGCCGCCGCCATGTGGTAGAGCGCGAGTGCGCCGGCCGGGTCGGGCGGCACGCCGATGCCGTTGAGCGTCATGCCGGCGAGCTCGGCCGCCGCCTCTGTGTTGCCGAGCTCGGCGGCGCGGCGATACCACGCCGCGGCCTGCCGCAGGTCGAACGGCACGCCCGAGCCGCGCATGTAGAGCTGCGCGAGATAGAGCTGCGCCTCGGTATTGCCGGTGTCGGCCGCGGCGCGGAACCACTTCGCCGCCTCGGCCGGGTCTTCATTGACGCCGCGCCCGGCGACCAGCAGGGTGCCGAGCTGGATCTGCGCGGTGACGTCGCCGCCTTCGGCAAGCGGCCGGTACGCCGCGGCCGCCGCGGCATGGTCGCCGCGCCGTTCGAGCGCGAGCGCCCGGTCGAGGTCGCGGCCGGCACAGGCGGCCGGGGCGACGGCGATCGCCGCGAGCAGCAGGGAAGCCAGTAAGCGGCGCAGCATGGTCGCAGGAATCCTTCGCGGCGGACGGTCACCCCACTTTAGCATTTCCGCTGCGGCCGCGGCACACGCGGGGCTACCGCCGGACGGCGGCGATGTGACAAGATTGCGACGATCGGAGGTCCGGCCCTGGCGGGGTATTGCCGGCCGGTTGGTAGCGGTGCACAGGTGCGGTCATGGACGACACCCAGTTCCGACTGCTGCGCGACCAGATGGTCGAGGAGATCGTCGCCCACGCCAGCGGTGCCGGCATCGGCGGCGGCGCCGACCCCGGCCTCGACCCGCGGGTGCTGGGGGCGATGGGCCGCATCCCGCGGCACGAGTTCGTGCCGCTGGAGGTGCAGCCTTATGCCTATCTCGATTCGCCGCTGCCGATCGGCTTCGGCAAGACCATCTCGCAGCCGTACATCAACGCGCTGATGACCGCGCTGCTCGATCCGCGGCCGACCGACGCGGTGCTGGAGATCGGCACCGGCATGGGCTACCAGGCGGCGCTGCTCGCCGAGCTTTCCGGCACGGTCTACACGGTGGAGATCATCGACGAACTGGCGGAGCAGGGCCGGGCGCGGCTCGACCGCCTGGGCTACCGCAACGTGCGGAC
>JBFWQM010000323.1:0-5003 GCA_050249455.1 Rhodospirillaceae bacterium | reverse complement strand
TTGCGCCAGTGGATCGGCATCGCGATCTCGTTCGCCGGCGTCGTCGTGCTGGCGATCCGCGCCGACATCGACGTGCTGCTGAACTTCGGCTTCAACGTCGGCGACCTGTGGGTGATCGGCGCGATGTTCAGCTGGGCGATGTATGCCAACTGGCTGCGCAAGGTGCCGCGCGGCCTCAGCCCCTACGGCCTGGTGATCGCGATGCTGGCGGCCGGCTGCATCCTGGGCCTGCCGCTCTACGTGTGGGAGAGCGTCACCGTGCGGCCGATGACCTTCGACCTCAACACGCTGATCGCGATCGGCCTGCTCGGCGTCCTGTCGTCCACCCTGGGCATCTGGCTGTGGAACTATGCCGTCGCCGGGCTGGGGCCGGGCAGCGCCGGGCTCTACATCAACCTGATCCCGCCCTACACGGTCGCGCTCGCCATCCTGTTCCTCGGCGAATCGCTGATGACGTTCCACGTCATCGGCATCGCGGTGATCGGCGCCGGGCTCTACCTCGCCATCTTCGACCGCCGCAAGTAGAGGAACGGAGCGCATGAGCCCGACCGGCGCGGCCGCCGCCGCGAGCCCCTGGTGGCGGTCGCCGCACGCCGCGGCGGCATTCGCGATGCTGCTGTGGGCCGCCGGCATGGTGATGGGGCGCTGGGTGCACGGCGTGACGCCGCCGCTGGGACTGACCTTCTGGCGCTGCTTCCTGGGATTCCTGGTGCTGCTGCCGTTCGCGTGGGGCGAGCTGCGCGCCGACTGGCCGATCCTGCGCCGGCACTGGATCACGTTCAGCCTGCTCGGCTTCTTCATGTTCGGCGGCGGCACGGTGGCGATGTTCACCGGGCTGCACCAGACCACCGCGGTCAACGCCGGGCTGATCAACGCGATCGAGCCGACGGCGATCATGGTGTTCGCGGTGATCCTGTTCCGCGACCGGGTCAGCCTGCGCCAGTGGGCGGGCGTCGCGATCTCCTTCGCCGGCGTCGCGATCCTGATCGCGCGCGCCGATATCGAGACCCTGACCGCGTTCCGCTTCAACGCGGGCGACCTCTGGGTGCTCGGCGCCGTCGTCAGCTGGGCGCTCTACGCCAACTGGATCCGCAAGGTGCCGCGCGGCCTGGGCCCGCTCGGCGCCGTCCTCGCGATGCTCGCCACCGGCGCGGCGATGACGTTCCCGCTCTACGTCGTCGAATCGCTGTCCGGGTGGCCGATGACGCTCGACGTCAAGACGATCACCACGACCCTGTTTCTCGCCGTGTTCGGCTCCGCCGTCAGCACGATGTACTGGAACCGCGCGGTCTCGGCGCTCGGCCCCGGACGGGCGGGGCTCTACACCAACCTGCTGCCGGTCTACATCGTCGCGCTGGCGATCGGCTTCCTGGGCGAGGCGTTGATGGCCTACCACCTGGTCGGCATCGCCGTGATCGGCGTCGGCCTCTACCTCGCCATCCTCGCCGGGCGGCGCTGAGCGCTCAGCTCTTCGGCGGCCACAGCCCCTGCTCGGTGTAGAACTTCACCGCGGCCGGATGGTAGACGAGGCCGCCGAGGTCGCGCGCCATCTTGTCGGGCGCGAAGCCCGCCAGCGGCGGGAACGCCTGCATCAGCCCTTCGCGGTTGCCGTGCATCGCCTTGGTCAGCTTGTAGACCGCCTCGTCGCTCGCCTTCGCATGCGTGATCGACAGGTAGTCGTAGGCCATGATGTCGGTCGGGGCCGCGACGCCGACGCGCGCCGGCGACGGCTCCAGCCGCGCCGAGTAGGCGACCGGCACCTTCTCGCGCAATGCCGCCATCGCCGCCGGCGACGTGTCGAGCGGCAGGACGCGAATCGGCGACTTGGCGTTGGTCTCCTGCACCTTGCCGGAGCCGAGCGCGAAGTAGAACGCGTCGGCGCGCCCGGCGGCGAAATCGTCGGCGCCGCGGTTGACGTTGGGCACCGGCACCCAGGTGACGTCGGCCGGCGTCAGGCCGCCGTTGGCGAGCACGCCGTTGAGCAGCACCTGGATGATCTTCTGCGCGCCGTAGTCGCCGGGCACGCGCTTGCCCTTGAGGTCCTTGACGGTGCGGATCCCCGAATCGGCGCGCACGAACACCGCGACGTGGATCGGCGTCAGCACCGAGACCACGCGCAGCGCCGGGTTGGGCTTGCCCTCGAAGTCGTCGATGCCGCGCGTCGCCTGCATCACCTCCAGGTGCCCCGACAGGCCGAAGTCGAGCTCGCCGGCGTTGATCAGCGGCACGTAGGTGGTGGTGCCGCCGAACGGCTGCACGCGCATCTGAATGCCGTTGTCGCCGGCCACTTTCGCCACCGCCGCGGCGGCGGAATAGGTCCAGCTGCCCTGCGGGCTGGCGCCCATCGCGACCACCTGCGCGGCGGCGCCCGAGATTGCGGCGGCGGAAACGACGGCGGCGGCGGACGCGGCCGCCAGGAGGCGAAGGCCCGGCATCATCGAAGGCTCCCTGTATCGGCCGATCGCGGCCGTTGTCTTTGTCGCTCGGTCTTGCGATCCTGACTGAACCCCGTGGTCCTGCCAAGTGCGAGATGCCGTGACCGACGACCGGCCGCCCGGCCTGCCGCTGATCCGCCCCCCGTCCCCGCCGCCCGCCCGCACCGAGGACGAGGCGGCGCGCCGGCTGGCCGAGGCGCTGCAGCGCGGCGTCTGCCGCATGCTGGGGGACCAGGGCTTCGGCACCCTGGTGGAGTTCCGCCTGCCCAACGGCCGGCGCGCCGACGTGATCGGCCTCAGCGCCGCCACCGACTTCACGATCGTCGAGGTCAAGACCAGCGTCGCCGACCTGCGCGCCGACCTGAAGTGGCCGGAATACCTGCCCTACTGCAACGCGTTCTATTTCGCGGTGCCGGAGGGCTTCCCGCAGCACCTGCTGCCGGCCGAGCACGGCGTCATCGTCGCCGACGCCTACGACGCCGTGGTGATCCGCCCGTCCGCCGCCTTCGCCCTGCACCCGACGCGGCGGCGCAGCCAGCTGCTGCGCTTCGCGCTCACCGCCAGCGCCCGCCTCTCCCGCCTCGCCGACCCGCGGTTCTGAGGCGGTAATTACTTCCCCATCCGGCGGATCGTCGCGGTGGTCGACTGGCCCTCGACCAGGGTGGCGAGGACCACCTTGCCGCCGGCGGCCTGGACGAGGTCGGCGCCGACGACCGTGTCCACGGTGTAATCGGCGCCCTTGACCAGCACGTCGGGGCGGATGGCGCGGATCAGCTCCAGCGGCGTGTCGTCGCCGAAGATCACCACCAGGTCGACCGCGGCGAACGAGCCGAGCACGGCGGCGCGCGCCGCCTCCGACTGCACGGGGCGTTGCGGCCCCTTCAGGCGCTTCACCGAGGCGTCGGAGTTGAGCCCGACGACCAGCCGGTCGCACGCCGCGCGCGCCTGCGCCAGCAGCGACAGGTGGCCGGGGTGGACCAAATCGAACACGCCGTTGGTGAAGCCGATGGTCTCGCCGCGGCGGCGCCACAGCTCGATGCGGTCGAGCGCGCGGGCGAGCGGCAGCACCTTGGACTCGCCGCTGAGCAGGTCGGTCGCGTGCAGCGCCTCCACCAGGTCGTCGGCGTAGGCGACCGCCGTGCCGGTCTTGCCGACCACGATCGCCGCCGCCGCATTGGCCAGCCGCGCGGCGTCGACCGTCGCGATGCCGGCGGCGAGCGCGGCGGCCAGGGTCGCGACCACCGTGTCGCCGGCGCCGGAGACGTCGTAGACCTCGCGCGCCTGCGCCGGCAGGTGGGTCGCCGTGCCTTGCGTCACCAGAGTCATGCCCTCGGCGCTGCGCGTCGCCAGGATGCCGGCGATCGCGTGGTCGGCCATCAACCGGCGCGCCGCGGCGACGATCTCCGCGTCCGTCGCGACCGGCATCCGGCTCGCCTCCGCCAGCTCGCGGCGGTTGGGCGTCACGATGTCGGCGCCGCGGTAGACCGCGTAGTCGGCGCTCTTCGGATCGACGATCACCGTCACGCCCCGCGCATGCGCGGCGGCGATCAGGCGTTCTGTCACGTCGGCGCGCAGCACGCCCTTGCCGTAGTCGGACAGCACCAGCACGCCGGCGCCGGCGAGCGCGGCGTCCGCCGCGGCGACGACAGAGTCGGCGATGCCGTCGCCGACCGGCGCGTCGGTCTCGCGGTCGGCGCGCAGCAGCTGGTGGCCGCCGGCGACGTAGCGCGTCTTCACTGTCGTGGCGCGGCC
Source organism: Rhodospirillaceae bacterium (assembly GCA_050249455.1). Classification (GTDB taxonomy): domain Bacteria; phylum Pseudomonadota; class Alphaproteobacteria; order MPNO01; family VGEU01; genus JBFWQM01. The sequence continues at coordinate 816 of JBFWQM010000323.1, read as the reverse complement.
CGGCACAGTCACAAGGCGCGGCGTCACGCCGGCGAGCGCCGCGGTGTGCCCGGCGACGTCGCGCCCCGCCGCATCGTCGCCGACGACCGCGACGAAGTCCGCCCGCGCGCCGAGCGCGACCAGGTTGCGCACGACGTTGCCGGCGCCGCCCAGCATCGCGGTCTCGTCGGTCACCCGGCACACCGGGATCGGCGCCTCGGGCGAGATGCGCGTCACCTCGCCGTAGACGAAGCGGTCGAGCATGACGTCGCCGACCACGACGACGCGCGCCGCGCCCAGCCGCGCCACGTCGGCGGCGAGCGCCGACAGGTCGGTCATCGCCCCGTCTCGCCCGGCGCCGCGGCCGCCGCCTGGGTCACGGCGAGCGAGTCCTCCAGCGCGCCGCACAGCATGTGGCCGAGCGTGATGTGCATCTCCTGGATGCGCGCGGTGACGTCGGACGGCACGATCAGCAGCGGGTCGGCGAGGCCGACCAGCCTGCCGCCGTCGCGCCCCGACAGCGCGGCGGCGACGGCGCCGACCTCATGCGCCGCAGCCATCGCCGCCAGCACGTTGGGGCTGGTGCCGGAGGTCGACAACCCGATCACCACGTCGCCCAGCCGGCACAGCGCGCGCACCTGGCGCGCGAACACCTGGTCGAAGCCGAGGTCGTTGGCGGCGGCGGTGAGGATCGAGGTGTCGGTGGTCAGAGCGATCGCGGCGATCGCCGCGCGGTCGGTGCGGTAGCGCACCACCAGCTCGGCCGCCAAATGCTGCGCGTCCGCCGCGCTGCCGCCGTTGCCGAAGAAGACGATCTTGTTGCCGCGCTCCACCGCC
>JBFWQM010000322.1:0-5013 GCA_050249455.1 Rhodospirillaceae bacterium | reverse complement strand
GGGCGAGGGCGGCACCATCCCGGCGACCGCGGTGATCGCCTCGGCCGTCGAGGACGCGCTGAAGCCGTTCGGCGTGCGCATCACCGACATCCCGATCCAGCCGGCCCGGCTGGTCGAGATGATCGCGAAGTCAGGCCGGGCCGGCGGCGGCGCGTCCTGAGCCGCCCCGCCGCCGCCCGTCAACGGCCGGAGCTCACGCCGCCTTCATCCGGGCGAGGAATTTTTCCACCTCAGCCCGCAGGGTGCTCACCTCGCCGCTGATCCGCTGCGAGGCGCCGCTCACGCGGCTTGCGATCCGGCCGGTGTCGGCCGCCGCCTCGCTGATGCCCACCACGTTCGCCGTGACCTCCGTCGTGCCGGCCGAGGCCTGCTGGACGTTGTGGGCGATCTCCCGGGTCGCGGCGCCCTGCTGCTCGACCGCGGATGCGATCGTCGCCGAGACCTCGTTGATCTCGGCGATGGTGCGGCCGATCGTCTGCACCGCGTGCACCGACTGGGTCGTGGCGGCCTGCATCTCGGCGATCTTGACGCCGATCTCGTCGGTCGCCTTGGCGGTCTGGTTGGCCAGGCTCTTGACCTCGGACGCCACGACGGCGAACCCCTTGCCGGCCTCGCCGGCGCGTGCCGCCTCGATCGTGGCGTTCAGCGCCAGCAGGTTGGTCTGGCTCGCGATGTCGCTGATCAGCTTCACGACATCGCCGATGCGCTGCGCAGCCTCGGCCAGGCCTTCGATCTGCAGGTTGGTCTGGCCGGCATCGGAGACCGCGCGCCCGGTGCTGGCCGCCGAACGCGCCACCTGGCTGCTGATCTCGGCGATCGACGCCGACAGCTGCTCCGCCGCGCTCGCTACGGTCTGGACATTGGTCGAGGCCTGTTCCGCGGCGGCCGCGACCGCCGTCGACTGCCGGCTTGTCTGCTCGGCCGCAGCCGCCATCGATCCGGCGTCCGACTGCAGCTCGGTGGCGGCCCCGGCCAGCATCTGCGCGACCGAATCCATGCTGTCGCCGAACGCCTGGGCGACGACGGCAAGGTCGCGCATCTTGCGGTCCATCGCCTCGGTCCCGGCATTGATCACGACCGCGCCGTTGCGGAACGAGCCCGGCAGGCCGCGCACCAGGACCTTGCGGAAGCACTTGCCGCGGCTGACATACTCCATCGAGGCGGCCGATTCGCGGACGAACGCATCGACGATGTCGAGCATGTCGTTCACCGACTTCTGCATCTTGAGCAGCCCGGCGCCCTCATAGGTGCCGAGGACGCGGGCCTCGAGGTCGCCGCGCGCGGCGCGCGCGCACACTGCCGAGGTCTCGCGCAGGAAGGCATCGAAATTCGCGAGCGTGGCGTTCACCGCCGTCTGCAGCGCGGCCAGCTCGCCATTGTCCGGCGTGCCCTCGATCCGCGCGTCGAAGTCGCCGTGCGCGGCCCGCATGCACACCGCCGATGCGGCGCGAACATGCTGGGCCGCGCGCCGCAGCGACCACAGGGCGAATGCGAGCGCCGCGCCGGCGGCCGCAATCTCGATGACGACGGCCCATGACGGGATCGCCACGCCGAACGCGAGCCGCGCCACGCCCGACGCGACGACGATGCCAATGGCGGCGGCGACCGACAGCGTCGCCTTAGACAGTGAAGATGAATTCGTCATAGTCGAGCCCCTTGTTCTTCAGGGTGTCCATCAGCAACTCGTAGCCGCGCATCATGCCGTCCTTGCGGTTGGCATGGCGGTTCTCCTCGGCCAGGAGCTGGCCGTACAGGACCTTGATCGCCGCGACCTGCTCGGGGTTGGGCTTGCGGCGGTTGGAATGGAAGCCGGTGACGTTGCGCTGCGCGTCGAGGGTCGGCGTGACGTGCGCGAACACCCAGTAGTGGTCGCCATCGCGCGCCATGTTCACGACGTAGGCGAAGATCTCCTTCTTTGCCTGGATCGTGTCCCACAAGAGCTGGAAGATGCACCGCGGCATCTCCGGGTGCCGGATCAGGCAATGGGGGGCGCCGATGACCTCGCTGATCGGGTATTTCGAAAGGCGCAGGAAGACGTCGTTGGCGTAGGTGATGTGGCCTTTGAGGTCCGTCTTCGTGACGATCAGTTCTTCGTCACCGAACGGACACTCCCTGCCGGTTGGCGTGATCTCGGCCGCTGCCATCGCGCTTGTCCTCATGTCTTGCCTCGCGCGCCCGCAACGACGCGCGAGAAATTTCGGTCAACGAATGGCGCGGATTGTCTGACTGGGCGAACTAAAGAGGCATGAATCCAGCATCGTTGGTTTCATCGGCTTTATTGCACCCGCAAGGGACTGTTGATGAATCCGAAAGCGGGTATCATCGCTCACGGGCGACCATGCCTTTGTTGTTTCGGGAAAAGTTCCATGTGCTTCGCTAGCTAATTGATCGGCCCGCGAATGCTTTGGTCTTGAAGTGCGACAATTCCGCGCGTCGTGCAGGGTTGCCGACGTTGCCGACGGCGCGGCGACGGTCGAAGGCGTTGCGCGCACCCGGCACCGGCGGCCATCGGATCCCGGCCCGAATTGTCGCAGCCGAGGATCGCGACTATCATCGCCAGCCGAGCGATTTCCGGAGAGGACGATGTTCCTGCGCAATTGTTGGTACGTGGCGGCGTGGAACCACGAGGTGCCGTCGGGCGGCGTGCTGGCCCGCACCCTCCTGGGCGAGCCGGTGGTGCTGTTCCGCGACCGCGCCGGCAAGCCGGTGGCGCTGGAGGACCGCTGCGTCCACCGCAACCTGCCGCTGTCCTGCGGCAAGGTGATCGGCGACACGATCCAGTGCGGCTACCACGGGCTCGTCTTCGACCGCAGCGGCGCCGTGGTGCAGGTGCCCGGCCAGACCGCGGTGCCCCCCGGCGCGGCGATCCGGTCCTATCCGGTGGTGGAGCGCCACCGCTGGGTGTGGATCTGGATGGGCGACGCGGCCAGCGCCGACCCCGCGGCGATCCCCGACTACCACTGGAACGACGATCCCGGCTGGGTCTCGGTCGGCGACCGCTTCTACGTCAAGGGCGGCTACAACCTGATCGTGGACAACCTGCTGGACCTGTCGCACGTGCAGTACGTGCACGCATCGACGCTCGGCTCCGATGCGGTGGTCGAGTTCCCGGTCCACGTCGCCCGCCACGACGACCGCATCCAGATCGACCGCTGGATCCTGGACAATCCACCGCCGCCGATGTTCGCCAAGGCCGGCGGTTACAACGGCAACGTCGACCGCTGGCAACTCATCACCTACCACCCGCCGTCGCACGTGGTGATCGACGTCGGCTGCGCCACCGCCGGCACCGGCGCGCCCGACGGCGACCGCACCCACGGCATCGAGATGTATTCCAACCACACCATCACGCCGGAGACCGCGACGACGTCGCACTATTTCTGGCACCACGCGCGCAACTTCCGCCGCGACGACGACAGCCTGACCGAGTTCCTGAGGAAGGCGGCCGGCGGCGCGTTCTTCGAGGACGTCGGCATCATCGAGGCGCAGCAGGCCTCGATCGACAGCGACCGCGAGAAGCGCCCGAAGATCGACATCAACGCCGACGCCGGCGTGATCGCCGCCCAGCGCCTGCTGGCGCGGATGATCGAGGGCGAGGCGCGGTGACGCCGCGGGCGGGTTTGAGACCCGCCCCTACGGAAAATCATCAGCGATCACGCCGACCCTACGTAGGGGCGGGTCTCAGACCCGCCCTCTTCGTATCCGCCGCCCAGCTACCCGACGATGTTGCGCAGCCGCTCCTTGGGCGGGACGATGTCGGTGACGAGGTCGCGGATCAGCTCCTTGTTGTCGAGCGGATCGAGCGTCACGACGCCGGCCTTGAGCCGCGCGGTGCAGGCGTACTCGGTCTTGCCGTCGACCAGCAGCATGCACTCCTTGCACGCGTTGGCGTTAACGCAGCTGAAGCGCACCGCGAGCGAGGGGTCGACCGCGGCGCGGATCCACATCAAAGCGTCGAGCACCGACGTCCCGTCCTGGTACGGCACCTCGAACGCATCGTAGCGCGGCGTCTCGCCGGGTGCGCCGCGGCGCACCCGCAGGGTCATCGTCTTGGTGGCAGGGCCGGCGTTCAGGGTCTCGCTCATTGTGCCGCCACCGCGTCCGCCATCTCGTAGCTGTGCCCGACGACCGGCGCCTTGCCGAGGCGGACCGTCCCGCGATCCAGCGCCAGCGTCTGGTTGAAGGTCTGCGCGGAGTCGGTGTGCGGGAAGTCCTCGCGCTGGTGCGCGCCGCGGCTCTCTGTCCGCGCGATCGCCGCCGCCGCCACCGTCTCCGCCGTCAGCAGCGACGAGCGCAGGTCGAACCAGTCGAGCAGCGCCATGTTGTAGGGCGTCTCCGCCGCGAGCTCGAGCGCCGGATGCTGCTCGTGGCGCATGGCGCGGATGCGCGCCAGCGCGTCGTCGAGCTTCGGCGCCGTGCGCAGCAGCCCGACCTTCTCCCACATCAGGGACTGCAGCTCCGTCATCATCGCTCCCGTGGGGGAGTGCTTCCACTTCTTCCCCGCGACCATGCGGCCCTTCACCGCCGCGATCTCGTCCACGAACGGCGCGGCCGCCGCCGCGTCCCATGCCGCGGCGCGGTTCGCGGCGAAGCCGGCGGCGAACCGGCCGGCGCGTTCGCCGAACACGAACGCCTCGGTGATCGCGTTGCCGGACAGCCGGTTGGCGCCGTTGGCGCCGCCGACCGCCTCGCCCCCGGCGTAGAGGCCGGGCACGCGCGTCGCCATCTCGGCGTCCACGCGCACGCCGCCCATGTGGTAGTGCGCGATCGGCGCCACCTCCACCGGGTCCTTGAGCAGGTCGATGCCGTTCTTCTTCAGCCGGTCGATGACGGGTCCGAACGCCGCGCGCAGCTCCGGCTCCGGGATGTGCTCGAAGCTCAGCCACGCGCCGCCGTGCGGCGAGGCGCGGCCGGCCTCCTCCTCCTTGATGATGGCGTAGGAGGTGACGTCGCGCGTCGCGGTGTACTTGCCCGCGTCGGTCGCGCCGTAGCGGTCGATGAACTCCTCGAAAT
>JBFWQM010000321.1:0-5039 GCA_050249455.1 Rhodospirillaceae bacterium | reverse complement strand
GCCGCGTAGGCGACCGCGAACGCGCCGTAGGCGTCGGGCGGCAGCCAGCGGGCGAGCGCGATGTTGACGATGAAGTTCGTCCCCGCGTAGGCCCCCTGGTCGACGATCGCCCAGAAGCCGGAGGTCAGCCACTTGCGCAATGGGGAACGGTCCTGCGTGCGGTCGGAATGACGCGGCCATGACGGAAGCAAGGCTTAGGCCCGGCATGGTTAACAAAGGCTTCCCGCGGCGGCCGGGCGGCGGCGGTCATGGCGCCGCGGCCCGCGACGGGGCGCCGGCCGGCGCCCGGCGCGCCGCCGCCGGCCCGGCTGCCCAGGCGATGCCGAAGCCGACCAGGCTCCAGTACCAGATGCCGCCGGGCGGGCCCTCCAGGTAGACGTCGAACGACAGGTTGGCGAGGAAGGCGGCCCATGCGGCGAGCAGCCACGCGCCGGTCGCCGCCGCGCCGCGGGCGCCGTCGCGGCGCGCGCGGCGCTGCCGGCGCAGCACCGCGGCGGCGAAGCACAGGTTGACCGCGCCCCACAGCACGAGGCCGGGCACCCCGGCGCGCGCCAGGATGTTGAAATGCGCGCTGTGCGGGCCGCGGTTGCCGGGATCGACGTTGTCGGCGAACCCGTCGGCGTCGGCCAGCGACACGCCGAAGCCGCGGCCGGTCCAGAACAGCTCTCCGAACACGGTGTAGCCGGCGATGGCGCGCCACCACTCCAGCCGCCAGCCCTTCGGGCCGTCGAGGTGGCCGACCGCGGTCTCGCCGGCGAGGCTGGACAGGCTCTCCCCCAGCATCGCGGGCGACAGCGGGCGCTGCTGGAACCCGAAGTCGAGGGTGAGCCCGCCGGCCGCCACCGCCGCGACGACCGCCGCCGCCAGGGCGACCGGGCGCAGCGCGCGCCAGCTCGGCATCAGCGCCGTCGCGACCACCAGCGCCGCCACTGCGGCGACGAAGCCCGCCCGCTTGATCGCGGCGAGCAGCACGATCATGAACGCCGCCGCCGCCCACGCCGCCCAGTCGATCGCCGGCGCCGGCGGCCGGCCGTCGCGCGCGCCCGGCCGCAGCAGCAGGAACGCCGCGGCCGCGCCGACATGGACGCCGATGTCGCCCGCCTTGAGGAACACCAGCGGCACGTCGGTTCCCGGCCAAAACGGAATCGCCGGCTCGACGAAGCGGAATCCGAGATAGAGGGCCGGGATCGCGATCAGGTAGGCCGGCGCCCAGGCGGCGTAAAGCGCCAGCGCGCGGCCGGTGGCGGCCTCCGCCCGCAGCGCCGCGGCGACCAGCAGCGCGAACGCGGCATAGCCCCACACGACGGCGTCGCGCAGCGCGTCCATGCCGTGCACCGGCAGATAAGGCAGCGTCCGCGCCGCGCCCCAGGCGGCAAACGCGACGATCGCCGCAATCGTGGCGCTGCGCGGCACCGCCCGCCACGCGCCGGACCACGCGAGCTGGGCGACGCCGACCGCCAGCACCGCCTCGCCGACGAACAGCGGCGCGCGGCCGAGATAGGCGAAGCCCTTGCCGAACAGCGCATAGCCCGCCAGCGCGGCGGCGAGGAGGATGAGGAACGTCTTCACGGCGGGGAAGGTAGCACGCGGGGTCGACTCAATCGGTCGCCGGGGTTGGGTCCCGGCGGACAGCCGGCGCGCGGTGACGGCCCCTCCGCCCAACCCCCTCCCACGAGGGGAGGGAGAGGACAAGGCCTCCTGCCCTCGTGGGAGGGGGTTGGGGGAGGGGGCGCTTCCGCCTCGCAATGCCAGACCAACTGTGCCACCCCGGCGCCCGACTCGGCCCCGGTTAACCGCCGCGTGCTATCAACCCGCCATGCCGCCGCCGTCGCCGCGCGAGGACGACCGCCGCCGCCCCGTCCTGCGGGCGGACGGGCCGGCCGTGCCCGCGCTGATCGCCGCGGCGTGGTTTGGCGGGCTGTGGGCGCTCGGCCTGCCGCTGCCCTATGCCGACTTCCAGTTCTTCCACGAGCCGGCGATCCGGCTGGCGACCGAGGGCCGCGCGGCGTCGTTCGGGCTGTCGTGCTTCGACCCGGCGCTGGCCGACCGGTTCGACGTCTACGTGCCCGGCTACATCCTGTTCTGGGCCGCGCTCTACAAGGCGTTCGGGGTCGGGCTCGCGACGTTCCAGCTCGGCTCGGCGGCGATCCACGTCGCGGGCATCGCGGCGCTGTGGCTGTGCGCGGCGCGGCTGCCGGTGCGCGGGCCGGCGCCGGGGCGCGACGCGCAGCGGGGCGCGGCATGGGGCGCATGGCTCGCCGCCGGCATCTTTTTCTGCATGGCGATCAACCCGCACCCGCAGTCGCTCGGCATCCTGCTCGGGCTCTCCTCGCTCGCCGTGCTGTTCGGGCCGCCGTCGGCGGCGCGGCGGATCGCCGCCGGCGCGCTGGCGGCGCTGTGCCTGTTCACCTCGCCGCTCGCGGCGTTCGCGTTCGTCGGCTTCGGCGCGGCGGCGACATGGTCGGCCGGGCGGCGCGGCGACGCGGCGCTCTATCTCGGCCTCGCCGCGGCGATGGCGTTCGCGCTGTTCGGCCTGTGGGCCACCGTCGCGCCCGACGCGCTGGCGAGCGTGGTGCGCCACATCGGCCGCCAGCTCGTCTTCGTCCACCAGATCCGGCCCGAGGCGGCCGGCACCGCCGACCAGCTCTATGCGGCGCTGCGCAACCTGGACCAGCATTTCGGCCGGCTGCACCGCTACCTGCGGCTGGCGCCGGCGCTGGCGCTGCTGGCCGCGGCGGCGTGGCTGTGGCGGCCGCTGCGCCGGCCAGCCGCGATCTACGCAGCGCTGCTGGTCGCGGTGTCGCTGGTCTCCGCGCTCGACTACCTGCAGGCGCAGGTGACCAGCGCGCTGCTGGTGATGCTGCTGATGCACGCGCTGCTGCGCGTCCCGGCGCGGCGCGCCGCGGCGACGGCGGCGGTCGCCCTGGTCACGGTCGGCGTCGCCTACGAGGCGGTGAAGTCGCTCGCCGCCGGGCTCGTCCACCCCGCGGCGGCAAACTATGCCGCGGCGGCGCGCACGCTCGGCGCGCACCCGATACCCGACGGCGCCGCGGCGGCCGGCGTCTACCTCTACCTCGCGCGCGCCGGCGGGGCGCGCACCTACAACTACGAGTTCTGCGCCTGGACCATCGAGCGCGGGCTGATCCGGCCGCCGGCCATCGTCGTCACGCCGCTGTTCTACGAGCTCGACCGCGGCTGGCTGGAGCGCGACTACCGCCGGGTCGAGCCGGCGGACTATGCGCTGCGCGGCCTCGACCGCAGCTCGCCGTGGGTGCGCACGCATTTCCCCTATGACGCGCGCCCGGTCATCCTGGAGCGGCGCAGCGACCGCTGAGCGCGCCGTCGACCGGCGCCAGCGCCGCGGCGACGCCGGAAGCGAGACTGCCGCCGGCCTCGTGCCCGGCGGCGCGGAAGTCCGCCCACGCCAGCATCCGCCCGCCCCACGCCCACGCGGCGCGCCCCGGATCGACGCCGACATAGCGGTTCGCGGCGAAGACGTTGCCGCCGCCGAGCAGCACGTCCGGATCGGCGTCGGCGACCGCGCCCGACCGGCCGTCGCCGCCGAGGTAGACGATGCGGTTGCCGCGCACGGTATTGCGCACGGTGAGCGCCGGGTTGCCGTAGCCGTCCAGGCGGCGCTGGTGGACCAGGGCGATGCCGGCGCCGCCGTCGGCCGCGACCACGACGGTGTTGTCCTCGACCACCGTGTCGCGCGAGTTCTGCACCAGGATCTGCGCGCCCCACAGCCAGACGTCCTTGGCCCGGCCGTTGAAGGCGGCGAGGTTGCCGCGGATGACCGTGCGGCCGCCGATCTCGTGCTGGATGCCGGCGTTGGCGTTGCCGACCACCACATTGCCCTCGACCAGCGTGTCGTCGGCGTTGATGTCGGTCCACAGGCCGCTGCCGCCGTTGCCGGCGACGCAGTTGCCGCGCAGCACCAGCCGATGGGTCAGCACGAACTTGGCGCCGCCGGCCTCCCATTCCGGGTCGAAGCCGAGGCGGTTGTTGCCGACGATCGCGTTGCCCTCGACCACGACGTCGTTGCCGTTGCCGCCGATGCCGAGCTGGCCGTTGTCGTGGACGCGGTTGCCCGTCACCCGCATGCGCGGCCCGACACGGATGCCGAGGCCGTGGTTGAAGCGGACGACGTTGCCCTCGACCGTCCAGGATTCGCTCTCCATGCCCTGGATCGCGCCGCGCTGCGCCGGGTTCGCGAAGCGCTCGACGACCAGGCCGCGGATCGCGACGCCGCGCGCCGGGCCGGCGAACGCCGCCGGCGCCGCCGCGAGCTCGACAGTGCGGCCCGCCGGGTCGAAGCCGAGCACCAGCCGGCCGCGTCCGGCGTCGAGGTGCCAGCCGGCCGCGTCCACGTCTTCGGCCGATTCCGCGCGCGGCGCCGGCGCGCCGTCGACGAAGAGTTCCTCGGCGAAGCGGCAGGCAATGCGGCCGGTGCCGTCGGCCGCGCGGCGGCACGCGCCGTGGCCGCCGGTCTCCGCGAACGCCCGCGCCAGCACCCAGAACGCGCCCTCGCGCACGAAGCCCGACAGCGGCGCGGCGCCCGACAGCACGGCGCCCGGCCGGCCGGCGAAGGAATCGCCGTCCTTCGGCACGATCGGCGCGGCGAGCCGGTGCACGCCGGGCGCGAAGACGAATGCGGTGCCGGCCGGCGCCGCCGCGACCGCCGCGGCCGCGTCGGTTTCCGGCGCGATCGTCACCGTCTGCGCGCGCGCCGGCGCGACGAACAGCGCCGCGACGAGCGCGATGCACGGCGCGCGGCGCGCGTGTAGGCTGGATCGGGCCGCCGGTCGGCCGGCGGCGTTGGGCGAGAAGGGTCCGGACATGAAGCTCGAAGGCTCCTGCCACTGCGGCGCGGTGCGGTTCTCCGTCGTATCGCACACGCCGTACCCGATCAACCACTGCTACTGCTCGACCTGCCGCAAGACCAACGGCGGCGGCGGCTACACCAACAACCTCATGGCGCAGGCCGACACCCTGGAGGTGACCGGGATGGAGCACGTCACCGTCTACCGCTCGCGCAA
>JBFWQM010000320.1:0-5118 GCA_050249455.1 Rhodospirillaceae bacterium | reverse complement strand
CAAGGAGGACAAGCGGTTCATCACCGGCCGCGGCCGCTTCGTCGCCGACATCTCGGTGCCCGGCATGAAGCACGTCGCGGTGGTGCAGAGCCCGCACGCCTGCGCCCGCATCGTCTCGATCGACGCGTCGAAGGCGCTCGCCGTGCCCGGCGTGCGCGCGGTGGTGACCGGCGAGGAGATCGCCGCCAACACCAACCCGATGATGCATGGCCTCGATATCCCCGGCGTGAAGTGGTACGCGCTGGCGGTGGAGCGGGTGCGCTACGCCGGCGAATGGGTGTGCGCGGTGGTTGCCGACTCGCGCTACATCGCCGAGGACGCGGCCGAGCTGATCGAGGTCGAGTACGAGACCCTGCCGTTCGTAATCGACCCGGAGCAGGCGCTGGAGCCGGGCTCGCCGCCCGTCCACCCCGGCCACCAGTCGAACGTCCTGTTCCGCCGCACCTTCCTCTACGGCGACGTCGACGCCGATTTCGCGCGCGCCGACCACACGCTCGACTTCCGCGTCCGCTGGGGCCGCAGCTCCACCGTCCCGATCGAGACCTTCGGCGTGGTGTGCAAGTGGGACGAGGGCAGGGACATCCTCGACATCTGGGCATCGGTCCAGATGCCCAAGTTCCCCGACCAGCTCTCCGGCTGCCTGCGCCTGCCGTCGAACGGCATCCGCGTCCACTACGACGTCGACGTCGGCGGCTCCTACGGCACCAAGCGCGGCATGCCGCACACGGTGCTGTGCGGCTACCTCGCGAAGTCGCTGCGCACGCCGGTGCGGTTCATCGAGGACCGGCTCGAATACATGTCGGGCGGCGGCGCGCACGGGCCGGACCGCATCTTCGACGTCGAGGTCGCGTTCAACAAGGACGGCCAAGTGCTGTCGCACCGCATGCGCGCGCTCGACGACGTCGGCTGCTATCCCGGCCGCTCGCCGCTGCAGCTCGGCAAGCCGATCGGCGCCATCGTCGGGCCATACAAGATCGGCACCTGTTCCTACGAGGCGATCTCGGTCACCACCAACAAGACCAGCCAGGTCGCGGTGCGCGGCTTCGGCCAGTCGCCGACCAACGTCGCGATCGAGCACATGATGGACCGGGTTGCCGGTTTTCTCGGCATGGACCGGCTGGCGGTGCGCCGGCGCAACTTCATCGGCAAGGACGAGTTCCCCTATTTGATCCCGTCCGGTACCGAGTACGACAGCGGCGACTACGAGGCGGTGCTGGGCAAGACCTTGGAGCTGTCGGGCTGGGACGCGCTGGTGCAGAAGCGCGACGCGCTGCGCGCAGAGGGCAAGCTTGCCGGCATCGGCATCTCGACCTGCCTGGAGCCGTCGGGCGGCAACTCGGCGTTCGAGCCGCTGTTCAACCCGCTCAACGACACCACGACCTGGATGGAATCCTGTCAGCTCAAGGTCGATTCCACCGGCGCGGTCACCGCGATCATCGCGACGTCGACGTCTGGGCAGGGGCACGAGACCCTGGTCTCCGTCGTGGTCGGCGAGGAGCTGGAGCGCGACCCCGACATCATCCGCGTCGTCCATTCGGACTCGCTCGGCGCCTTCCCGTCGAACAGCCCGGTCGGCAGCCGCATGGCGATCATGCTGGGCGGCGCGGCGTCGGGCGCGGCGCGGGCGCTGAAGGCGCTGCTGGCGAAGATCGCCGCGCACAACATGGGCGTGCCGGAGGACCGGCTGGAATACGACTCCGGCAACATTATCAACCGCAACGATCCGTCGCAGAAGCTCTCGTGGGACGACCTTGTCCGGATCGCCCACCGCAAGTACCACCTGATGCCGCCGGGCATGGAGCCGGGCCTGCAGGTCAACTACTGCTGGGAGGTGCCGACCGGCGGCAAGATGCCGACCGAGGACGGGCGGGTGCAGATGTACCCGTGCTTCTCGTTCGAATCCCACGTGCCGCTGGTCGCGATCGACCCGAAGACGGGCCGGGTCGAGATCCTCGAATACTACATCGGTCACGACTGCGGCACGGTGATCAGCCCCGACATCGTGCGCGGCATCACCTGCGGCGGCATCGCCCACGGCATCGGCGCGGCGCTGTACGAGAAGTTCGAGTACGACGACAACGGCCAGCTCCTGTCCGGCACCTTCGCCGACTACCTGATGCCGTCGTCGCACGAGGTGCCGCACATCCGGCTGACCGAGCATTGCACGCCGTCGCCGCACACGCCGATGGGCCAGAAGGGCTCGGGCGAGGCGGGCTATCTCGGCGGCCCCGCCGCGCTGGTCGGCGCGGTCAACGACGCCCTGTCGCCGCTCGGCCTGTCCATCACCACCCTGCCGATGCGCCTCAAGGACGTCGAGGCGCTGCTGGCCGCGCACGCGCAAGGAGCCACGAAATGATCGTCGACACCCACGCCCACCTGACGCCGCAGTCGATGCTGGACGCGCTGCATAGCAGCAAGGCGTTCCCTTCGGTCAGCGCGCTGACCGACGGCGGCAGCGTCAAGTTCGCGTTCTGCGGCGGCGCGCCGACCCGGCCGGTCTCGCCCGGCCTGCGCAATACCGAGAAGCGGCTGGAGTGGATGTCCGCGCAGTCGGTCGACGTGCAGGTGTGCGGCGGCTGGCTCGACAGTTTTGGTTATGAGCTGCCCGACCAGGAAGGCCTGGCGTGGAGCCGGTTCATCAACGAGCATCTGCTGCGCGAATGCGAGAGCCAGCCGCGGCTGAAGCCGCTCTGCTCGGTGCCGCTGCAGAATGGCAAGCTGGCGGCGGAGGTGCTGCGCGAGGCGATGAAGGCGGGCTTCCGCGGCACCATGATCGGCACCCAGCCGAAGGGCGGGTCGGGCAACCTCGACGATCCCGACCTCGACCCGTTCTGGCAGGCGGCCTCCGACCTCGGCGCGGCGGTCTACCTGCACCCGATGTTCGGCTGCGGCGACGTGCGGCTCAACGACTACGACATGAACAACGCGGTCGGCCGCGGCGTCGATACCACCACCGCGATCGCCCGCATGCTCTATGCCGGCCACTTCACCAGGTATGCCGGCATGAAGTTCATCCTGTCGCACGGCGGCGGCGCGCTGCCCTACATGCTGGGCCGGCTGTCGCGCAACAACGCGATCCACAAGGGCGACTACGCCGACGCGGCGGTCGAGTTCCAGAAGCTCTACTTCGACACCGTCCTGTTCGACCCGGCGGCGCTGCGCTTCCTCGCCGACAAGGTCGGCACCGGCAAGATCATGCTCGGCTCCGACTATCCGTTCCCGATCGGCGACCTGGAGCCGTGCAAGATCGTCCATGCCTGCCATTTCGGCGAGCACGAGACGAAGGCAATCCTCGGCGACACCGCGGTGAAGCTGTTCGGGCTCTAGTCGTCTTTCGCGCGGATACGCCCCCTCCCCCAACCCCCTCCCACGAGGGGAGGGGGAGCAGCGGCGAGGCGCGGCGACAAAGCCCCCTCCCCTCGTGGGAGGGGGTTGGGGGAGGGGGCGCCTCCGCACGCAAGATGTCCAACGACCTACTTGAAGACGGCCCGCCCGATGCCGCATGGACGGTGATCCTCGCCCACGGCGCTGGCGCCGGCATGGACACGCCGTGGATGACCGCGGTCGCGACGCAGCTCGCCGCGCACGACATCCATGTCGTCCGCTTCGAGTTCCCTTACATGGCCGCCCGCCGGCGCGACGGGAAGCGCCGGCCGCCGGACCGGGCGCCGGTGCTGCTCGATGCCTGGCGCGCCGTGGCCGCTCGGTTCGACCCGTCCCGGCTGGTCATCGGCGGCAAGTCGATGGGCGGGCGGATGGCGAGCATGGTGGCCGACGAGCTGCGGGTCGCCGGCCTGGTCTGCCTCGGCTATCCGTTCCACCCGCCGGGCCGGCCGGAAAAGCTGCGCACCGAGCACCTTGCCGCGTTGCGCACGCGCGCGCTGATCGCGCAGGGCGAGCGCGATCCGTTCGGCACCCGCGACGAGGTCGCGGGCTACGCGCTGTCGCCGGCGATCCGCCTGCAATGGCTGCCCGGCGGCAACCACGATTTCACGCCGCCGCGCGGCAGCGGGCGGACGCAGAAGCAGAACGTGGCGGAGGCGGTGGACGCGGTCGCGGCCTTCGTCGTTGGCCTGGATCCGGCAACGTAGGCCAGCGGCGCGGCGGGGTCCTCCGCGTCAGGCGGTCTTCTTCGCCTTGAGCTCGCGGTCGAGATAGGTCGAGAGCTTGCCCCAGGCGTCCTCGGCCGCGTCCTTGCGGTAGGCCGCTTCGCGGTCGAACGCCTGGAAGGCGTGGCCGGCGCCGTTGTACTGGTGGAAGACGTGCGGGATGTCGAGGCGGGTCAGCTCGGCGTCGATCCGGGCGACGTCGGCCGGCGAGGGGTTGGTGTCGTCGTTGCCGAAGAAGCCGTAGACCGGCCCGCCGATGCCGATGGCGCGGTCGAGCGGCGACGGGCCGTCGCCCCATGCCACCCCGATGTTGCCGCCGTAGAACACGCCGGCGAGCTTGTAGCGCTTGTCCACCGCGGCCCCGAGGAAGGCGATCCGCCCGCCCATGCAGTGGCCCAGGATGCCGAGCGCGTCCGCGCGCACGTCGCCGCGGGCCTCCAGGAAGGAGGCGGCGGCATTGAGGTCGGCGATGATCTCGATGTCGGTCATGTATTCGCGCGCCTTGCCGGTGTGCTCCTCCTTGGGGCGGCGGTGGTAGAGCGTGGGCGAGGCGGCGACGTAGCCGAGCCCGGCGAGCCGCTCCAGCACGTGCACGGTGAAGGCATCCTGGCCGGGCCGGTGATGGGCGACGACGATGCCGGGATGGCGGCCGGGCTCCGCCGGCGCCGCATAGAGGATCTCCATCGGGCTGCCGGAAACGGTCACGGTCTCGGTCTGGATCATCGATGCCCCCGTTGTTCGGAGGCGCGATGATAGCCTATTCGCCGATCGCCGTCCGCCGGCCGCGGAGGTACTGCAGCGCGCGATAGACCGGCATCGCCGCCAGGGTGATCATGAACAGCCGCGTGACGTGGAACGCGATGACCAGCGGCACCCCGAGGCCGAGCACCTTCGCCGTGATCGACATCTCGGCGAGCCCGCCCGGCGCCGTCGCCGCGATCATCGAGGCGACCGGCAGCCCGGTCAGCGCGCCGAGCGCGACGGCGAGCAGCGCGCACAGCACGAGCAG
>JBFWQM010000319.1:0-5149 GCA_050249455.1 Rhodospirillaceae bacterium | reverse complement strand
GCGATCACGTCGATCTCGACCAGCATGTCGGGCCAGGCGAGCTGGCTGACGTTGAGCAGCGTCGAGGCCGGTACGTCGGCGTTGAAGCCGGCCATCTCCTCGCTGCGGCACTTGCCCCACTCGGCGAAGTGGCGGATGTCGGTCATGTAGACGGTGGTCTTGGCGACGTCGCGCAAGGTCGCGCCGTGCGCGTCCAGCAGCTTCTTGATCTTCATGAAGGCGTACTTGCACTGCTGGTAGAAGTCGCCCTTGTGCACGATCTTGCCGTCGCCCTCCTGCTCCGGGCCGATGCCGCCGAGGAAGATCCAGGTGCCGGGGTTCTTGACGGTGACGACCTCGGCGAAGCGGCCCTTGGCCCATTCATTGTAGTTGTAGTGCTTCTTCTCGAACGCTCCCGCCGTCTGCGCCGATGCGGCGGATGCCAGCAGCGACAGGGCGAACGCGGCGGCGACGGTCTTCGTGGCGGTCTTGAGCATCGGAATCCCCCTTGCGATCTCTTTGTTGCCGCCGCGGCTTCGGCGGTCGGGGTTCACGGTAACAGGACGGCGGCCCAGCGCAATCGGCCGTAGCGCAGCGGGATCGCGTAGGGGTATGGCGCGATGTCGCGCGCGGCCGGCCCCTGCTAACTTCGCCGCCTGTCGAATGCCGCGAAGGTCCTGCCTGCGATGGAGACGATGTTCGGCGACGCGACGGCGCCCCTGACCGCGTTCGTGAAAGCGAACGCCGGCAGCGCTGGCCCGATCGTGCTCCTGATCTGCGTCGCCGAGTCGCTGGCGATCGTGACGCTGTTCGTCCCCGCGACGGTGATGCTGTTCGCGATCGGCGGGCTCGCGACCGCGGGTTTCCTCGACCTCGGCGAGCTGTCGCTGTGGGGCATCGCGGGGGCCGGGCTCGGCTACTGGGCGAGCTTCGCGGTTGGACGGCGCTACGGCCGCGAGATCGAGGCCTTGCCGTGGCTGGCCCGCCGGCCGGCGCTGGTCGCGCGCGGGCACCGGTTCTTCGAGCGGTGGGGGGCGCTGGCGGTCGGCGTCAGCCGCTTCGTCGGCCCGGCACGGGTGGTCGTGCCGCTGTTCGCCGGCAGCATGGGGGTCTCGCCGCGCGCCTTCCACGTCGCCAACTGGCTATCGGCCGCCCTGTGGGCGCCGGCCATGCTGGCGCCGACGGCGATCGCCGCCTGGCTCGCGGCCGAGCTCCAGGCGCTGTCGCCGGCCATGCGCAGCTCCGTCACGATCCTTCTTATCGCGCTCGCGATCTTCGCCTGGCGGGAGTTCCGGAAGAAGGCCTGACGCGCGGCGCATCCGCTCTCAGGGGATCAGCACGGCCGCGCCGCGCAGCTTGCCCTCGCGCAGCCGCGCCAGCGCCAGGTTGGCGTCGGCGAGCGGGAAGGTCTCGATCTCCGTGCGCACCGGCACCTTGGGCGCGAGCGCCAGGAACTCCTCGCCGTCGCATCGGGTCAGGTTGGCGACCGAACGGATCGTCCGCTCGCGCCACAGGACGTCGTAGGGGAACGACGGGATGTCGCTCATGTGGATGCCGCCGCAGACGACGGTGCCGCCCGGCGCGACGGCGCGCAGCGCCAGCGGCACCAGCGCGCCGACGGGGGCGAAGATGATCGCGGCGTCGAGCTCCTCCGGCGGCGCCTCCTCCGACGCGCCGGCCCACACCGCGCCGTGGTCGCACGCGAAAGCCTGCGCCGCAGAGTCGCCGGCGCGGGTGAAGGCGAACACCCGCCGCCCCTCGTGCCGCGCCACCTGGGCCAGGATGTGCGCGGCCGCGCCGAAGCCGTAGATGCCGAGCCGTTCGGCGTCGCCCGCCATGCGCAGCGACCGGTAGCCGATCAGCCCCGCGCACAGCAGCGGCGCCGCCTCCGCGTCCGAGTAGTCGCCGTGGATCGGGAAGCAGTAGCGTGCATCGGCCACCGCGTGGTCGGCGTAGCCGCCGTCGATGTGGTAGCCAGTGAAGCGCGCCTGCGGGCACAGGTTCTCGCGCCCGCTGGTGCAGTAGCGGCAGGTGCCGCAGGTGTGGCCGAGCCACGGGATGCCGACCCGGTCGCCCAGAGCCAGGGTGTCCACCCCCTGCCCGATTGCCGCGATCCGGCCGACCACCTCGTGCCCCGGCACGATCGGCAGCGCCGGGTCGGGCAGCTCGCCGTCCACGACGTGCAGGTCGGTGCGGCACACGCCGCAGGCGGCGACGGTCACCAGCACCTGTCCCGGACCGGGCGCCGGTGTCGGCCGATCGACCGCGGCGAGCGGCGTGCCGGGCGCGGCCAGCGCCATCGCGCGCATGGCGGGCCCTACTCCGTCACGACCTTGACCAGCCGGTTCGGCTCCAGCCGGGCGCCGGCGGACAGGCTGTTGAGCGTCAGGAAACGGTCGAGCCGGTTGTCGGCGAACGCCATCCGGTCGGCCAGGCCTTCGGCCGTTTCGCCGCGCCGTACGGTGACGATGCGCAGCTTGTGCGGCCGGGCGAGCGCGCGGTCCTCCGCGCTCAGGCGGCGGAAGCTCTGCATCGTGTGGTGGAACGACGGCATGATCTGCGCCGCGGCGGACTGCGGCGCCAGGAACAGGAAGCGGTACATCGCGTCGCCCGGGCCGCGCAGCGCGAGCAGCCAAGCGGTCGCCGACGGCTGCCCGTCCGCCGTCATCGTCGTCGAGGCGGTCGCCGCCGGGAAGCCGTTGATCGTGGTGGATTGCAGCCCGGCGAGCTGGCGGCCGGCCGCCCAGTCCTCCGCGATGTAGCGCTGCGGCGACAGCGCCGCATTCACCTGCTGCAGGTCGAAGCGCAGCGCACCGCCCTGCTGGCTCTGGCCGACCACCTGGGTGGGGCCGTTGAGGAGCTGGAAGCCGGGCGGCGCCTCGAAGCGGACGTCGAGCTCGGGATGAATGAACGTGGCGCCGCGCACGACGCCCTGCGCCGGGTCGTCGCCATAGACCATGCCGTCGATCCGGCGCAGGTAGGTGTCGCGTCCCACGGTCGGCCGGGCGACCTTGACGGCGCGCGCCGCCTCGATGGTCTGGCGCACCCGGTCGGCGGTGCGGGGGTGGGTGTTGAGCAGGCCGAACAGCGCCTGCTCCTCCTCCGGCCGCCCGGCCATCCGGGCCTCGAGCTTCGTGTTGGCGTCGAGGCTCTCCAGGAAGCTCGCCATCGCCTGCGGGTCGAAGCCGGCGCGCGCCATCGTCTGGATGCCGAGCAAGTCCGCCTCGTGCTCCTGCTCGCGCGAGAAGCTCTGCAGCGCGACCATTGCCGCCGGCTCGGCAAGCTGGGCCAGGCCCGCGAGCGCGCCGTCGCGAAGGAGCGCGCCGAGGACTCCCGCCCCCACCTGCGCGAGGACGCCCCGGCTGTAGCGCTCCGCCGTGTGACGGGCGGTGACGTGGCCGATCTCGTGGCCGACCACGCCCGCCAGCTCCGCCTCGTCCTCAGCCAGCGCCAGGAGGCCGCGGGTGACGTAGAGATAGCCGGCGGGCAACGCGAAGGCGTTGACGATCGGGCTGTTCAGGATCGTCACCCGGTACTGGATGTCCGGCCGCTCGGAGCTTCGCCCGAGGTTTGCGGCGACGCCGTTGACGTACTGTGCGAGCGCCGCATCGCCGTACTCGCCGCCGAACTGGGCCAGGATCTTCGGGTGCTCGGACTGGGCGATCTCCCGCTCCTTCGACTCCGGCATCAGGAAATTGGTCAGGAAGTCGAGCTGCGCCTGGGCGGCCGCCGCGGCGCCCAACCATGTCGCGACGACGAGCGCCACGGCGCGCAGGCCCGGCGGGATGGAGCGGAGTCGGGTCATCGGAGGCCTCCCACGCAAAGCGGCCGGACGCCGCCTCCAGCGAGAATTTGCCGCAAAGGCTGCACGTTGCAAGCGCCGTGACTTGCCTGCGGCAAAGGCGCTAACCTTCCTGCGCGGCGGCGGCGCGCCGCCGCGAGGAGAACGGACATGCGAGTCATTCGCGCGTTGCTGGCCGCCCTGGCCTGCCTCTCGGCCGCTCCGGCGGAGGCCGCCCCCGGCGAGGCGCTGGAGCAGGTCGACCTGGAGCTGGTGCTGGCGGTCGACGTCTCCGGCAGCGTCGATTTCGAGGAAGCGCGGCTGCAGCGCGACGGCTACGTCCAGGCCTTCCTGCACCCCGACGTGCTGCGGGCGATCCTGGGCGGCCCCAACCGCAAGATCGCCGTCACCTATTTCGAATGGTCGGAGCAGAGCCTCGCCAACCAGGTCATCGACTGGCGTCTGATCGACAGCGAGCAGAGCGCGCGCGCCTTCGCCGGCGCGCTGGGCGCCGCGCGAATCTCGCGCGGGCGCTACACCTCGATCAGCTCGGCGATCGACTACGCCATGCCGCTATTCGACAGCAACGCCTTCGACAGCGTGCGCCGGGTGATCGACATCTCCGGCGACGGCCCCAACAACAGCGGCCGGCTGGTCGCCGCCGCGCGCGACGCGGCGGTCGCCCGCGGGCTGACCATCAACGGCCTGCCGATCGTCAACACCAAGCCGGACCGCTTCGGCATGCCGATGCCCGACCTCGACCTCTACTACCGCGACTGCGTGATCGGCGGACCCGGGGCGTTCTTCATCGTCGCCGACGACTTCGGCTCGTTCGCAGCCGCGGTGCGGCGCAAGCTGATCCTGGAGATCGCCGGCCTGTCGCCGCCGCGGCCGCTGCTGCAGCGGGTGTCCGACCGACCCGGCCCGCCGTGCGACGCCGGCGAGCGGATGCTGCGTGAGCGGTTCGGCGGCAGCCGGTTCTGACGCGCCCCAATTTGACATTTGGCAGGACCGGCCCGGCCGCTTAGGTAGCGCGGTTGCGGTCGCCGCGGGGCTATGGCGGCCGTCGAAACGGGCACAGAACCGAGACAGCGAGAAGACGATGCCGAACGGACCCGACGAACGCTTCGAGATCGGCCTCGTGATGGCGGGCGCCATCTCGGCCGGCGCCTACACGGCGGGCGTGATCGACTTCCTCGTCCAGGCGCTCGACGAGTGGCAGCGCGCCAAGGACGACGGCGCGCCCGACGTGCCGTCGCACGATACGGTCATCAAGGTAATGACCGGCGCTTCGGCCGGCGGCATTACCGCTGCGATCGCGACCGCGGCGTTCGGCGGCGATATCGAGGCGATCGAGGCGTCGCCGGCCGGCGGCACCGGCAACAAGCT
>JBFWQM010000318.1:0-5149 GCA_050249455.1 Rhodospirillaceae bacterium | reverse complement strand
CGAACGCCAGGGCACGGTGCAGTGTCTGCTCGAGATTGCGCGATAACATCTGGGTTCAGGCCTTTTCAAGCGTGCATTGCAGGGGATGCTGGTACTGCTTGGCGAGGTCCATGACCTGGGTCACCTTCGTCTCGGCAACCTCGTAGGTGAAGACCCCGCAGACGCCGATGCCCTTCTGGTGCACATGGAGCATGATGCGGGTCGCCTCCTCGTGCGTCTTGCTGAAAAAGCGCTCGAGGACCATCACGACGAACTCCATCGGCGTGTAGTCGTCGTTGAGCATGAGCACCTTGTACATCGAAGGCTTCTTCGCCTTCGGTTTGGGCTTCACCACCACGCCGGTCGCGGGATTGCCGACCGGATTCCTCGGGCGATCACCGTTGCTCATGCCGTCCGTCCTCTACTCCCACATGCTGGTGAAGAGTCTCCTACCACCGTCATGATAAGCAATCCCGGCGGGGGGACGAAAGCCCGTTCGGGCAAGCCACTGTAGCACCCGGTGCGCGGCTGTCGCCAGCCTCGCACCGGCCGCGGCGCGCGCGGCACTTCAAGAGATAGGGTGCTCAATCGATCCCGACGAGCCCATTGCGCCCGAGCTGGAGGATGAAGGTGGTGTCGCCGGGCGAGCGGTTGCCCAGCGGGGGCGTATAGGACTCGGTGCGCTGGTTCACGCCGCGCGCGCCGTAGAACGGCACGTCCAGCGGGTCAAGCCGCTGCAGCAAGGCGGGGAAGGTCAGCCGCGCGAAGCCCGGCGACGGGTACAGCCAGCCGTTCAGGTGGAAGCGGCCGTCGATGCAGGCCGCCGCCAGCCAGTAGAACTCGTTGGACGGCAGCTGCAGGCCGACCCGGGGCGGCTCCAGGAAGCCGTCGGCGACCAGCGCCTGCTTCAGCGCCGCCGCCTCGGCCGGGCGCAGCGGCGTCTCGCCGCGGAAGCCGCGCCATGGCTTCAGCGGGTCGGTGATCGACAGGCCCGCCACCAGGTCGGCCGGCCCGCGCACGCTGGTGGACAGCATCGCCTCGCCGGCGGCGCGGACGGCGACGTCGTAGGTGCGCACCTGCACGTCGTAGAGGCCGTTGTAGATGAAGCGGTAGCGGTCGGGCGCGCCGGCCGCGCATGCCCGGCGTAGGTCGCCCGCCCCGGCATAGCTGAACCAGGTGAGCGAGGTCGCGATCGGATTGTCGGTCGGCCCGCTGTAGGCGCAGCCGGAAACCGCTGCCGCGAGTCCGATCGCGGCCATTCGCCGCAGCCCCGGCCGTCCTGCCGGGACGCTGGCACACAGGCGCCGCCACGCTTTGGTTAACGCATTTATAAGGATGTAGAGATCAAAATGGACAAACCGGATCGAATGTTTTAGGTTGAACCTTGATTCTAAAAGGAAACGGGTGAGCTTGCCGTAGCGGCTCGCTCGGATGTCCGGCTTAGGGGAATGGGGCGCGTGGTCATGCGGCATATCTTGTGGGCTTCTCTGGCCGTTACCCTCTATCTGACGTCGACCTCGGCATCGCACGCTGTCGTGCAGGCCAACATCGTGGTCGACTACGAGTCCGGCCGGGTGATCCACGAGACCAATGCCGACCGCCAGACCTATCCGGCCTCGCTCACCAAGATGATGACGCTCTACATGGTTTTCGAGGCCATGGAGCAGAATCGCCTCAAGCTCGGCGAGCGCCTGCCGGTGTCGGCCTATGCCGCCGGCCGTGCGCCGACCAAGCTGGGGTTGACCGCGGGCGAGACGATCATGCTGCAGCATGCGATCCTCGGGGTCGTCACCAAGTCCGCCAACGACGCGGCGGCGGTGATCGCCGAGCGCCTCGGCGGCACCGAGGCGCGGTTCGCCGAGCTGATGACCGATCGCGCGCACCAGCTCGGCATGCACGACACTGCCTTCCGCAACGCCTCCGGCCTGCCGCACCGCAGCCAGGTGACGACCGCGCGCGACATGGCGATCCTGTCGGTCGCGCTGCTACGCGACTTTCCGCAGTACTACAAGTTCTTCGCGACCGACTCGTTCACCTACAAGGGCGTCACGCACAACAACCACAACCACCTCAAGGAGCGCTACGAGGGGATGGACGGCATCAAGACCGGCTTCATCAACGCCTCGGGCTTCAACCTCGCGGCGTCGGTGGAGCGCAACGGCCGGCGGCTGGTCGCGGTGGTGATGGGCGGCGCCAGCGCGCGGTCGCGCGATGCCTTCATGGAGAACCTGCTCGACGCCAACTACGCGCGCATGGCGCGGCCCGACCAGGCGCGCACGGTGCTGGCCAGCGCCGAATCGCTGCTGCCGCCGACCCCGGCCGATCCGCGGCCGAAGATCATCCGGGTCGCGGCGGCCGACAAGCCGGAGACCCCGCACCTGGAGGCCGGCATCGGCTCGGCGGCAATCGCCGGGCTCGCCAAGTCGGAGATCGCCGCGCTCAACCGTCTGGCCCGCAAGGTCGCCGCGAACGACGAGCCGGCGCCGCGCGCCGCACGATCCAGCCAGTGGGCGGTGCAGCTCGCCACGTTCACGACCAAAGGCGCGGCGCACCAGGCGATCGCCAAGGCGGAGCGCGCGATGCCGGCGCTGAAGCGGTCGCCGGGCACCGTGCAGACCGCGCGGATCAACAAGAAAACCGTCTACAAGGCGAAGTTCGCCGGCCTCAGCGAGGAGGCGGCGCGGCAGGCGTGCGTCAAGCTCAAGCCGATGGCGACCTGCACCGTCATGCCGGCCGAAGGCTTCGCCCAGTCGGCCTCCAACCCGAACTGAGCCGACGCGCCGGGACCGGGATCGGCGGATCGGGACCGTACGGCCTCTTTCCCCCCTTCCCTCCCCCCTGATTCCTCCGCAATATCCCCGACCCCTGGCGGCCGGCGGGCCGGCGCGCCGCGAGTGCGAGGATGCGCGCCGGCGTGCCGGACTTCTGGCTGTCCCTCCTGGTCAAGATGGCCGCGACCGCGGCCGTCATCGTCACCGCCACGCACATCGCCGAGCGCGGCAGCCCGTTCTGGGGCGCGCTGATCACCGCGCTGCCGGTGGCGGCGGGACCGGCCTACGTGCTGCTGGCGCTGCAGGCCGACGATGCGTTCGTGGCGGCGAGCGCGCTGTCGTCGTTCGCGATGGTCGGCGGCTCGGTGATGTTCGCGACCGTGGTCGGCGTGGTCGCGACGCGGCTGCCGCTGCTGGCGGCGCTGGCGCTCGGCTTCGCGGTGTGGTTCGCCGCGGCGGTGCCGATCGGGCGGGTCGAATGGACGCCGCTGACCGCCCTCCTGCTCAACGTCGCCGTCTACGCCGCCTGCTTCGCGGCGACCTCGCGCATCGTGCGGCGGCCGGTGCCGGCGGTGCACCTGCGGCGGCGCTGGTACGACCATCCGATGCGCGCGCTGCTGGTCAGCGCGCTGGTCGGCGGCGTGGTGACCGCGTCCGACGCGATCGGGCCGCAGGCGACCGGCATGGCGGCCGTCTTCCCGGTCACCTTCACCTGCCTGATCGTCGTGCTCTACCCGCGGCTCGGGCCCGAGTTCACCGCGATCACCCTCGCCCGCTCGATCCGCGCGATGGTGGGTTTCTCCGGCTTCCTGCTGACGCTCTACCTCGCGACCGCGGCATGGGGGCCGGCGTGGGGGCTCTCCCTCGGACTCGCGACCTCGATCGTCTTCTCGCTCGGGATGGTGGCGGCGCGCCGGGCGCTGCACGCCTAGCCTGACGCGGTGACCCAGCTGGAGCGCATGAAGCTGCGCTTGTGGCGGGCGACCCAGGCGTCCAGGCTCCACGGCACGGTGCCCGGCCGCGCCCGCGCGCCGGCCACGAATACCAGCGCGGGCAGGCGACGGCCGTCGGCGGTGACGACGCGCAGCCGTGCGGTCTCGTACTCGTCGGTCTCGTAGGTGTCGAGCCGCCGCGCAGCGGCGCGATCGAGGCCGTCGGCGAGCAGGCCGTCGACCGACGCGCCGTAGTGCCGCACGATCACGGGATAGGACTTCCCCTGCATGGCGACGCGCCGCCAGCCGTCGAGCCGCGCCGGCGCAACGGCGCACGGGCCGGCGATGCGCGCCCGCACGTCGGCGTCGAGCAGGGTGCCGTAGAAGAAGAAGCGCATCCGGCGGGCGCGCCCGCCGGGGTCAGAACGCCGGCGGCTGGACGCCGCTGGCGCGCACCTCCGCCGCCAGGGCGCCCTTGAGGCGGTCGAGGCCGGCCGTGTCCCTGGCCTCGCAGCGCGCCACCAGCACGTCCTGGGTGTTGGAGGCGCGCAGCAGCCACCAGCCGTCGTCGGTCTGCACGCGCACGCCGTCGATGTCGTTCACCTTGGCGCCCGACGCCTTCAGGCGGTCGCGCACCTCGTCGATCACGGCGAACTTGCGGGTGTCGCTGCACGGGAAGCGCAGCTCCGGCGTCGACACCGACTGCGGAATCTTGGCGCGCAGCGCCGCCAGGCTCTCCTTGGACTTGCCGAGGAAGCGCAGCAGCCGCACCGCGGCGTAGAGCGCGTCGTCATAGCCGTAGTAGCGGTCGGCGAAGAAGATGTGGCCGCTCATCTCGCCGGCGAGCGGCGCGTGGATCTCCTTCATCTTCGCCTTGATCAGCGAATGGCCGGTGCGCCACATCAGCGGCTTGCCGCCGAGCTTGCCGATCGAGTCGAACAGGGTCTGGCTCGCCTTGACGTCGGCGATGATGGTGGCGCCGGGGGAAGTGGCGAGCACGTCGGTGGCCAGCAGCACCATGAGCTGGTCGCCCCACAGGATGTTGCCTTCGCTGTCGACCACGCCGATGCGGTCGCCGTCGCCGTCGAAGGCGATTCCGAGGTCGCAGCGCTCCGCCTTCACGGCGGCGATGATCTGCTCCAGGTTCTTCGGCACGGTGGGATCGGGGTGGTGCGCCGGGAAGGTGCCGTCGACCGTCTCGTTCAGCATGACGTGGCGACCGGGCAGCTTCGCCACCAGTTTCGCCATCGCGAGGCCGGCCGAGCCGTTGCCGGCGTCCCACGCGACCTTGAGGTCGCGGCCGGGCTCGTAGTCCTTGAACAGGCGCTCGACGTACTCGTCGATGATCGGGTGATCGCTCACCGTGCCGGCGCCGGAGGCGAAGTCGGCCTTCTCGGCCATGGCGCCGAGGCGCTGGATGTCGGCGCCGTAGAACGAGCCGTGGCCCATCATCATCTTGAAGCCGTT
>JBFWQM010000317.1:0-5166 GCA_050249455.1 Rhodospirillaceae bacterium | reverse complement strand
TGCCGGCATCCCGCACGGCGTGTTCAACGTGGTGCACGGCTTCGGCCCCAACTCGGCGGGCGAGTTCATCGCCAAGCACAAGGGCATCGACGCGCTGACCTTCACCGGCGAGACGCGGACCGGCGGCGAGATCATGCGGTCCGCCTCGGTCAACGTGAAGGCGCTGTCGTTCGAGCTCGGCGGCAAGAACCCGGCGATCATCTTTGCCGACGCCGACTTCGAGGCGGCGCTGGAAGGCACCACCCGGTCGGTGTTCGCCAATTGCGGCCAGGTCTGCCTGTGCTCCGAGCGCGTCTATGTCGAGCGGCCGATCTTCGACAAGTTCGTCGCCGCGCTGAAGGACAAGGCCGTCGCGATGAAGATCGGCCGGCCGGAGGACCACGCGACCCAGATGGGCCCGCTGATCTCCAAGGAGCACCGCGACAAGGTGCTGTCCTACTACGAGCTGGCGAAGAAGGAAGGCGCCAACATCGTCACCGGCGGCGGCGTGCCGAAGTTCGGCGACGCGCGCGACAACGGCGCCTATGTCGAGCCGACCATCTTCACCGGGCTGCCCGAGAACTCGCGCATCCAGAAGGAGGAGATCTTCGGGCCGGTCTGCCACATCACGCCGTTCGACCGCGAGGAAGAGGCGATCGCCATGGCCAACGACACCGAGTACGGGCTGGCCGCCGCGATCTGGACCACCAACCTGGCGCGCGCGCACCGGGTGGCGCAGAACGTGATGGCCGGCATCACCTGGGTGAACTGCTGGTTCCTGCGCGACCTGCGCACGCCGTTCGGCGGCATGAAGCTGTCGGGCATCGGCCGCGAAGGCGGCACGCACGCGCTCAACTTCTATTCCGAGCAGCGCAACATCTGCGTCAAGCTCTAAGCGGTCAGGGAGAACGACGACAATGGCCGACGCCGCCATCCAAGCCGCCGCCGAGAAGATCCGCAACGCCTGGCAGAACGGCACCGCCATCGCGCCGGTGCGCGACAGCCTGCCGGCCAACGACCTCGACGCCGCCTATGCGGTGCAGCAGCTCAACACCCGGCACTGGATCGCCACCGGGCGCCGCCTGTCGGGACGCAAGATCGGGCTGACCGCCAAGGCGGTGCAGAAGCAGCTCGGCGTCGATCAGCCCGACTACGGCATGCTGTTCGCCGACATGGAGGTGGTCGACGGCGACGAGATCGCGCTCGGCCGCGTGCTGCAGCCGCGCGCGGAGGCAGAGGTCGCGCTGGTGCTGGGCGACGACCTGGCCGGCCAGTCGCTGACCCTGGTGGACCTGATCGACGCGGTGGACTACGCGCTGCCGGCGATCGAGGTGGTCGGCAGCCGCATCGACAAGTGGGACATCAAGATCGTCGACACCATCGCAGACAACGCCTCCTCCGGCCTCTACGTGCTAGGCACCACGCCGGTGACGCTCGACAACATCGACCTCCGGCTGTGCGGCATGAGCCTGGAGAAGAAGGGCGAGGCGGTCTCGGTCGGCGCCGGCGTCGCCTGCCTCGGCAACCCGCTCAACGCCGCCCTGTGGCTGGCGCGCAAGATGGTGGACGTCGGCATGCCGCTGCAGGCGGGCGACGTGATCCTGACCGGCGCGCTGGGCCCGATGGCGCCGGTGTCGCCCGGCGACGTGCTGGAGGCCCGCATCTCCGGCCTCGGCTCGGTCCGCGCGGCGTTCGCGGCGTAGCGGCGTGCAGGCGCACCACCCATATCTCCGTCATGGCCGGGCCTGTCCCGGCCATCCACGTGTTTTCCTTTTTTGTCGTTCTCCGGTCGAGCCGGAGGACGACAAGTAGAGGTAGGTTTCGGCCGCGCGGCCATCGGGAGCAGGTAATGGCGAAGACCAAGGTAGCGATCGTCGGCTCGGGCAACATCGGCACCGACCTGATGATCAAGGTGATGCGCAATTCCAAGGTGCTGGAGATGGGCGCCCTGGTCGGCATCGATCCGAACTCGGACGGCCTGGCGCGCGCCAGGCGGCTCGGCGTGCCGACCACCGACAAGGGCATCGACGGCCTGGTCGAGATGCCGGAGTGGAAGGACATCGCGATCGTGTTCGACGCGACGTCGGCCAAGGCGCACAAGCACACCGACGCGATCTGTAAGAAGCATGGCAAGAAGGTGATCGACCTGACGCCGGCGGCGATCGGCCCCTACGTCGTGCCGGTGGTCAACCTCGACGAGCATCTCGGCGCCGGCAACATCAACATGGTCTCGTGCGGCGGCCAGGCGACGATCCCGATCGTCCACGCGGTCGCCCGCGTCGCCCCGGTGCGCTACGCGGAGATCGTCGCCTCGATCTCGTCGAAGTCGGCCGGCCCCGGCACCCGCGCCAACATCGACGAATTCACCGAGACCACGTCGAAGGGCCTGGAGATCGTCGGCAAGGCAGAGGAAGGCAAGGCGATCATCGTGCTCAACCCGGCCGAGCCGCCGCTGATCATGCGCGATACCGTCTACTGCCTGTCCGACGAGACCAGCACCGACGACATCGCCGCCTCGATCAAGAAGATGATCGAGGAGGTGCAGACCTACGTCCCCGGCTACCGGCTGAAGCAGGAAGTGCAGTTCGAGCGCTTCGGCGCCAACAAGCCGCTGCACATCCCCGGCCGCGGCGACTACACCGGCATCAAGACCTCGGTCTTCCTCGAGGTCGAGGGCGCCGGGCACTATTTGCCGAAATACGCCGGCAACCTCGACATCATGACCTCGGCCGCGCTGAAGACCGCCGAACGGCTGGTCGAGCGCCATCTGGCCGCCTGAGGAGATCCGTCATGCCCTTCGACAAGTCGAAGAAGATCTACGTCCAGGACGTCACCCTGCGCGACGGCATGCACGCCATCCGCCACCAGTACGGCCTCGACCACGTGATGGCGATCTGCAAGGCGCTCGACGACGCCAAGGTGGACGCGATCGAGGTCAGCCACGGCGACGGCCTGGCGGGCATGTCGTTCAACTACGGCTTCGCCAAGCAGACCGACCGGGAGTACATCGAGGCGGCCGCCTCCGTCCTCAAGCACTCCAAGCTCGCGACCCTGCTGATCCCCGGCATCGGCACCGTCCACGACCTCAAGGAGGCCTACGACGCCGGCGCCCGCTCGGTGCGCATCGCCACCCACTGCACCGAGGCCGACATCTCCAAGCAGCACATGGAGTATGCGCGCGAGATCGGCATGGACGTCGCCGGCTTCCTGATGATGGCGCACATGATCCCGGCCAAGGAGCTGGCGCAGCAGGCCAAGCTGATGGAGTCCTACGGCGCGCACTGCGTCTACGTCACCGACTCGGGCGGCGCGCTGCTGATGGACGGCGTCGCCGACCGGTTCAAGGCGTTCGGCGACACGCTCGACCTGACCAGGACGCAGACCGGCATGCACGCCCACCACAACCTGTCGCTCGGCGTCGCCAACTCGATCGTCGCGCTGGAGCACGGCGCGACCCGCATCGACGCCTCGCTCGGCGGCATGGGCGCCGGCGCCGGCAACGCGCCGCTGGAGGTGTTCGTCGCGGTCGCCGACCGCATGGGCCTCAACCACGGCTGCGACGTGTTCAAGCTGATGGACGCCTGCGAGGAGCTGGTGCGCCCGTTGCAGGACCGCCCGGTGCGGGTCGACCGCGAGACGCTGACCCTGGGCTACGCCGGGGTCTATTCGAGCTTCCTGCGCCACGCCGAGACGGCGTCGCAGACCTACGGCATCGACACCCGCGAGATCCTGGTCGAGCTCGGCAAGCGCCGCATGGTCGGCGGCCAGGAGGACATGATCGTGGACGTCGCGCTCGACCTCACCAAGGGCGGCAAGCGCGCCGCGGCAGGAGAGTAGTCCCATGGCCAACGTCGCCAAGATCGCCGAGACGCTCGACAACGCCGCCCGCCACGCCGAGGCGGTGGAGCAGATCTCCAACTACGACAAGATGACCCTGCCCGAGGCCTACGAGGTCCAGAAGGCGATGATCCGCCGCCGGCTCGACCGCGGCGAGAAGCGGGTCGGCATGAAGATGGGCTTCACCAGCCGCGCCAAGATCATCCAGATGGGGATCTCGGACATGGTGTGGGGCCGGCTGACCGACGAGATGGTGCTGGAGGACGGCGGCGTCCTGAACTTCAAGAAATACGTCCACCCGCGGGTCGAGCCGGAGGTCGCGTTCCTGCTCAAGAAGCCGCTCGGCTGGCCGGTCACGGCGGCGGAGGCGTTCGCGGCGGTGGAAGCCGTGGCGCCGGCGATGGAGATCATCGACAGCCGCTACAAGAACTTCAAGTTCTCGCTGGAGGACGTGGTCGCCGACAACTCGTCCTCGTCGGGCTTCGTGCTCGGCTCGTGGCAGAAGGCCGACATGGACCTGACCAACCTGGGAATGATCCTGGAGTTCGACGGCCGGCCGGTGCAGATCGGCTCGTCGGCGGCGATCCTGGGCAACCCGGTGCGCTCGCTGGTCGCCGCGGCGCGGCTGACCCACGAGGCGGAGGAAGGCCTGCAGGCCGGCTGGATCGTCATGGCCGGCGGCGCCACCGCCGCCGAGGCGCTGAAGCCCGGCACCTACGTGCGCCACACGGTGGAGAAGCTCGGCTTCGTCGGCTTCACGGTGTCGGCGGCTTAGGGCCGGCCGCTTCATTCATTGCGTCATGGCCGGGCTCGTCCCGGCCATTCAATTGTATTTTTCTTTAGTCGTCCTCCGGCTTGACCGGAGGACCCATGCCTCCGCACGTTGGCGCCCGACATCGAGATGGGTCCTCCGATCAAGTCGGAGGACGACAGCTAAAAAATAAGAAACACGCAAATGGCCGGGACGAGCCCCGAGCCATGACGAATTTTGGGAGTTCTGCCCCATGCTCATGCGTGCGATCCCGAAGACCGGCGAGACGGTGCCCGCGCTGGGCCTCGGCACCTGGAACGCGTTCGACGTCGGCGCCGCGGCGCGCGACCGCGCCGGCCCGCGCGGCGTGCTGGAGGACTTCTTCGCCGCCGGCTGCACCGTCATCGACTCCTCGCCGATGTATGGCAAGGCCGAGACGGTGGTCGGCGACCTCCTGGCCGACACCCGCCACCTCGACGAGGCGTGGGTCGCGACCAAGGTGTGGACCACCGGCCGGGCGGAGGGCATCGCCCAGATGGAGTCCTCCGCCCGCAAGCTGCGCAAGCCCGCGCTCGACCTGATCCAGGTGCACAACCTGG
>JBFWQM010000316.1:0-5175 GCA_050249455.1 Rhodospirillaceae bacterium | reverse complement strand
GTGTTGAGGAACTTGACCAGCGAGACGCCGCGCGCGGCGTGCATCGGGTCGGCGTCCTCGAACACCAGGAACGGCGCGTGGCCGCCGAGCTCCAGGCTGACCCGCTTCATCTGCGCCGCGGCGCGCGACGCGATCATCTTGCCGACCTCGGTCGAGCCGGTGAAGGTGAGCTTGCGGATGCGCCGGTCGGTCAGCAGCACCTCGCCCACCGGCGCCGGGTCGAGCGCGGTGACGAGGTTCACCACGCCCTTCGGGATGCCGGCGTCGGCGAACACCTTGAACATCTCGATCGCGCACAGCGGCGTCGCCTCGGCCGGCTTGAGCACCACGGTGCAGCCGGCGGCAAGCGCCGGGCCGATCTTGCGGGTGAGCATCGAGACCGGGTAGTTCCACGGCGTGATCGCGCCAACCGGCCCGACCGCCTGCTTCGCCACGATGAAGCGCTGGTCGCCACGCGGCGCCGGGATGGTCTCGCCGTAGACGCGCTTGGCCTCCTCCGCGTACCACAAGAGGAAGTCGGCGCCGTACTGCACCTCGTTGCGCGCGGCGCGGATCGGCTTGCCCTGCTCCGCCGTCATGGTCCGCGCGAGGTGCTCCTTGCGCTCCACCATCAGCGACCACGCGCGGTAGAGGTGCTCCGAGCGCTGGTAGGCGGTCAGCCGTGACCACGTGGCGAAGGCGCGATCCGCGGCGTCGACCGCGGCGATCGCCTCGGCGCGCCCGCCGTCCGGCACGGTCCCGATCGCCTCGCCAGTCGCCGGGTTGGTCACCTCGAACGCGGCGCCGCCCGCCGCCTGCCGCCACTCGCCGTCGATGTACATGAAGCGCTCCGCTGTCCCGGTTTGACGCGCCTTGTTACACCGGCGCGCGGCGGTTTGACACCCCGGCCGTCGCGCGCCTACCGTCGCCCGAGGTCATGGAGGGCACGACGATGGAAAAGAAGCACATCAACCCGCCGGAGCTGTTCAAGCATCCGAGCTACACCCGCATCATCACGGTGACCGGTCCGAGCAAGCTGATCTTCATCGCCGGCCAGACGCCTTCGGACGAGAACTACAAGGCGGTCGCCGTCGGCGACATGCGCGGCCAGTATTTGCGGGTGATGGAGGCGCTCGATTTCCAGCTCAAGGCGGCCGGCGCGACGTGGGACGACGTCGTCTACCGCCGCATCTTCGTGCTCGACATGGACGCCTTCATCAAGGTCCAGACCGACCCGACGATGAAGTTCCCATGGAACCCCGACCGCCCGCCGCCGAGCACCCTGATCGGCGTCACCCGCCTCTCCCACCCCGACTTCCTGATCGAGATCGACCTAATGGCGGTGACGCAGGGGTAGGCGGCACGACGTCGACGTTCTGTAGGAGCGGGTTTCAAACCCGCCCGCGGCGACAACGGCAGCGCGGAATTCGACCGCAGAAAAAAGTAATACAAGGCGGGCCTGAGACCCGCCCCTACAACACGGGTGCGTTCAGCGACGGCCTCATGGCCGACGCTGGAAATTTGCAGGCTGCTACTCCGCCAGCCGCGACAGCAGCGCGATGAAGGCCGCGCGTTCGGCGGGCGACAGCGGGGTCAGGGTCAGCTCGGAGATGGCGAAGCCGCGCGCGGTGGCCTCGCCGACCGCCGCGGCGCCGGCGGGAGTCAGGCTCAGCAGCAGGCGGCGGCGGTCGTCGGGGTCGGGGCGGCGGGCGACCAGGCCGCGCGCCTTCAGCCGCTGGATCACCCCCTGCATGGTGGCGGCGTCCATCGCGGTCAGCCGGCCAAGCTGGTTCTGCGACACCTCTCCGAGATCGCCGAGCTTCACCAGCGCCGCGAACTGCAGCGGGGTGAGCTGGCTCGGGCCGATGTTCTCCTGGAAGATCGCGGTATGGCGCTGGTGGGCGCGGCGCAGCAGGTGGCCGACCTGCGCCTCCAGCCGGTAGGCCGGCTCGGCGACGTCGGCCTTGGCCGGCGGCGTGCGGGCGTCGTCCATGGGCCGTCCCGAATTGTTCGTATACGAACGATGGCGAAGGGCGCCCAGGCTGTCAAGCGATCGGGGACGCCACCCCACCCCGCCCCTCCCCCGTCGAGGGGGAGGGAGAAAAGGTCAGATCGTCCCCGTTGCCTTGAGGCCCGCGATCTCGTCGGGCGTCATCTCGGCCACCTCGCGCAGCACCTCCTCGGTGTGCTGGCCGAGGCGCGGCGGGGCGCGGTGGTACTCGATCGGGGTGGCGGAGAACTTGATCGGGTTGGCGACCTGCGGCACGTCCACGCCGAGCGCATGCGGCAGGCTGAAAGCGAGGCCGCGGGCGGCAGCCTGCGGCTCGGCGAACACCTGGGCGAGGTCGTTGATCGGGCCGCAGGGCACGCCGACCTTCTCCAGCCCGTCGAGCCAGAACTGGCGCGGCTTGCCCTTCATAACCTCGCGGATGATGCCGACCAGCGTTTCGCGGTTGGCGACGCGCAGCGTGTTGGTGGCGAAGCGCGGGTCGTCGGCGAGCTCGGGCCGGCCGGCGACCTGGCAGAAGCGGCGGAACTGGCCGTCGTTGCCGACTGCGAGGATGACGTAGTGGTCGGCGGTCGGGAACGCCTCGTAGGGCACGATGTTGGGGTGCGCGTTGCCCATCCGCACCGGCGCGACGCCGGAGACGAGGTAGTTGAGCGCCTGGTTCGCCGTGCACGCCGTCGTCACGTCGAACAGCGCCATGTCGACGTGCTGCCCCTGCCCGGTCTGCGCCCGCCAGGCGAGGGCGGCGAGCGCGGCGACCGTGGTGTAGAGCCCGGTCAGGATGTCGGACAGCGCGACGCCGATCTTCTGCGGCCCGCCGCCGGGGCGGTGGTCGGCCTCGCCGGTCACGCTCATCATCCCGGCCATGCCCTGGATCATGAAGTCGTAGCCGGCGCGCTGGGCGTTCGGCCCGGTCTGGCCGAAGCCGGTGATCGAGCAGTAGACGAGGCCGGGGTTGATCTTCCTCAGGTCCTCGTAGCCGAGGCCGTAGCGGGCCAGCCCGCCGACTTTGTAGTTCTCCAGCAGCACGTCCGACTTCGCCGCCAGCCGGCGGATCGCCGCCTGCCCCTCGGGCTTGGCGATGTCGAGCGCGACCGAGCGCTTGCCGCGGTTGGCGCACAGGAAATAGGCCGCCTCGTCGGTCACGTTGCCATCTGCGTCCGTGATGAACGGCGGGCCCCAGCCGCGCGTGTCGTCGCCGGCGCCGGGCCGCTCCACCTTGATGACGTCGGCGCCGAGGTCGGCGAACAGCTGGCCGCACCACGGGCCGGCGAGCACGCGCGTCAGGTCGAGCACGCGGATGTTGGACAGCATGCCGGTCATGCGGTGAACGCCTGGATGCCGGTCTGCGCGCGGCCGAGGATCAGCGCGTGGATGTCGTGCGTGCCCTCGTAGGTGTTGATGGTCTCCAGGTTCAGCATGTGGCGGATGACGTGGTACTCGTCCACGATGCCGTTGCCGCCGTGCATGTCGCGCGCCACCCGCGCGATGTCGAGCGCCTTGCCGGTGGAGTTGCGCTTGACCAGCGAGATCGCCTCCGGCGCGCACTTGCCCTCGTCCATCAGCCGGCCGAGGCGCAGGCACGCGTGCAAGCCAAGCGTGATCTCGGTCTGCATGTCGGCGAGCTTCTTCTGGACCAGCTGGTTGGCGGCCAGCGGCCGTCCGAACTGCGTGCGGTCGAGCGTGTACTGGCGCGCCGCGTGCCAGCAGAATTCCGCCGCGCCCCACGCGCCCCAGCAGATGCCGTAGCGCGCGTTGTTGAGGCAGCCGAACGGTCCCGCCAGGCCGCGCGCGCCGGGCAGCATGTTCTCCGCCGGCACGAACACGTCGTCGAGCGAGATCATGCCGGTCTGCGATGCGCGCAACGAGAACTTGCCCTCGATCTTTGTCGTCGACAGGCCCTTCATCCCGCGCTCCAGGATGAAGCCGCGGATCACGCCCTCGTCGTCCTTGGCCCAGATCACGAACACGTCGGCGAACGGCGCGTTGGAGATCCAGGTCTTCGAGCCCTTGATCTGGAAGCCGCCGTCCACCTTCTTGGCGCGCGTTTTCATGCCGCCGGGATCGGAGCCGTGGTCGGGCTCGGTCAGGCCGAAGCAGCCGGCGAGCTCGCCGGTCGCGAGCTTCGGCAGGTATTTCTGCCGGTGCGCCTCCGTCCCGTAGGTGTAGATCGGCCACATCACCAGCGAGGACTGCACCGAGAGCGTCGAGCGGTAGGCGCCGTCCACCCGCTCGACCTCGCGCGCGATCAGGCCATAGGCCGTGTAGGACGCGCCGGCGCAGCCGTAGCCGTCCAGCGTCGAGCCGAGGAAACCCATCTCGCCCATCTGGTTCAGGATTCCGCGGTCGAACAGCTCCTTGCGGTTGGCCTCCAGGATGCCGGGCATCAGCTTCTCCTGCGCGAACTCGCGCGCGGAGTCGCGGATCAGCTTCTCGTCCTCGGTCAGGAGGTCTTCGAACAGCAGCGGGTCCTCCCACTGGAACGAGGCCCACTTCTTGCCCTTGGGGCCGTCCGTCGCGGCGGCGGTCGACATCGAGCGGTTCCTTTCGGCGATCGGCGTGAAAGCGCGCGGAGTGTACGCAAGCCCGGCGGCCGGGCCAAGCTTCCGCGAGACGGCGCCCGGGTCACGCGCCGGCGATGCCCGCCAGCAAGAAGGGCGGGCTTGCGCCCGCCCTCCGGTGCCTGCGACCCGGACCGGCGCCGGGGAGCGCTCAGCCGTACTTCTTCTGCGCGTTCTTCAGGAACGACAGGTCCACGATCGCCTCAAAGGTCTGCGGCTTGACCTTGGTGGCCTCGCTGAACCAGACCTTGCCGCCGTTCTCCCACTGCGCCTTGGTGATTACGCCGTCGTCGCTGAACAGCGGCTTGAGGAACTCGATCTCGCGCACCGCGACCTCGGGCTTGAAGCTGGTCATGAACTTGCCGTCGACCTTGGCGTAGATGTCGGCCGGCTTCGCCTTGTCGAGGTAGCGCAGCGAGCGGAACACGGCGTTCACGACGCCCTGCGCCAGCTTGGGGTCGGCCTTGACTTGCTCCTCCAGCCCGAACACGCCCTGGCCGGAGAAGCTGCCGCCGAAGAACTTGTCCCACAGCGCGCCGTCGGTGGCGTTGAACACGGGCTGGCCGAGCTTCTCGTCGATGATGGCGAAGTAGACCAGGGTGTTGGCCATCACCGCATCGACCCGGC
>JBFWQM010000315.1:0-5205 GCA_050249455.1 Rhodospirillaceae bacterium | reverse complement strand
TCGCCGTGGGGCGTCAAGGTCCGCGAGACCCCGATCCGCCCGACCCGCCTGGTCGAGCTGATCGCCGCCGCGCAGGTGCAGGGCCGGGGGGCGTGAGCTCAGCGGATTGCGCCGGGGCCTCAATGCATGACGCGTGCCGGTACTTCGTAGGGGCGGGTTTCAAACCCGCCCTGTTTTCTGTTTTTTCTGTTCGAGGCTTCAGCGCGCACCAATGCCGCGGGCGGGTCTGAGACTTGCCCCTACGGAACGTCGGTGCGAACGATTGCGCCGACCGGGCCTGTCTCCGTCACGCCGCGTGGAAGTCGAAGCGCCATTGGTCGCCGCCGCTCTTCACCCGCCCCGCGGTGCCGCCGGCGAAGTGGGCGGGGATGATCCACGACGGGGTGTCGATGTGGCGCTCCAGGAACGACACCCGCGTCGCCGCCGCCTGCGCCGGATCGCGGCAGAACGCGGTCGACCACTGCGGGTTCGGCACCTGCACCGGATGATGCATCATGTCGCCGATGAAGACCGCGTGCATGCCACCGGACTTCAGGTGGATGCAGACATGGCCGACCGTGTGGCCCGGCGTGTGCTCCAGCCACAGGCCGTCGTCGATCTCGTGGTTGGCGTCGACCAGGTCGGCCTTGCCGGCCTCCACGATCGGCAGCACGCTGTCCTCGTAGATCGGCCCGGCGGGGTGCGGGTGGGCGACCAGGTCGTCGTATTCCGTCCTGGCGATCAGGTAGCGCGCATTGGGGAAGGTGGGCACCCAGCGGCCGCCGACCAGCCGCGTGTTCCAGCCGACGTGGTCGACGTGGAGATGGGTGCACAGCACGAGGTCGATCTCCTCCGGCGTCACGCCGGCAGCGCGCAGGTTGTCGAGCCACGGCCAGTTCTGGCGGTGCCAGTTCGGCCGCGCCGGGCGCTCCTTGTGGTTGCCGACGCAGGTGTCGACCAGGATCGTCTTGCGCGGGGTGCGGATCAGGAAGCTCTGGAAAGCCATGATGAGCAGGCCGGTCCCGGCGTCCCAGTGCACCGGCGCCATCCAGCCGTGGTGGCGCGCCACCGCCTCCGGCGTGGACAGCGGCATCATGCGCGCCGGGTCGGCGAACGGCCCGGTCCATTCCATGATGCTGGTGATCGTGCAATCGCCGATTGTAAGCGGCTGCATTGTGTCGGCCTCCCCTGGCTCCGCTGGCTGGGGCCGAGCAGATTACGAAGCGCGGCCGGCGTCAACTCGCGATCTCGGCATCACCGTGTTCATGGGCTTCGCCCGGCTCAGCGCCTGACCAGCCGGCCGGCGGCTCGGTGCAGCCCGCGCGGCAGCGCGTTGTAGAGCCGCTTGAGGCCCGGCCGCAGCCGGCGCGGATAGAACGAGCCCCAGAACGCGCCGGCCACGCCGCGGCCGGCCATGTAGCTTTCGACCGGCATCTTGGTGCGGCTCCACACCGCCTTCGCCGCCGTGTCGGGCGGCATGAAGTCGAACGCGGCGACGTCGTGCGCGAACGCCCAGCGCAGCGCCTCCTCCACCTGGACACGGCCCGGCCCGAGCTCCTGCAGGCTCTGGTCGAACGCGCCGAGGTAATAGTTGTAGCGGCCATTGAACAGGAAGCCGAGGCCGACCGCGATCAGGCCGCCGTCGAGGAAGAGCCGCGAGACGACCGTCGTCCCGTCCGCCTGGCCGGCGCGCGCGGCGGCGATCAGGAAATCGAGCGCCACGTCGCTCTCCAGCACCTCGTGCGCGAGGCCGCGTTCCTTCAGCCAGTCCTGCTTGAAGCCGATCGCCTGGCGCAGGATCGCGTCCACCGCCGCGCCGCCGTTGTCGATTTCCGAACGGATCGCGCCGCGCTGCGCCAGCGCCTTGCGCGACCGGCGCTGGTTCTGGCGCGACTTCTGCGACATGGCGGCGAAGAAGGCGTCGAACCCGGCGAACGCCGCGCAATCGACGTGCACCGCGGCGTCGCCCCGCACCGGCGGTCCCAGCCAGCCGGCGAGATGCGGCGCGATGACCGCATCGGCGCGCACGTCGTCGAGCCGCACCACGTCGTAGTCGCGCCAGCCGGCGACCGCGGCGACCGCCGCATCGAGCCACGCCGCCGTGCGGTCGTCGGGCTCGACGATGGCGTCCGAATAGGGCGACAGCACGCCGCCCGCCGCGGCGAGCGTGCGGCACATCCGCCCCGGCGCGATGGCGAGCGGCCAGACCAGCACCAGGCGCCCGTCGGCGCGGCCCAGCAGGATGCGCAGACGCCAGCCCGACGGCGCGCCGACGCAGCGCCACCATGCCTCGACCCAGCCGAAGGACTGGTAAAACTGCGCGCCGGCGGCGGCCCGGCGCTCCAGAGCCCGCCATTCGCCGGCCGCTGCCGCGAGCGTGGCGTCGTCCGCCGCCGTCTCGAAGGCGAGCTTCGAGGCGACGCCGGCCGAAGCGTCGGGCACGGTCAACCGTCCCGGCCGGAGAACGCCGCGATGCAGTCCGGCGCCGTGAGATCGACCCGGAAGCTCATCGGCTCGACATAGCCGACCTGTCGCTTGCCGGCGAGCTTCTGCGCCGTCCGGACGCCGTAATAGAGAATTTCCTTCGCCCGCGCCGCCGCGCCTTCCGTGGCCACCGAACGCGCCGGCAGGCCGAAGCTGCCGTTGAGCAGCCGGTTGGCGCGGAACACGTTGATGCGCCGGCGCATGCGCGGCGTGAGATGCTCGGTCGACAGCGAGATATTGAGGCTGTCGCCGTTGACGATGCGGTGCGGCGCGTTCTGCGGCCACGTCGCCACCTCGCCCGGATGCAGGTCGATGACCGCCGCGCTGGCGTCGAACGACGGGTCGTAGTCCAGGCCTTCGTCCGCCTCGCCCGCCATGATGCGCGACAGGCTCTCCGCCGGCACGAACCGTTCGTCCTCGCCGGGATAGACCCAGACCCGCTTCTCGCCGCGGATGTGCCACAGCATGTTGGACGGCGCGTCGAGGTGGTAGAACACCATCGCCCCGGGGGAGGACACCAGCATCGTGCCCGCCGTCCAGATCGGGTGGAAGCCCGGCACCTTCTCCTCGAGCTCGCCATAGAGCCGGGCGATCAGGTCGCGGTAGTCGGCGTGATGGATGCCGACCCGCTTGACGTTGAGCCACAGCCGGCCGCGGCGCACCGCCTCGAGCAGCTCGGCGCCGCTCAGCGCGCCGGGGTCGCCGTGGCGCCAGTCGGGCCGCGCCGGGTCGCTGCCCATGGTCATCACGTAGAGGTCTTCGCGCGGATGGCGGTCGAGCAGTCCGGCGATGCCGTCGTCGCTGAACATCGGCAGCGGCGCGAAATTGTGGCCCATCACGAATGTCCGCCGGCCAAAGCCGGAGAGATCGTTCGGGCCGGAGGCGATCAGGGACTGCGGAAGGTCGGTCATGGGCGACATCGCGATCAAGTAAAGTCTAGCACGCCGGCGCGGCGGCATCATCCCGCACCTGAGGGAGCCGCCAGTGTGTCGCAGCGGTCGCCGCGATTCCGTTAACGCGTCGACCTTGCGGCGCCCCGGCAAGCCGCCCAAGATCGGCCCTTTCCGGATGCGAAGGGCGGGGAACATGGGCGAGTACGGGATCAGCCGGTCGGTGCCGCGGGTCGAGGACCTGCGCCTGCTGCGCGGCAAGGGCCGCTACGTGGACGACGACGTCCTGCCGGGCCAGGCCCAGGCGTACATGATGCGTTCGCCGCATGCCCACGCCCGGATCGGATCGATCGACACCACGGCCGCCGCTGCGGCGCCCGGCGTGCTGGCGGTCCTGACCAACGCCGACTGGAAGGCCGACGGCCTGGGGCCGATCCCGCATATCGGGCCGCCGGTGAAGCGCCGCGACGGCTCGGCCCCGTTCGTGCCGCCGTTCTGGCCGGTCGCCGGCGACCGGGTGCGCTTCGTCGGCGACATCGTGGCGCTGGTGGTGGCCGAGACCGTGGCGCAGGCCAAGGACGCCGCCGAGATGATCGCGGTGGACTATTCGCCGCTGCCGTCGGTCACCGCGACCGCCGCCGCGCTCGACCCGGCGAGCGCCCGGCTGTGGGACGAGGTGCCGAACAACGAGGCCTTCGTCTACGAGGTCGGCGACCGCGCCAAGGCCGATGCCGCCTTCGCCGCCGCAACGACGGTGGTACGCGAGCATTTCGCCATCTCGCGCGTGCTGGCCAACGCGATGGAGGTCCGCGGCGCGCTGGCGCAGTACGACTCGCGCGCCGACCGCTTCTTCCTGTCGGCGCCGATCCAGCATCCCTACGTCGCCCGCAAGCTGCTCGCCGACAGCGTGTTCCGCATCCCCGAATCGCAGATCCGAATCGTGACGGAGGACGTCGGCGGCAGCTTCGGCATCAAAGCCAACGTCTACCCGGAATATCTGCTGGCGATGTGGGCGGCGCGCCGCCTCGGCCGCCCGGTCAAGTGGCTGAGCGAGCGCAGCGAGGGCCACCTGAGCGACCACCACGGCCGCGACAACGACACCACCGCCGAGCTCGCGCTCGACAAGGACGGCCGCATCCGGGCGCTGCGCGTGCGCACCACGGTCAACCTGGGCGCCTATTTCGCGCCGCTCGGCAGCGGCCCGGCCACCAACAACCTCGGCACCCTGGCCGGCGTCTATGACATGCCGGCGGCGCACGTCGAGGTGATCGGCGCCTTCACCAACACCCAGCCGACCGCGCCCTATCGCGGCGCTGGGCGGCCGGAGGCGGCCTATGTCATCGAGCGGCTGGTCGACCGCGCGGCGCGCGAACGCGGCGAGGACCCGGCCGAGTTCCGCCGCCGCAACCTGATCGCCCCGGCGCAGATGCCGTTCAAGACCGCGCTGACCTTCACCTACGACAACGGCGAGTTCGCCACCGTGCTGTCGCGCGCGCTCGCCGCCGCCGACTACGCCGGCTTCGCGGCGCGGCGGCAGGAGGCGGCGGCGCGCGGCAAGCTGCGCGGCCTCGGCATCGCCTACGCGATCGAACGCGCCGCGCCGCCGGGCATGGAGTACGCCGAGGTCCGCTTCGACCCGTCCGGTCACGCGACCATCCTGTCGGGCACCACCTCGCAGGGCCAAGGCCACCAGACGATGTATGCCCAGGTGCTGTGCGACAAGCTGGGCCTCGCGCCGGAGGCGATCCGCGTCGTGCAGGGCGACACCGACAAGATCGCCTTCGGCTTCGGCGCCGGCGGCTCGCGCTGCTCGGCGCTCGGCACCGCCGCGGTGCTGATCGCCGCCGACAAG
>JBFWQM010000314.1:0-5269 GCA_050249455.1 Rhodospirillaceae bacterium | reverse complement strand
ACAGGGCGGACAGGTAATCCGGGTGGCGCTTCCAGTAGGCCAGCACGCGGGACGCCTCGGCCGGCGGCAGCTGGACGAAGATGGCCTCCACCGCC
Source organism: Rhodospirillaceae bacterium (assembly GCA_050249455.1). Classification (GTDB taxonomy): domain Bacteria; phylum Pseudomonadota; class Alphaproteobacteria; order MPNO01; family VGEU01; genus JBFWQM01. The sequence goes on along the minus strand of JBFWQM010000314.1, from coordinate 5,174 downwards.
GAAAGCTCCGAATGGGCGGCCGAAACCGAGGGGTAGCGCGCCAGGCGGGTCAGCTTCGCCAGCACGGAGAAATGGCCGATCGACATGCCGGCCGCCTTGGCCACGGCGGCCAGACCCTCGCCGCCCGGCTCGAACACCAGCCGCCGGACGAGGCCGATCCGGATCCCCGCCCAGCGCGCCAGCGCCGCCTCGAACAGCGGGACCTCGCCGGCGCGCAGCAAGGCCACGATCAGATCGGGCGAAAGAAGGCCGGCTTCGGCCGCCGCCTCGGTGAAGCGCCGGCAGCTCGCCTCCGGGCCCGGTCGGTCGCGGATGTCCTCCAGCGCCTCGACGGTCGCCGCCTCGAGCGCGTTGTCGAGGTCGGTCTCGTCCACCGTCCGGTCGGCCAGGATCATGCGCCGGATCGCCGCGGCCAGGCCCCAGTGGAGGCGCCCGACCAGCGCCGGGTTGAGCTCGCCGAGATCGACCGTCGGGTTGTCGTAGGCGTCCACGCGATGGGCACGGCGCACGAGGTACTGGTTGAGCCCTTCGACCACCGCCGGCCCGGCCGACTGCAGCAACGCGAACAGCGCCTCTCCGTGCGACAGGCCCTCGCCCTCGACCTCGCGCGCGGCGCCGGTGTCCTGTCGTCGCATCGCGCGCTCCAGCCGGTCCTCCAGCAGCCGCTCCTGCAGCTTCTCGATGACGTCGGCATCGCGCAGCAGGCCGGCATCGACGAGCTGCGCATAGGCATCCTCGCGCCCGGCGCCGCCGAGACGCTCGCCCAGTGCGCGCGCCGCGCGCGGCTTGTCGGCAAGCCAGCGTTCGAGGTGGCCGAGGATGGTGGTCTGAACCTCGTCGGCGAGGCGGCGGAGGATGGTGGTCATCTGCGACCGCTCCCGGTCGCTCAGCCCGTCGATCCCGCCGGCGGTGGCCGCCAGCGCCTCCGCGATGCGCTGTCGGCTGCGGCGCAGCGACTCGCCGTTGGCGCGTCCCCGCTGGATGATGTCGCGGGCGGTCAACGGCAGCATCCCCGGCCGACCTTCCGTCATGGCCGGCCCCTTCGCCCGTTCGGCGTCGGCGGCGGGACCCCTACTCCACTTGCTCGCCGGGTCCCGGGCGTGTGCAATCGTCGTTCCATACTGAGGAGACACCGTGGGGCACGGCCGGTCTACGCCAGTCAAGGCGCCCCATGCCCCCGCTGCCGCGTACCGTGAAGATGGCGTTGAGGCACGCAAGAACCGTGCCATCGTGTCAAACTTATGTCTTTTCAACGGGCTGGCGGAAGCCTTCCAGCCGCCGTGCAACGTGACTGTAAACTTTTCCGACAAGGCCGAGACTTGCCGACGCACGCAGGCGATGCGGGTCCGCGAGCATTTGTACGGCATCGCCGCAGCGGGTCGCAAGCGCGAGCAGGGAACGGTCAGCGACCGCGGCCGGTTGCGCCCTTGTCGGCCGGCCCGAAGTCCGCGAAACACTGCAGGCGAAGTTCCAAGCGTTCGCCGCGTTTGCGCCGAAGCGACCATGCCGGAGAGCCCGATGCCGCCGAATCCAGACGAAGCCGTTGACGCCGGCTTCCGGCTGCGCGACGAGCCGGGCCACCTCTTGCGGCTGTGCCAGCAGCGGGCGGTGGACCTGTTCGTCCAGGAGGTCGGAGAGGAGGGGCCGACGCCGCGCCAGTTCGCGGTGCTGGTGAGCGTGATGGCGAAACCCGGCCTCAGCCAGACCGATCTCGTCCGCGCGACCGGCATCGACCGCTCGACCCTCACCGAGATCATCCGCCGTCTCGTGCGCCGCGGGCTGGTGAGCCGCCGACGCACCGCCGCCGACCAGCGCGCCAACGCCTTGCAGCTCACCGACGCCGGGGCCGCGGCCGTCGCCAAGGCGACGCCGGCGGTGCTGCGCGCGCAGGCGCGCATCATGGCGCCGGTGCCGCCGGCGCGCCGCGCCGACGCGATGGCGCTGCTCGCGCTGCTGGCCGGGCCCGACGACGCGGCGGATCAGCCGGCCGGGAAGACGATGCCCTGAGCCAGCGGCAGGTCGCGCGAGTAGTTGATCGTGTTGGTCGCGCGGCGCATGTAGGCCTTCCACGAATCAGAGCCCGACTCGCGGCCGCCGCCGGTCTCCTTCTCGCCGCCGAACGCGCCGCCGATCTCCGCCCCGCTGGGTCCGATGTTGACATTGGCGATGCCGCAGTCGCTGCCCGACACCGACAGGAACCGCTCCGCCTCGCGCAGGTCGGTGGTGAAGATGCACGACGACAGGCCCTGCGGCACCGCGTTGTGCATCGCGACAGCATCGTCGAAGTCGCGGTATTCCATCGCGTAGAGCAGCGGCGCGAACGTCTCCGCGCAGACCAGCGCGGTCTGGCGCGGCATCTCGACGATCGCCGGGCGGACATAGTGCGCGTCCGGCCAGCGGTCGGCGAGCACGCGCTCGCCGCCGGTGACGACGCCGCCGTCGGCCGCGGCGCGGCGCAGCGCCTCCTGCATCGCCGCGAAGGCGCGGCCGTCGATCAGCGGGCCGACCAGGGTGCCCTCGTCCAGCGGCGAGCCGATGCGGATCGATGCATAGGCCTTCTTCAGCCGCTCCAGCAGCGCGCCGCGCACGTCGGCGTGCACGATCAGCCGGCGCAACGACGTGCAGCGCTGCCCCGCAGTGCCGACCGCGGCGAACAGGATGGCGCGCACCGCGAGGTCGAGGTCGGCCGACGGCGCGACGATCATCGCGTTGTTGCCGCCGAGCTCCAACAGGCAGCGGCCGAGCCGGGCGGCCACGGCCTGCCCCACCGCGCGCCCCATCGGCACGCTGCCGGTCGCGCTGACCAGGGCGATGCGCGCATCGCGCGCCAGCGCCTCGCCGACGTCGCGGCCGCCGACGACGGCCGAGGCGAGCCCGTCCGGCGCGCCGCCGAACGTCGCGACGGCGCGCTCGAACAGCTTGAGGCACGCCAGCGCCGTCAGCGGCGTCTTCTCCGACGGCTTCCACACCACCGGGTCGCCGCACACGACCGCGAGCGCGAAGTTCCACGACCACACGGCGACCGGGAAGTTGAAGGCGGAGATCACCGCGACGGGACCGAGCGGGTGCCAGGTCTCCATCATCCGGTGCCCCGGCCGCTCGGACGCGATGGTCAGTCCGTAGAGCTGGCGCGACAGCCCGACCGCGAAGTCGCAGATGTCGATCATCTCCTGCACCTCGCCCTGGCCTTCCTGGACGATCTTGCCGGCCTCGATCGTGACCAGGCGGCCGAGCGCCGCCTTGTGCGCGCGCAGCTCCGCGCCGAACAGACGGATCAGCTCGCCGCGGCGCGGCGCCGGCACCGCGCGCCACGCCGCGAACGCGGCCTGCGCGCGGGCGATGGCGGTGTCGACGGCGGCCGCATCCGCGGCCTTCACCCGCGCGATCTCGCTGCCATCGATCGGCGTGCGGACCGCGATGTCGCCGTCACGCAGCGCAGCAGGGTCGAGGTGCAGGGCCGTAAGGATGTCGTCGATGTTCATGGGCACGTCTCCCGCTCTCGTCGTGCGGATGCTGGTTACTGGATTACTTGTCGTCGGCCGATCAAGCCGAGGACGACAGACGAAAGGAATAACAACACCAACGGGGTCGGAAAGTGCCCTGTTCGGCAACTCCAGGCGCTCCGTAGGGGCGGGTTTCAAACCCGCCCGCGGCGATTGGCCCTGCACCGGCGCCAACAGGAAAAGCAGAAAACAGGGCGGGTTTGAAACCCGCCCCTACCGAGCATTTGATGCCGGCACAGACACGTCATCACTTGCGGCACGTGACATCAATCCGCGGCGTAATACCGCCCGAAGCGGTTGGCGAGGAAAGCGTCGAGAGCCACGTCCTCCTGGCGCAGGAAGCCCTGCGTCGGCAGCACGCCGTCGCGCATCAGGTCGATCATCGTGCAGATGCCGGCGGCGGTGGTGACCTGGATCGCGCTCCAAGTGCGGCCGCCGATCTCGCGCGCGTAGACCTTGTTGAGATAGGACTCCTGGGTCAGCCGGCCGTTGCGCTGCCCGGTGGCGGTGGCGAACACCAGGACCACGTCCTGAAGGGTGACCGGGATCGCGTATTCGAGCACGTCCTTCAGCAGCTCGCGCCGCGCGCCGAGCTTGAGGTCGTCGATCAGGAGCCGCATCCGTTCGCAGTGGCCGGGATAGCGCACCGTCTTGTAGTCGAGCTCGCGCACCTGGCCGTCGAAGCTGTCGCACAGTGTGCCGAGTCCGCCGGAAGTGTTGAACGCCTCGTAGGTCACGCCGTCGAGCAGGAACTGCTCGATCCCCTGCAGCGGCAGCACCTCCATGCGGCGGCCGTCGTGGATCACCTCGCACAGGTTGCAGTACTCGTTGATCAGCCCGTCGGTCGACCAGGTGAGATTGTAGAGCAGCGCGTTGGTCGGGAAGATCGGCAGCGCGCCGACCCGCATGTGCAGCGCGTCCAGCGAGTCGAACCGGCGCGCGAGGTCGGCGCCGGCGATGGCGATGAAGCCCGGCGCCAGGCCGCATTGCGGCATGAACGCGGTCGGCGCGCCCGCCGCGATGGTGCGGATGCGTCGCGTGGTGGCGACGTCCTCCGTCAGGTCGAAATAATGCAGGCCGACGTCGCGCGCCGCCTCCGCCACCGCGGCGTTGAGGTTGAACGGCAGCGCGCTGATCACCGCGTCGCGTCCGGCCGCCGCGGCGCGCAGCGCGGCCGGGTCCTCGACGTCCACCACCTGCGTGCGCACGTCGTGGCGATGGATCGCCTTCAGCAGCGCCGCGTCGCGGTCGCCGACCACGACGTCGTAGTCGCCGGTCGCGCCGAGCAGCTCGACGATCGCCGCGCCGATCTTGCCGGCGCCGAGGAGGAGGATGTTGTCCATCGCGGGCATCATGCTACCACCCGGCGGCGCCGCGGGCGGATTTGAAATCCGCCCCTACCGCGACGTGAAAGATCGCGTAGGGGCGCAATTCAATTGCACCCTTTCTCCGGCAGCATCCCCGACCGGCGTAGCGAGGCGATCATCGAGCTGTCGAGCATGAAGCGGTAGGCGGCCTCGCGGTCGGCCGCCATCGCGCGCAAGGCGTCGAGGTTGCGGGCGCGCACGGCGGGGTCGCGCTCCTCCATCAGCTTCTTGTTGCGCTCGGTGATCGCGTTGATGGCGTTGATCGCCTCCGGCCGGCGCTGCGGCTCGTAGCCGTCGAGCAGGC
>JBFWQM010000313.1:0-5290 GCA_050249455.1 Rhodospirillaceae bacterium | reverse complement strand
CCCGCGCGTTCGCTGCGCGACATCTTCACCGGGTTGCCGACCACGCGCACCTGCGTGCCGTCCGCCGCGGCGATCTCCAGCACCATGTCGCGGTGGCGCACCTGCGGGTTGTCCAGCGCGTCCTTGAGGTTGTTGACCTCCGCCACCGGGATGCCGGCGTCCTGCAGCAGCGGCACCCATGCCTTGGCGGGCTTCCGCGCAAACGCCGCCTCGATCACCGGCCACAGCGCGTCGCGGTTGGCGTAGCGGTCCTCGTTCAGCGTGAAGCGCGGGTCCTTGAGCAATTCGGGCAGGCCGAGCACGCCGCACAGCGACTGCCACATCCGCTCGGTGTTGGCGGTGATCACCAGCGCCGTCCCCTCCGCCGCGTCGAAGCCGCGATAGGTCGGGATGGAATCGTGGCCGCGCCCCTGCCGCCCCGGCACCGTGCCGGAGTTCAGGTGGTAGGCGGCCTGGTAGGTCAGCATCGAAACCTGGCAGTCGAGCATCGACACGTCGACGAATTGGCCCTTGCCCGACCGCCGCCGCTCCTCCAGCGCCGCCAGCGCGCCGATCGCGGCGAACATGCCGGCCGACAGGTCGCCGAGCGGGATGCCGGCACGCACCGCGGGCCCGCCGGGCTCGCCGGTCATGCTCATGCCGCCCGACAGCGCCTGGACGATCATGTCGTAGGCTGGGCGGTCGCGGTCCGGGCCGGACTGGCCGAAGCCGGAGATCGAGGCCCAGATCAGTCCCGGGTTCTCCGCCGACAGCGCCGCATAGGTCAGCCCCAGCCGGTCGAGCACGCCGGGGCGGAAGTTCTCCATCAGGATGTCCGACTTCGCCGCCAGACGCTTCACCAGGGCGATGCCCTCGGGCAGCTTCATGTCGACGACGATGCTCTTCTTGTTCCGGTTGATCGAATGGAAGTAGGCGCTATCGTCGCCGACGAAATGCGGCGGCAGGGTGCGCGACCAGTCGCCGGCCGGCGCCTCCAGCTTGATCACCTCGGCGCCGAGGTCGGCGAGGATCTGCGTGCTGTACGGCCCGGCGAGGAACTGCGTCAGGTCGAGGACGCGGATGCCCGCCAGCGCGCCGCCGGGCGAGGTCGCGGCGGGCTCAGCCACGGCCCATCCTCCGCTCACGCCGCATTCGATTGTCCCTTGTGGATCAGCTGCACGATCTTCGAAGGGGTTATCGGCGTATCTTCGATCTTCACGTTGAATGCCGACAGCGCGTCCTCGATCGCCGCCATGATGGCGGCGGCGGCCGGGATAGTGCCGCCCTCGCCGGCGCCCTTGACGCCGAGCGGGTTGAGCGGCGACGGCGTCTCCTGGTGCACCACGTCGACCCGCGGCACCTCCGGCGCGCTCGGCAGCAGGTACTCCGCGAAGTTGGTTGACACCGGGTTCGCGTCGCCGTCGTAGACCATCCATTCGTAGAGTGCGTTGCCGATGCCATGCGCAACGGCGCCAAAGACTTGGCCGTCGACGATCATCGGGTTGATGAGGTTGCCGGAGTCGTGGCCCATCGCGTAGCGCACGATGTCGACCCGACCGGTCTCGATGTCGACCTCGACCTCGGCGATGGCGGTGCCGTTGCAATAGGCGGCCTGGGCGGGCGAGAAGTACTGCGTCGCCTCCAGCCCCGGCTCGACCCCGCCGGGCAGCGCGAACCCCGGCATACCGGCCACCGATTTGGCGATCTCGCCCAGGGTCCGGCTCATGTTCGGCACGCCGCGCACGAACACCTTGCCGCCCTCGACCTCGATGTCTTCCTCAGCCGCTTCAAGGAGATGCGAGGCGACCTTGATGACCTTCTTCTTCACGTCCATCGCTGCGAGGTGGACCGACGAGCCGGCGTTGACCGCGATGCGGCTGGCGAAGGTGCCGACGCCGGAGGCGATGATGCCGGTGTCGGCGAGGCCGACCTGCACGTCCTCCAGCCCGACGCCGAACTTTTCGGCGCAGATCTGGGCCAGCGCGGTGCGGTGCCCCTGCCCCTGCGGCGATGCGCCGGTGTTGAGGAAGATGCGCCCCGACGGCCCGATGCGCACGGTGGCGCCCTCGAACGGGCCGAGGCCGGTCGCCTCCACGTAGTTCGCGATGCCGATGCCGAGGTAGCGGCCTTCGGCGCGCGCCGCCTTCTGGCGGTCGCGGAAGCCGGCGTAGTCGGCGATCGCCTCCGCCTTCTGCTGGCAGCCGGGGTAATCGCCGCTGTCGTAGACCACCGGCTTGCCGTCGCGCGAGATGATGCCGACGTTGTAGGGCATCTGGTCGGGCTGGATCAGGTTGCGCCGGCGCAGCTCCGCCCGCTCGATGCCGAGCGCGTCGGCCGCCTTGTCGAGCAGGCGCTCCATCGCGAACACCGCCTGCGGCCGGCCGGCGCCGCGCACCGGCGTGGTGCCGACCTTGTTGGTCAGCGCGACCCGGGTCTCCAGCCGGAACGCCGGCAGCACGTAGGGGCCGGGCGTGGTCATCGTCGAGATGTAGGGCGAGATGATGCCCCACGGCATGAACGCGCCGGTGTCGTGGATCATGCCGCCGCGCAGGCCGAGCAGCCTGCCGTCGCCATCGACGGCGAGCTCGACGTCCCAGTACTGGTCGCGCTCCTGCGTCGTGGCGACGAAGTTCTCGCGCCGGTCCTCCACCCACTTGACCGGGCGGCCGAGGCGGCGGGCGCACAGCGGCACCAGCACCTCCTCCGGGTGGAAGATGGTCTTGGGGCCGAAGCCGCCGCCGACGTCGGGGGTGGCGACGACGCGCAGGTCGTCCTCGTCCCAGCCGAGCAGCTCGGTCAGGCTGCGGCGGATCAGGAACGGCGACTGAGTCGCCGACCACAGCGTCATCTGCGCCTGGATCGGGTCCCACTGCGCGATGACGGCGCGGCATTCCATCGCGTGGCCGCCGCCGCGGTGGTGCCACAGGTTGGCGGAGACGACTTTCGCCGCGCGGGCAAAGGCGCCCTCGACGTCGCCGTAGCTCAGGGTGAACTGGCCGGCCAGGTTGTCCTTGGCGCCGGCGTGCGCGACCGGCGCGCCAGGCTTCAGCGCCTCGCGGCAGTCGCCGGCAGCCGGCAGCACGTCGTATTCGACCTCGATCAGCGCCGCCGCGTCCTCCGCAAGATAGCGGCTGTCGGCGACGACGATGGCGACGCCGTCGCCGGCGAAGCACACCTCGTCCTTGGCCAGCGCGTAGGGCATCAGCGGCTGCTTGATCGCCGGGTTTGGCACCAGCATCGGTAGCCGGTTCTTCTGCGCCGGCGGCGGCAGGTCGGCGTAGGTCATCACCAGATGGACGCCCGGCATCGCCATCGCCTTGCTCGTGTCGATCTTCCTGATCCGGGCGTGGGCATGGGGGCTGCGCAGCATGGCGGCGTGCACCATGCCGTGGAGGTGAAGGTCGTCGACGTACTGGCCGCGCCCGGTCAACAGCGCCGGGTCCTCGAGCCGCGGGACCCGGGCGCCGATGAACTTCATGCCCATCGGCTCAGGCTCCCTTGGCGCCCTGCAGCCGCTTCGCCGCATCCAGCGCGGCGTCCACGATGCCCTGGTAGCCGGTGCAGCGGCACAGGTTGCCGGAGATGGCGATGCGCACCTCTTCCTCGGTCGGGTCCGGGTTGTCGCCCAGGAACTCGATCAGGGTGGTCAGCATGCCCGGCGTGCAGTAGCCGCACTGCAGGCCATGGTTGTCCATGAACGCCTGCTGCAGCGGGTGCAGCTCGGTCTCCGACGGGGCGATGCCCTCCACGGTGCCGATGTTGGCGCCATCGGCCTGCACGGCCAGCATCAGGCACGAGCGCGCCGTGCGCCCTTCGAGCAGGATGGTACAGGCGCCGCACACGCCGTGCTCGCAGCCGACATGGGTGCCGGTCAGCTCCAGCTCGTGGCGGATGAAATCCGACAGCAGCATCCGGGTCTCGACCTCCCGGGTGTACGACTTGCCGTTGACGGTAAGGGTGATGGTCCGCGTGTCCTTCATCGGTCTGTCCTTCAGCGCGCGTTGGCGGCGCGGCCGAACGCCTTGACCATCGCGCGCCGGGTGAGCACGGCGGCGAGGTGCTGGCGGTACCACGCGGGAGCGTAGACGTCTTCCATGGCGTCGATCTTGCGGCAGGTCTCGGCGGCGGCGCGGAAGGCGTCCTCGCCCCCGGCCTGGCCGGCCAGCGCCCGCTCGGCGTCGGTGCAGCGCACCGGCGACGGCCCGACGCCGCCGACGGTGACCGAGGCGCGGGCGATCTTGCCGCCCGGCTGCACGTCGAGCAGCACCGCCGCGGCGACGATCGCGAAGTCGCCGTGCCGGCGCGAGAACTCGATGAAGCCGTAGCCGTGCCCGTCCGGCCACGGCGCGTAGGTCAGGCCGGTCACCATCTCGTCGAGCTCGATGGCGGGGCTCATGTAGCCGGCTGGGAAGTCGGCCATCGCGATGTCGCGCTTGCCGCGCTTGCTCTCGACGTGGACGGTGGCGTCGAGCGCCGCCGAGACCAGCGGCAGCTCCGCCGCCGGGTCGAGGTGCGACAGGCTGCCGCCGATGGTGCCGCGGTTGCGGGTCTGGCGGTGGCCGACGTTGAGCAGCGCCTCGCGCATCACCGGCAGATTCTTCTCGATAACCGGCGAGTATTCGAGGTCGCGCTGGCGGGTCATCGCGCCGATGGCGATCCGGCCGCCGTCCTCGCGGACATACGACAGGCCCTCGATCTTGTTGATGTCGATGACGTGGTCGGGCTGCACAAAGCGCATGTTGAGCATCGGCATCAGCGACTGGCCGCCGGCCAGCAGCTTGGCGTTCTCCTTGCTCGCCAGCAGGCCGACCGTGTCGGCGACGGTGCGCGGGTCGTGATAGGTAAACGGAGGCGGTTTCATGGAATCCCTGCGGTCAGGTCAGCGGGCGAGGATGTGGATCGAGCAGGCGCCGTGGTCGAACCCCGATATGCCGCCGCCCGTGCAATGGGTCAATCCGACTTTCGCGCCCTCGACCTGGCGGTCGCCGCATTCGCCGCGCAGCTGGCGCACCACCTCGACGATCTGCGCCGCGCCGGTGGCGCCGATCGGGTGGCCCTTGGCGAGCAGGCCGCCGGACGGGTTGACCGGCACGCGGCCGCCGAGCGAGGTGTCGCCGTCGTGCAGCAGGCGCTTGGCCTCGCCCTTGGGACACAGCCCCAGCGCCTCGTAATACAGCAGCTCGGCGATGGTGAAGGCGTCGTGGACCTCGACCACGTCGAGGTCTTCCGGCCCGACGCCGGCCATCTCGTAGGCCTCGTGCGCGCCGCGCACGGTGATCTCCGGCGTCGTCATGTCGCGGAAGCCGGTCAG
>JBFWQM010000312.1:0-5321 GCA_050249455.1 Rhodospirillaceae bacterium | reverse complement strand
TTCCAGGGCGATCTACTCGCGGACGCCGCCGAGGAGGCGGCGATCATCCGGCAGGTTGCGGCGAAGCTCGCCGCCCTGCGCGAGGGGGACGAGGTCCCGCCGGAGCTGATCCAGGAAATGATGACCGCGATGGTGCGGCTCTACACCGTGCGGTTCCAGGTCGGCGAGCGCTTCGCGCCGTTCCTCATGACGCGCGACATGCCGGCGACGTCGGTGATGATCATGTCCACCGCGATGCTGCGCGCCGTCAACCTGGAGCTTTTCGAACTAGGCATGTTCCAGGCCTGGTCCGGGGTCTGAGGAGGGATCGATGGAACTACCGACGAGCGATATCCATAAGATGACGGTGGAGGAGTTCGATACCTCGAAGCTCCTCATCAATGCGGCCAAGCAGCGCGACGAGCGCAAGTTCAACGACTTCCCGATCATCGACGTCGACTGCCATCACTACGAGAACGAGTCGATGGCGGAGATCGTGCAATTTATCGACGACCCGGTGATTCGCCACACCGGCATGATGTATTCGCGCGGCGGCACCGGGGCGCAGACGCCGCTGCTGCCCGGCGTCGTCGGCTACCAGGACATCTCAGGCCGGGTGACGCGCTATCCGCTGCGCAAGCTAGACAAGACGCCGGCCGACGGCCGGCACCGCGACGTCCACCTGTCGCTTAAGTGGATGGACGCGATGGGGGTGGACTATGTCTGCCTGTTCCCGACGCCGATGCTGCTGCTCGGCCTGCACCCGCAGGCCGAGGTCGAGGTCGCGATGTCGCGCGCCTACAACCGGTGGCTGACCGAAGTCCTGATGCCGCAGGACAAGCGCATCAAGACGATGCTGTACCTGCCATTCAACGACCCCGAAGCCTCCTACAAGATGGTCAAGGACTTCGGCGATCGGCCGGGCGTGGTCGGCTTCATGGTGGTGTCGACCCGCTACAAGCCGGTGCACGACAACGCCTACATGAAGACCTACCGGCTGATCGAGGAGATGGGCAAGCCGCTGGCGTTCCATGCGTCGTACAACTGGAACGACCAGATGATCTCCAACACCAACCGGTTCCTGGTCGCGCACGCGCTCGGCTTCACGTTGTTCAACGTGCTGCACTGCTCGAACTGGATCATCAATGCGCTGCCGGAGCGCTTCCCCAAGCTCAAGGTGATCTGGATCGAATCCGGCCTCGCCTGGGTGCCGTGGGTGATGCAGCGCCTGGACAACGACTACAAGATGCGCAGCTCCGAGGCGCCGGGGCTGAAGAAGCTGCCGAGCGAGTACATGCAGGACATGTTCTACTCCTCGCAGCCGATGGAGGTGCCGGACGACCTGTCGATCCTCGAATGCACCTTCAAGATGATCAAGGCCGAGACGCAGCTCCTGTGGTGCTCCGACTATCCGCACTGGGACATGGACGTGCCGAGCGTGATCTACGACCTGCCGTTCCTGTCGGAGAAGGCGAAGCGGAACATCCTGGGCGAGAACTCGCGCAAGCTGTTCAACATCGACGTCAGCGACCGCTTCCCCAACTACAAGCCGATGGTGTAGGCCGCGCCACGCCGATGAACGCCACGCCTGCGCCGAAGATCGCCGCAGCCCCCGGGTCCCTGACCCGGGGGCTGATCGCCCTGATCCGGTCGAAGCCGGTGAGCCGCGCCGACCTGGAGACGACGGCGCTGTTCACCCTCGATGCGGTCGCCAACGCGCTCGCCGGCCGGCGCAGCCCGCCCGGCGAGGTGCTGCTGCGCTGGGCCAAGGGGCGGCAGGGCGATGCCGGCCGTCGCGCGTTCCTGATGGGCGCGCTGACCCACATCCTCGAAGTCGACGACCTGCACCGAGCCTCGGTCGTGCACCCGGGCTGCGTCGTCGTGCCGGCGGCGTTTGAGGTCGGCCGCTCGGTCGGCGCCTCGGGCGAAGCGGTGCTGCGCGCCATCCTCTACGGCTTCGAGGCGACCGCGCGCGTCGGCATGTCGGTCGGCAGGGCGCACTATAAGATCTGGCACAACACCGCGACCTGCGGACCGTACGGCTCGGCGATGGCGGCGGCGACCCTGCTTGGCCTCGGCGACGACCAGGCGATGCACGCGCTCGGTAACGCCGGCACCCAGTCGGCAGGCCTGTGGGAATTCCTCGCCACCGGCGCGATGAGCAAGCACCTCCACGCCGGACGCGGCGCCGAGGCCGGCGTCGTGGCGGCGGAACTCGCGGCCGAAGGCTTCACCGGCCCGCCGGCGATCCTGGAAGGGCCGGCCGGGCTCTACGCCGGCGCCTGTCCCGATCCCGACCCGGACGCCGTCCTGCGCGACCCGGGCGGGCGCTGGCAGGTGCACCAGACCTCGATCAAGCCGTGGCCGTCGTGCCGTCATACCCACCCGGTGATCGACGCCGCGCTGGAGCTCGCCGGCCAGGTGGCCGCCGATCAGATCGCCGACGTCCGCGTCGCGACCTACCGCGCGGCGCTCGACGTGTGCGACCGGGCGGAGCCGAACAGTCCGTACGAGGCTAAGTTCTCGCTGCAGCACTGCGTCGCGATCGCCTTGCTGGACGGCAAGGTCGGGTTCGACTCGTTCGAGGCCGACGCGCGCGGCCGCGCCGCCGGCCTTCGCCGGCGGATTGCGGTCGCGGCGGGCGAGCCCTATGCGACGCGCTATCCCAAGGCGTGGGGCGGCGAGGTCGTGGTCTCCCTGCGCGACAACCGGCAGGTCGTCGCCTCGCGCGCGCACTGCAAGGGCGACCCCGAGCTGGCGCTGTCGGCCGCCGAGATGATGGACAAGGCGCGCGACCTGCTGCGGTTCGCGCAAGTCCCAGACCCCGAGGCGGTCGTCGCCGGCGTCCTGGGCATGGCTGGCGGCGGCGGAATCCCGGCGTTGCCGATAGGCTGACTGGCGGGTCCTGCGCACGCGCAGGCGCGTTAACCCTTCCCCTTAAGCCGCGCTTAACGGCGGGCGCCAAAGATCACGGCCGTGCGACGGTGCGTCCGATTCCGGGATGCGTTGCGTTCAACCCGTACTGACACTCCGATCGAGGGACTGTGACCGCCAGGGAACGTCTCAGCGGCGATCTCCAGACCGGTGAAGCGGCGCGCGCCGCGCGGCGCAGCTATGCCCGGCTGGCGTCGGCCAGCCACGAGATCCGCACCGCGCTCGGCAGCATCCGCGAACTTTCCGAGCTTCTGCTCGCCACCCGCCTCGACCCGCCGCAGGAGCGCTATGTCCAGGCGTTGAAGGCGGTGGGGGAGGGGTTGCTCGACATCGTCGACGACGTCGCCGACCTGACCCGCCTCGGCGGCGGGCGGGTGGCGCCGTCCGGCGCGCCTTTCGCGCTGCGCCCGCTGCTCAACCAGATCGAGACGGTCGCGGTCCAGAAGGCGGCGGCGAAGGGCGTGCGCTTCACGACTGCCGTCGCGGCGGACGTCCCGGCGACGGCGGCGGCCGACGCGGGCCTGCTGCGGCGGGTGCTCCTGGCGCTGATCGGCGGCGCCGTCAATCGCACCGAGCAGGGCGAGATCCGTCTGCAGGTCGCGCTGGCGGACGGCCCGTCGCTGCGGTTCGATATTACGGATTCCGGCATCGGCTTCGCGCCGGAGGACGTGCCCCACATCTTCACGCGGCTGGACCGCTACGGCGAGCATCTGCGCAGCGGCGGCGCGGACCTGCGCCATGCGGTGGCCCGCGACCTGGTCGCGTCGATGGGCGGCGAGATCGGGGCCGAGAGCAGTCCCGGCGTCGGCAGCCGGTTCTGGTTCGCCGTGCCCCTCGTGCCCGCCCTGCCGGCCGTCGCGGTCGCGGCCGTCGCGCCGGCGCGGCGCCTTCGCATCCTCGTCGCCGAGGACAACGAGATCAGCCGTCTCTATCTGGCGTCGACGCTGACCCGCGCCGGACACAGCGTCGATCTGGCGGCGAACGGCGCCAAGGCCGTGGCGATGGCGCGGCGTGGCGGCTACGACGCGATCCTGATGGACGTGCGGCTGCCGGTGATGGACGGGGTGGAGGCGACACGCACCATCCGCGCGCTGGGCGGCGCCGCGGCGTCTGTGCCCATCATCGCGCTGACCGCGGAGGCGCTGGCGGGCGCGCGCGAGCGCTTCCTTGCGGCCGGGATGACGGACTACGTGTCGAAGCCGATCGACGGAGCGGCGCTCGCCGCGGCGCTGTCGCGCGCCGCGGGCGCGCCGGTCGATCTGGCCGCGCCGGCGGCGGACGCGCCCGCGAACCTGGTCGATCTGGCGCGCCGGCTCGACGCGTTTCTGCGCCAGGCCGACTGAAGCGGCCGAGACGCCGGCCGCCGGCTGCGCTAGCATCGCCGCTTCCCGAGATGGAGGCGGCCATGGACAAGACATTGCAACGCGCCCGCGCGGACGCATTCCGAAAGCTGCACCAAGGACCCGACATCCTGCTGCTGCCCAATGCCTGGGATGTCGCCAGCGCCATGCTGCTGGCCGAGGCCGGCTTTCCGGCGATCGCGACTACCAGCGCCGGCGTCGCCTTCCTCTACGGCTACGCCGACGGCCAGGTGATCACCCGCGACGAGATGCTGGCGATGGTCCGCCCGATCGCCGAGCGCGTGCCGGTGCCGGTCACCGCCGACATGGAGGCCGGCTACGGCCCGCGTCCGGAGGACGTGGCGGAGACCGTGCGGCGGACGATTGAGGCCGGCGCCGTCGGCCTCAATTTGGAGGACGGCACCCACAAGGTCGAGGCGCCGCTGATGGACATGACCCTGATGGTGGAGCGGGTGCGCGCGGCGCGCGAGGCGGCGGACGCGGCCGGCGTGCCGATCGTCATCAACGCCCGCACCGACGGCTTCTGGACCGGCGGCGCCGGCGCCGCGGTGTTCGACGACGCGGTGAAGCGGGCCAACGCCTACCGCAAGGCCGGCGCCGACTGCCTGTTCGTGCCGTTCGTGTCCGACGGCCCGCTGATCGGCCGGCTGGCGAAGGAGATCGACGGCCCGGTCAACGTGCTGGCGGTGGCGAAGACGCCGCCGGTGCCCGAGCTCCAGGCGCTCGGCGTGCGACGGGTCAGCGTAGGCGGCGCGATCGCGCGCGCCGCCTACGGCGTCGTGCGCCAAGCGGCGCAGGAGCTGAAGTCGACCGGCACCTGGGGCTTCATGGCCGGCGCCGTGCCGCACCCGGAGATGAACAAGCTGCTCAGCAGGTAGTGCCGAATCGATGTTCTGTAGGGGCGGGTTTGAAACCCGCCCATTCCCTCTCCGCGGCGACATCGTCTGGCGGAGACATCGCGGGCGGGTTTGAAATCCGCCCCTACAGAACGTCGTGCTACCCCTTTTTCGCCGCCAGCGACGCGTTGCGGATGGCGGTCAGGGTCGT
>JBFWQM010000311.1:0-5339 GCA_050249455.1 Rhodospirillaceae bacterium | reverse complement strand
CGCCGCCGCCGGCGAGGCGGCCCTTGACCTTGTTCAGCAATGCGCCGGCGCTGGGCATTCTTCGTTGTTGCGGTCGGACCCGAGGAACATGGTTAACACATTCCTTGCGGAGAGGCCCCCTCCCCCAACCCCTCCCGCGAGGGGAGGGGGAGTTTCTAGCCCCCTTCCCTCGCGGGAGGGGGTTGGGGGAGGGGACGCATCCGGGTCCCGAACGCAAAAGGGCGGGTCTGAGACCCGCCCCTACGCAACTTCGAACTTGTCAGCCTCTTACCGCCCGCTCTTGGCCAGCGACAGCACCCAGCCCTTCATCCGCGACTTCATGTCCTTGATCTGGTCGTCGGAGAAGAAGTTGGCCGGGTCGACCTTGTCGACCGGGTACACCGGGCGCAGGAAGTCCGACTCGTAGCCGAACGGCACCGTGGCATCGATGCCCATGCCGCCCTCGAAGACGGTGTTGGACGCCGTCCACTGCTTGTCGCCCGCGGTCATGCGCTCGGCCGGCATGAAGGTCTGGCCGCGGCCGCCGGGGATCGGGTTCAGGATGTCGGTCTTCGGGTTGACGCGGGTGGTCAGGCACCACATCACGTCGTCCATGTCGTAGGGGTCGGTGTCCTCCGACACGGCGATGGCGAGGCGCATGCCCTGCGAGGTCGCCAGCGCGGCGGCCATGAAGTTGCGCTGCCAGCCCTCGTCGATCTTGTTGCGCTTCTTGACCTGGATGATGCAGCCGCCCCAGTCGGTCATGCAGTACGGGATCACCACGTCCTGCACGATGCCGGGCTGCATGCGCTCGCACAGCTCGAAGATCGCGCCTTCGCGCATCGTCGTGTCGATGTTGTGGTCGTCGAGCATGTGGACGCCGAGCGCGAAAATGATCGGCTTGGTCGCCGGCTTGCGCATCGTGATGCCGGTGACGTGGAACGTCGGCGCCTTGTACGCCTTGCCCATGTAGCCGGCCCATTCCGGATGGAAATGGAAGCGGCCCTGGACGCCGGCCTCCTCCGACTCCGCCGTCTCGTAGCGGCGGTCGCGCGGGTTGACGTAGCCTTCCAGCACGACCTCGGCGTCGGCGAGCGAATAGGCGTCGACCGTGCGCGCCTTGACCATGCGGATCGGCGCGCCCTGCACGGCGCCGGCGACCGCGAGCTCGTCGCAGCCCTGCGGCAGGATCACGTAGTCGAAGCCCGCGCCGGCCAGCAGGGTGCACGCCGGCGGCACGCCGAAGTTCATCGTGATCGGCACCGGCTTGTCGTCCTTGTAGTGCTGGCTGACGACCTGCCACATGTGCGAGCCGGGCGAGATCTGAAACGTGCCGACGTTGCCCCAGCGGAAATTCATGCGGTTGTAGCCGACGTCCGTGCCGTCGTCGAAATACTTGCCCGAGATGAGGCGGATGCCCGAGCCGACCGTGAGCTCCGGCTCATAGGTCGTGTGGCGGATCGGCACGAGGTATTCGTTGACGTCGTTCGGGTTCTCGATGACGTGCTCCTGGACGGGCGCGTCCTTCTGCGCGATCTCGACCGGCTTCAGCGGCTTGCGCAGCGCCTGCGCCAGCTTGCGGGTGCGGTCGGCGTCGTCGGTCCAGCCGAACATCTTGTTGATGACGTCCATGTTGCCGAACAGGTTCGTCACCACGCGGTTGTTCGGCTTGCCCTTGACGTTGTTGAACAGGATCGGGCACGAGCCGTCGAAATGCTTCTGCAGGCCGGTGACCTCGAGGTCCGGGTCGACCTGCTTGTCGGTCTCGATCAGGTCTCCCTGCGACTTCAGCCATTCCAGGGTGCCCCGCAGGTCGCGGACCTGCTCTGCGGTGGCGCGCTGTGCAGCCTTCTTTGCCGTGCTCATGGAGGGTTCCTCCTCTTGTCGCGGCGGGACCCCGCGTTTGTCGGCGGGCCCGGGCGACGGGGTTGGCCGCGTTTGTCGGCGGCGACTACGGGTTCATGCGAAACGGGCCGATTAGTCACGGCCCGGACGCGCCGGGTACATACCCCGGCGGGCGGTGCGGGAGCAATCGGTATCGGCCGCGGGCGGCGGCTCAAGCTGCGGCGCAATGGTCCGGTCGGAAGGCCGAAGGCCAGGAATATCAACCGGCTGGGCGGGCGGCCAAGGTCGGTCTCCGAACCCCGGCCCGAGCCGACCCCGTTACTCGGCCGCGGCGGGCGTGCGGCCCTGCTCCGCCTCCAGGAGGCGGGCGTAGATGCGCCGGGTCTGCAGCGGGGCGTTGTCGATGTTGATGTCGATGAGGGGCCGGCCCGCCGTCTCGTCGAGCCGGCGCTGCTGGATCTCGATGGCAACGACGTCCTCGTTGAAGGTCTGGTGGCCGCCCTTTTGCAGGAGTTCGGTCACCGCGGGCTCGTCCAGGCGGTAGTTCCGGGCGTAGCACCAGTGGTAGTGCGTGGACCGCGCGGTCTCGGGCGTGATCAGGTGGTTCGACCACATGGAGATGCCGCGGCTGCGGTCGCCCTGCGGCGCGCCGGTGCCGGCATCGGCGCAGCCGATGTCGAGGACGACAGTGGACGGCGGCGTCCAGCGGATGAGCTGCCAGCGGTCGACGTTGCCCCGGAAACGGCCCGCCTCCTTGAACATCGGCGGCGGCGGGATATCGAGCATCCAGCGGTCGAACCGCACGTCGCTGTCGCCGCGCTTCGTTTCGCCGATCACCTGGCTTTCGATCGAGGCGTCGCCTGAGATGGTCTGCGTGTGCAGGTAGCTGACGTGGGTGAGGTCCAGCAGGTTATCGACCAGGAGCTGGAAGTTGCCGTTCATGTGGATGGTGCCGCGGGCGCATGTCCAGCCGGGATCGTCGAGCCACGGCAGGTCGGGGATCAGCGCCGGGTCGGCAGCGGCCGCATCGCCCATCCAGATCCACACGACATTGTGGCGCTGCACCGTGGGGTAGTGCCGCACCCAGGCGTCCGGCGGCACCGTCGACTGGCCGGGCACCCGCACGCAGGAACCGGACGCGTCGAACTCGATCCCATGATAGCCGCACTGGAGGCGATCGCCGATCACCCTGCCGAGCGACAGCGGCAGCGCGCGGTGGCAGCAGCGGTCCTCCAGCGCCACCGGGGCGCCGTCGGGCGCGCGCCAGAACACGATCGGCTCGTCCAGCAGGGTCTTGGCGACCGGTCCCGGGCCGAGATCCGCCGCCCACATGGCGCAGTACCAGTAGTTGCGCAGGAACATCGCCGTTTCCCTCCTTCGGTCGTGCGTTGCAGCCATGGTAAGGCACGGGGCTCTATTTCCAAACTGCCGATGGCGTGATAACCGGTATTTCCGATATGAATATTGGCGAAATCGACCTCAATCTGCTGGTCGGGCTGGACGCGGTATTCCGCACCCGCAGCGTGTCGCGCGCCGCGGCGGAACTCGGCGTGTCGCAGTCCGCGCTCAGCAACAGCCTGCGCCGCCTTCGCCGCTCGCTGGACGACCCGTTGTTCGTGCGGACGGCCGGCGCCATGGTGCCGACGCCGCTATGCGAGCGGATCGCGGGGTCGGTCGGTCCGGCGCTGAGCCAAATCGAGCGCGGCCTCGCCGGCGGCTGGTCGTTCGACGCCGGACGCCAGGCGCGCACGTTCCGCCTGATCATGACCGACATCGCCGAAGCGGTGCTGCTGCCGTCGCTGGTGGAGGCGTGCCGACGCGAAGCGCCGGCGGTCAGCTTCCGCACCATCCAGCTTTCGACCGAGGAAACGCGCGAGGCGCTGCGTTCCGGCGAGGTCGACCTCGCGGTCGGCTACATGCCGGACCTGCGTACCGGCGTGCAGCAGCAGCGGCTGTTCGTGTCCGACTATGTCTGCATCGCGCGGCGCGACCACCCGACGTTCGGCGAGACGATCAGCCGTGCCCAGTTCATCGCCGCGGAGCATGCGCTGGCCGAGGCGGCAGGCACCGGCCACCTGCGGGTGGAGGCGATGATGAAGCGCGCCGGCATCGCCGGGCGGATCAGCGTGCGGGTGCCGCATTTCCTGGCGCTGCCGTTCATCGTGGCGGCCAGCGACATGGTGGCGACGGTGCCGCGGCCGCTCGCCTATATCATGCGGCACGCCGCCGCGACGCGCACCTTGGAGCACCCGTTCCCGCTCGCAGGGCCGGAGATCCGCCAGTTCTGGCACGAACGCTACAACCAGGACCCGGCCAACCGCTGGCTGCGCACCTTGCTGCGCCGGGTGTTCGCGGCGGTCGATTGGGGCCAGCCCGGAACGCCGCCGCCACGCCTCAGTGCATGATCTCCCCGCCGTCGACCACCATGGTCTGGCCGGTGACGAAGTCGCTGTCGGGCGAGGCGAGGAATAGCACCGCGCCCACCAGGTCGTCGGGCACCTGCTCGCGCTTGAACGACCGGCCGCGCATCGCGATCTCCGCAGTCTGCTTCACCGCCTCGCCCTGCGCGACGACGCCTTCGCTCATGGTGAGGCCGGGCGACACGGCGTTGACGCAGATGTTGAAGTCGCCGACCTCGCGCGCCAGCGCGCGGGTGAACGCCTCCACCGCGCCCTTCGACGACACGTAGTGCAGGAAGTTCGGCACGCCCTTCCACACGGTGGAGGAGGCGACGTTGACGATCTTACCATAGCTGTTCTTCTTCATCTCCGGCACCGCCGCCTTCACGCAGCGCCACGGGCCGGTGACGTTGACGTCGATGACGCGGTCCCATTCGTCGGTCGGGATCGCGTCGAAGCGGCGGCGCTCGATCGAGGCGAAGATCGCGGCGTTGTTGACCAGGATGTCGAGCCGGCCGAACGCCGCCACCGTCTGCGCCACCATGTCCTGGACGGAAGCGGTCTTCGATACGTCGGCGACGACGCCGATCGCCTCGCCCCCCTGCTGCCGAATCGAGTTGACGACGCCGGTCGGGTCCAGGATGTCCGCGACGCAGACCTTGGCGCCTTCGCGCGCCAGGCCCTTGCAGTACGCGGCGCCGATGCCCTGCGCGCCGCCGGTGACGATCGCCACCCGCCCGTCCAGCCGTGCCATTGCCTGATCCCTCACGATGCAGATGCGGCGCCACCATAACGTCGCCGGCCGGCTTCCCGCAACGGCAACAGCCCGTGACCGCGGATGTGCCGCCGTTTGTCGAGCATCTCCCCTTGCGGGATCCGTGTCATCGTTATATTCTAATGGATATTTCGTTATTCGCGCGAAAGAGTTCCCATGCGGCGTGCCGACAGCTTCCGCTTCGCGATTGTCGCCTTCGTAGTGGCAGCGGCCACGGCGGCCGTGCCGGCGCTGGCGCAGGACGGCGGCGTCGTGGTGTTCGCGGCCGCCAGCATGAAGAACGCGCTCGACGATGCCGCGAAGACCTGGCAGGCGCAGGGCAAGGCGACCCGGATCTCCTA
>JBFWQM010000310.1:0-5498 GCA_050249455.1 Rhodospirillaceae bacterium | reverse complement strand
TGGTGTGCTCGTTCGACTTCAGGAGGCTCGAGGTCATCGGCCGCACCACGATGGCGCCGCCCGACAGGCCCTTGCCGACATAGTCGTTGGCGTCGCCGAACACCTCCAGCTTCAGGCCCTGCACCGAAAAGGCGCCGAGCGACTGGCCGGCGGCGCCGCGCATGCGCACGGTGATGTGGCCGGGCTGCAGGCCGGCCATGCCGTACTTGCGGGTGATCATCGACGACAGCTTGGTACCGATGGCGCGCTGGGTGTTGCGAATGTTGTAGGCCAGCTGCATCTTGTCGCCGCCCTCCAGCGCCCGCGCCGCATCCTTGATCATCAGCGCGTCGAGGGTCTCCGGCACCTCGTTGCGCCCGTCCACCACGCTGTAGCGCGGGAAGTCGCCGGGGTCGGCCTGCACCAGCAGCGGGTTGAGGTCGAGGTCGTCGAGGTGCGGGCTGCCGCGCCCGACCTGGGCCAGGAGCTCGGTGTGGCCGACGATGTCGGTCAAGGACCGCGCGCCGATCGAGGCCAGGATCTCGCGCACCTCCTCGGCGACGAAGCTGAACAGGTTGACCACCTTCTCCGGCGTGCCGGTGAACCGGGCGCGCAGCCGCTCGTCCTGGGTGCATACCCCGACCGGGCAGGTGTTGGCGTGGCACTGCCGCACCATGATGCAGCCCATCGCGATGAGCGACGCGGTGCCGATGCCGAACTCCTCCGCGCCGAGCAGCGCGGCGATGACGACGTCGCGCCCGGTCTTGATGCCGCCGTCGGTGCGCAGCACGATGCGGTGGCGCAGCCGGTTCAGCGTCAGCACCTGGTGGACCTCGGCGAGCCCCATCTCCCACGGCAGCCCGGCGTAGCGGATCGAGGTCTGCGGGCTCGCGCCGGTGCCGCCGGCATGGCCGGACACCAGGATTACGTCGGCTTTTGCCTTCGCCACGCCGGCTGCGATGGTTCCGATGCCCGACTGCGACACCAGCTTCACGCACACCTTGGCGTCCGGGTTGATCTGCTTCAGGTCGTAGATGAGCTGCGCCAGGTCCTCGATCGAGTAGATGTCGTGGTGCGGCGGCGGCGAGATCAGCGTCACGCCGGGCGTCGCGTGGCGCAGCCGGGCGATCATCTCCGACACCTTGATGCCGGGCAGCTGGCCGCCTTCGCCGGGCTTGGCGCCCTGCGCGACCTTGATCTCGATCTCGCGGCAGTTGTTGAGGTATTCCGCCGTCACGCCGAAGCGGCCCGACGCGACCTGCTTCACCGCCGACGACGGGTTGTCGCCGTTGGGGCGCAGCTTGAACCGCGCCGGATCCTCGCCGCCTTCGCCCGAGTCGGACTTGGCGCCGATCCGGTTCATCGCGATGGAGAGCGTCTCGTGCGCCTCCGGCGACAGCGCGCCG
The DNA here is from genome assembly GCA_050249455.1 of Rhodospirillaceae bacterium. Classification (GTDB taxonomy): domain Bacteria; phylum Pseudomonadota; class Alphaproteobacteria; order MPNO01; family VGEU01; genus JBFWQM01. The sequence goes on along the minus strand of JBFWQM010000310.1, from coordinate 4,113 downwards.
AGCGAGATGCCGGGCGCGACCAGTCGCTTCCTGATCTCGGTGATCGATTCGACCTCCTCGATCGGCACCGGCGCGGTCTTCGGCTCGAAGTCCATCAGGTCGCGCAGGTTGACCGGCGGGCTCTTGCGCACGCCTTCGCTGTACTTGCGGTAGGTGGCGTAGGAATCGGTCGCCACCGCGGTCTGCAAGGTGTGGATCAGCCCGGCCTCGAAGGCGTGCGCCTCGCCGTTGCGGCGGTAGCGGTAGAGCCCGCCGACCGGCAGCGCGATCGCATCCGCCGACCACGCGCGCCGGTGCAGGCCCAGAACCATGTGCTGGATGCCGTTGAGCCCGATGCCGGAGATGCGCGAGGTCATGCCGGGGAAGAAGCCGGCCACCAGCGACCGGCTGAGCCCGACCGCCTCGAACTTGTAGGCGCCGCGGTAGCTGGAGATCACGGAGATGCCCATCTTCGACATCACCTTGAGCAGGCCCTGGTTCACCGCCTCCTTGTAGCGCGCGATGCTGGCGTCCAGCGTCGCGTCGCCGAACAGGCCGCGGCGGTGGCGGTCGGCGATCGTCTCCTGCGCCAGGTAGGCGTTGACGGTGGTCGCGCCGACGCCGATCAGCACCGCGAAGTAGTGCACGTCGAGGCATTCGGCGGAGCGCACGTTGACCGAGGTGAACGTGCGCAACGACTGCCGCACCAGATGGCTGTGCACCGCGCCGGCGGCCAGGATCATCGGGATCGCGGCCCGTTCGGGGCCGGCATGCTCGTCGGTCAGCACCAGGTGCACGGCGCCGCCGCGCACCGCGTCCTCGGCCTCGCGGCGCACGCGCTCGATGCCGTCGCGCAGCGCCGTTTCGCCGCCGTCGGCATCGAAGGTGCAGTCGATCTCCGCCGCGGTGTCGCCCATGTAGTCGCGCATCGCCGCGAGCTCCGCGGTCGACAGCACCGGCGAGTCGAGCTGCAGCAGCCGCGTCTGTGTCTCGTCCTCGGCCAGGATGTTGCCGAGGTTGCCGAGCCGCGTCTTCAGGCTCATCACCGCGTATTCGCGCAAGCTGTCGATGGCGGGGTTGGTCACCTGCGCGAACGACTGGCGGAAGAAGTGGTGCAGGCCGCGATAGTGGTCCGACAGCACCGCCAGCGGCACGTCGTCGCCCATCGAGCCGACCGCTTCCTTGCCGTCCTCCACCATCGGCTGGAGGATCAGCTCCATGTCCTCCATGGTGTAGCCGGCGCCGACCTGGCGGCGGCGCAGCGCCTCGCCGGCGATCGCGCCGCGCGCCTCCGTGCCCGCCTTGATCAGGCTGTCGAGCACGACGATGTCCTTCACCCACTCGCCGTACGGATGGCGGGCGGCGAACAGGTCGCGCACCTCGTGGTCCTTGTAGAGCTGGCCGGCCTCGAGGTCGATCGCGATGGTCTCGCCCGGGCCGAGCCGGCCCTTCTCAACCACCTGGCTCTCGCGCACCGGCACCATGCCGGTCTCCGACCCGGCGATGAGCAGCCCGTTGGAGAGGATCGTATAGCGCAGCGGCCGCAGCCCGTTGCGGTCCATGCCGGCGATCACCCAGCGCCCGTCGGTGGCGGCGATCGCCGCCGGGCCGTCCCATGGCTCCATCACGCAGTTGCAGTAGAGGAAGAAGTCCTTGTGCTGCTGCGACATGTCGGCGCGCTGCGACCACGCGTCGGGGATCAGCATCTGCTTGACCAGCGGCGCCGGGCGGCCGGCGCGCACCATCAGCTCGAACACGTTGTCGAGCGCGGCGGAGTCGGACCCGTGCGGGCGGATCACCGGCTTCAGTGATTCGATGTACGGGCCGAACGCCGGCGCCGCCAGCCGCGGCTCGTGCGCGCGCATCCAGTTGATGTTGCCCGACAGCGTGTTGATCTCGCCGTTGTGCGCCAGCATGCGGAACGGCTGCGCCAGCCGCCAGGTCGGGAACGTGTTGGTCGAATAGCGCTGGTGGTAGATGCAGAAGCGCGAAACGAAGCGCTCGTCCAGCAGGTCGGGATAGAACGCCGACAGCTGCTCGGCCAGGAACATCCCCTTGTAGACGATGGTGCGCGACGAGAACGAGCAAATGTAGAAGTCGGTGATCGCCGCGTCGCGCACCTGGTTCTCGATCAGCCGGCTCAACACGTAGAGATCGCGCTCGAACGTCTCCGGGTCGATGCCGGGGGTGCCGGCGATCATGATCTGCTCGATCTCCGGCCGCGTCGCGTTGGCCTTCTCGCCGATGATGTCGACGTTGATCGGCACCTGGCGCCAGCCGTAGATCGCGTAGCCGAAGTTCAGGATCTCGGTCTCGACGATGCAGCGGCAGCGTTCCTGGCCGTTCAGGTCGGTGCGCGGCAGGAACACCTGCCCGACCGCGATCGGCCCCGGCCCGGCGGCGTGGCCGGTGCGCGCGATGTGCTCCTTGAAGAAGGCCTGCGGGATCTCGACCATGATGCCGGCGCCGTCGCCGGTCTTGCCGTCGGCGTCCACCGCGCCGCGGTGCCACACCGACTTCAGCGCCTCGATACCGGCCGTCACCACCTCGCGACGGCGGGTGCCGTCGACGGCGACCACCATGCCGACGCCGCACGCGTCGTGCTCGTGCGCCGGGTCGTAGGCGCCGGCCTCGGTCAGCCGGCGCGCGTTGGCCTGCCATTCGGCGACGAAGGCGGCGCCGCGGTCGATCTGGGTCTTTCCGGTCATGGCTGTTCCCTCCGCGCCTATTCGGCGGCGACCGCGGGCGCCGTCTCGGCGCGCGCCTGGACATGGCGGTGGATGGCGGCGGCGGCGTCGCGCCCGTCGCGGATCGCCCACACCACCAGCGAGGCGCCGCGCACGATGTCGCCGGCGGCGAACACGCCGTCGAGGCTGGTCATCATCGACTTGTGGTCGATCCGCACCGTGCCCCAGCGGGTGACGGTGAGCTCCGGCGCGCCGAACAGCGCCGGCAGGTCCTCCGGGTCGAAGCCCAGCGCCTTGATCACGAGGTCCGCCTCGGTCGTGAAGTGCGAGCCCTCGATCGGCTCGGGCGCCTGGCGGCCGGTGGCGTCGGGCACGCCGAGATGGATGCGTGACGCGCGCACGCCGGTCACCGCCGCGTCGCCCAGGAACGCCTCCGGCGCGGCGAGCCAGGCGAACTGCACGCCTTCCTCCTCCGCGTACTGCACCTCGCGGCGCGAGCCGGGCATGTTGGCGCGGTCGCGGCGGTACAGGCAGGTCACCGATGCCGCGCCCTGGCGCACCGCGGTGCGCACGCAGTCCATCGCGGTGTCGCCGCCGCCGATCACCACCACCTTGCGGCCGTCGGCGTTCAGCGCGCCCGATGCGAACGCCGGCACCGCGTCGCCCAGGCCGACGCGATTGGACGCGATCAGGTAGTCGAGCGCCGGCACGATGTTGGGCAGCCCGACGCCCGGCAGCATGATGTCGCGCGCCTTGTAGACCCCGGTGGCGACCAGCACCGCCGCGTGGCGGGCGCGCAGGTCGGCCAGGGTCGCGTCGCGTCCGACCTCGAAGCCGCGGTGGAACACCACGCCGCTCGCCTCCAGCAGCCGGACGCGGCGCGCCACCACCTCCTTCTCCAGCTTGAAGCTGGGGATGCCGTAGACCATCAGCCCGCCGATCCGGTCGTGGCGGTCGTAGACCTCGACCCGGTAGCCCAGCCGGCGCAGCTCTTCCGCCGCGGCGAGTCCCGCCGGGCCGCCGCCGACGATGCCGATCGATTCGGGCCGCTCGCGCGCCGGGGCGAACGGCTTCACCCAGCCGTTGTCCCAGGCGGTATCGGTGATGTAGCGTTCCACCGCGCCGATCGTCACCGTGCCGTGGCCGGCCTGCTCGATCACGCAGTTGCCCTCGCACAATCGGTCCTGCGGGCAGATCCGCCCGCAGATTTCCGGAAAGTTATTGGTTGCCGCCGACACTTCGTAGGCTTCCTCCAGCCGGCCCTGCGCCGTCAGCATCAGCCAGTCGGGGATGTTGTTGTGGACCGGGCAATGCACCTGGCAGAACGGAACCCCGCATTGCGAGCAGCGGCCGGACTGCTGCGCGGCCTCGTCGGTGGCGAAGCGGCGATAGATCTCGTCGAAGTCGTGCCGACGATCTTCGGCCGTCCGCTTCTCCGGCATCCGCC
>JBFWQM010000309.1:0-5509 GCA_050249455.1 Rhodospirillaceae bacterium | reverse complement strand
GCGCTTCATGAACGAGTACCAGCCCTACGTCCAGGACACCGGCCATCGCGCGCTGCACCAGTTCGACCCGGAGATGCAGGACTACCCGCGCATCCCGTGCTACCTGATCTGCGACGACGACGGACGGCGGCTGTACCCGCTCGGCCGGCCGACCTCCAACGACGAAGGCGTGCGCTACGACTGGAGCGCCGACAACATGAAGGAGGTCGCAAGCGGCATCATCACCCAGGCCGCGACGCTCGACGAGCTGGCCCGCCGCCTCGGCCTGCCGCCCGCGCCGGTGGCGGCCAGCGTCGCGCGCTGGAACGAGCTGTGCGCCAGCGGCGACGACGACTTCGGCCGTCCGTCCGGCACCATGGTCCCGGTGAAGAAGCCCCCGTTCTTCGGCGCGCCGGTGTGGCCGGTGGTGTCGAACACCCAGGGCGGGCCGGTCCACGACGCGCGGCAGCGCATCATCGACTCGTTCGGCCAGCCGATCGGGCGGCTCTACGCGGCGGGCGAGCTCGGCAGCGCCTGGGGTCACCTCTACATCTCGGGCGGCAACATCTCCGAGTGCTTCATCTCCGGGCGGATCGCCGGACGGGAGGCCAGCGGCCTGCCGCCGCAGTAGTGGTTGTCACGGCTCCTGCATTGCGCGCCGGCCGTGTATCCTGAACGGCGGGAGCATGGCGGGTATTGCCATGAATGCGAACAAGGAGAACGGGATGCCAATCCGCCGCCTTGCATTGTCCGCCATGGCCGCGCTGGGGCTAGTCGCCGGCGCGTCCGCCGCGTCGGCCGCGACGTCGTTCGCCGGCAAGACCGTCACCATCGTCGTCGGCCTCAGCGCCGGCGGCAACTACGACTTCTACGCCCGCTTCCTGAGCGAATTCTACGGCAAGCACCTGCCGGGCGAGCCGTCGGTGATCGTGCAGAACCGCACCGGCGCCGGCAGCGTCACGGCGGCGAACTACCTCTACGGCGTCGCGCCGAAGGACGGCACGACGATCGCCATGACGCTCGATACCCTGCCGCTCTACCAGGCGCTGCGCGGCAAGGGCATCCGGTTCGACCTCACCAAGGTGCAGTGGATCGGCAACATGGCAGAGCTCAACGGCGCGATCTCGGTGTGGCACACCGCGCCGGCGACCGACATCGAGGGCATGAAGCGGGCCGAGGTAATCATGGGCTCGACCGGGCGCAGCTCCGGCACCTTCATGCTGCCGGCGCTGATGAACGGCGTGCTCGGCACCAAGTTCAAGATCGTCCTCGGCTTCCCCGGCACCAACGAGGTCAACCTGGCGATCGAGCGCGGCGAGGTGCATGGCCGCGCCGGCGGGTCGTGGGACAACCTGCGCGTCCAGAAGGCCGACTGGGTGCGCGACAGAAAGATCATCCCGGTCGCCCAGGCCGGGTTCACGCGCGACCCGCTGATCCCCGACACCCCGCTCCTGACCGAGATCGCGACCACGCCGGACCAGCGCAAGCTTATGGCGCTGCTGTCGTCGGCCTCTGTCTTCTCGCGCGCGGTCTATGCGCCGCCCGAGACGCCGGCCGACGTGGTGGCGACGCTGCGCCGCGCCTTCGACGCCACGATGAAGGATCCCGCCCTGGTCGCCGCCGCGGAAAAGCGCCAGATCCAGATCAGCCCGCAGACCGGCGAGGACCTGCAGAAGCTGATCGCCGAGACCCTCGACCTCGCGCCGAACCTGGTCGACCAGGCCCGCGACATCCTCGGCATCACCGACTGACAACTCCCCCTCCCCTCGTGGGAGGGGGTTGGGGGGAGGGGGCGTCTCCGCCTCCTGCTGAAGCCCCCTTGCGGCCGGCGCCCCCTCCCCCAATCCCCTCCCACGAGGGGAGGGGGCTTTAGGCGAAGGGGCGGGGCCAGCGCCCCTAAACTATCCTTAACGCCCCGGAAACAATAATCTCCGCTCGCACCACGAGGCGCCGGGGCGGCCGCCCATGCTGTTCAATTCGTTCGAGTTCATCCTGGGCTTCCTGCCGGTCGCGCTGGTCGGCTGGTTCGTGCTCGCGCGGCGCAGCCGCAGCGGCGCGATCGCCTGGCTGGTGGTGGCATCGCTGTTCTTCTACGGCTGGTGGAAGCCGGAGTTCCTGCTGCTGCTCGGCTTCGCGCTGGCGTTCAACTACGCGGTGGCGGCGGGACTCGCGCGGCGGCCGCGCGCGTGGCTGCTCGGCTTCGGGATCGCCGTCGACCTCGCGCTGCTGGCCTACTTCAAGTACGCCAACTTCTTCGTGCAGGACTTCCAGGCGGCGACCGGCATCGGCTTCGACTGGACGCCGGTGATCCTGCCGCTCGCGATCTCGTTCTTCACCTTCCAGGAGATCGCCTACCTGGTCGATGTCCATGACGGCAAGGCGAAGACCTACGGCTTCCTGCGCTACGCGCTGTTCGTGACGTTCTTCCCGCACCTCCTGGCCGGGCCGATCGTGCGCCACGACGAGCTGCTGCCGCAGTTCGACCGCGACGCGCCGTTCCGTCCCGGCCGCGACAACCTGGCCGCCGGCGGCACCCTGTTCGCGATCGGGCTGTTCAAGAAGGTGGTGGTCGCCGACACGCTGGCGACCTTCGCCGACCCCGTGTTCGCCGGCGCGCAGGCCGGCGCGGCGATCACCTTCTTCGAGGCGTGGGTCGGCGCGCTCGCCTTCACCTTCCAGCTCTACTACGACTTCTCCGGCTACACCGACATGGCGATCGGGCTGGCGCGCATGTTCGGGGTGCGGCTGCCGATGAACTTCAACTCGCCGTACAAGGCAGTCAGCTTCATCGACTTCTGGCACCGCATGCACATCACGCTGTCGCGCTGGCTGCGCGACTACCTCTACCTCCGCCTCGGCGGCGGGCGGAAGGGGCTGGCGCGCCAGGGGATCAACCTGATGATCACCATGGGCCTCGGCGGGCTGTGGCACGGCGCGGGGTGGACCTACATCGTGTTCGGCCTGGTGCAGGGCGCGCTGCTGGTGGTCAACCACGCCTGGCGGTCGCTGCGCCGCGCACTGGGCCACGACCTGAAGCGCACCACGGCGTGGGGCACCTGGGCGTCGCGCGCGCTGACGTTCCTCGTCTTCGCCGTGTCGCTGGTCGTCTTCCGCGCGCCGACCCTGGAGGCGGCCGGCGCGATGTACCGCGGGATGGCCGGGCTCAACGGGGTCGTGCTGTTCGAGACCTACTATGCGCATCTCGGCGGCCTCGCGCCGGTCCTTGCCGACTGGGGCGTGCGCTTCGAGCGGCTGTTCTACTGGCAGAGCGCCGACGCGATCGTCATCATCGCGATCCTGCTCGCCGTCGCGTGGTTCGCGCCCAACAGCCAGGAGATCCTGTCGCGCGACCGGCCGGCGCTCGACTACGACCCGGCGTCGAACCGCGGCGGCCGGCGCCTCGCGTGGGCGCCGACCGCGGCGTGGGGCGCGGCGACCGGCGTCGTGCTGTTCGTCGCGCTGCAGGCGCTCTACGCCGTGCCGCCGTCGGCCTTCATCTACTTCCAGTATTGAGCCGATGCGCTACGGGCTCGCCGTGCTGGCCGGGTTCGCGCTGACCGCGCTCGCGTGGGTCGCCGCCGTTGCCGTCCAGCTCGGCGTTCCGACCGAATCCTCGCGCTGGCCGGCGGAATTGCAGGCGCGCAAGGCGGCGATCGCCGAGGCCACCGCCGGGCCGGACCGGCTGGTGCTGGCCGGCGGCTCCTCGACCCTTTTCGGCCTGCGCGCGGCGACGATCATGCGCGAGACCGGGTTGCCGACCGTCAACCTGGGCCTCACCGCGGCGATCGGCTTCGACAACATCCTGGCGTTCACCCGCGCGCATTTGCGGCGCGGCGACACGGTGCTGCTCAGCCCGGAATACGTCTTCTTCACCCAGGCAGGGTTCCTGCGCGACAGCTTCATCGACTACGTGCTGGCCCGCGACCCCGGCTACCTGGATCGCCTGCCGCCGGGCGAGCGCGCGGCGCTGGTGTTCTCCGTGCCGGTGCGCCGGCTCCTCCAGGGCGTGCGCGCGCGGATCAAGCCGGAGCGCACGGTGCCGCAGTTCTACGAGGCCGCGACGATCGGCGAACTCGGCGACGAAACCGGCAACGGCGCGGGCGACCGCGCGCCGCAGGCCGCCCGCTCGCTCGCGTCGCTGGTCCGCCAGCCGCATGCCGGCGCCGAGCGGCGGGTCGAGTCCGCCTATCGCGCGGTCGCCGGGTTCGTCGACTGGGCCAAGGACAATGGCGTTCGGGTGATCCTGTCCTACCCCAACTTCCTCGCCGACGACCTCTACCGGCAGCCGGCGGAGCAGGCGTTCTTCGCCGACCTCGCGGCGTTCTACCGCTCGCTCGGCGTCGCGGTGGTCGGCGCGCCGGAGGACTTCATGTTTCCGGGGGCTTCCTTCTTCGACCACGAATACCACCTCAACGACCGCGGGGCGGCGATCGCCACCGACCGGATGCTCGACCTGCTGCGCCCGAATCTTTCCGCCGGCGCCGCCGCGGCCGCCTCGCACGCGGGCCGGCGCTGATGCTGTTCAACTCGCTCGAGTTCATCTTCCTGTTCCTGCCGGTCACGCTGGTCGGCTGGTTCGCGATCGGGCGCGTCGCGGGGCCGCGCGCGGCGATCCTGTGGCTGATCGCGGCGTCGTTCGTGTTCTATGCGTGGTGGAACGTCCGCTTCATCGCGCTGCTCGCGGTCTCCATCGGCGTCAACTTCTGGATCGGGTCGCGGCTCAGCGCGGACGCGACGCCGGGGCCGTCGCGCCGCATGCTCCTGTTGCTCGGGATCGGCTTCAACCTCGCGATCCTCGGCTACTTCAAGTACGCCAACTTTTTCGTCGACAATATCCAGGCGGTTACCGGCGCGTCGTTCGCCTGGGAGCCGGTGCTGCTGCCGATCGCGATATCGTTCTTCACTTTCCAGAAGATCGCGTTCCTGGCCGACGCCTATTGGGGCCGGGCGCGCGCCTACGACTTCGCGCACTTCTCGCTGTTCGTGATGTTCTTCCCGCAGCTCATCGCGGGGCCGATCGTGCACCACCGCGAGATCATCCCGCAGATCGAGGCGAAGCGGACGATCCGCTTCTCGCTCGACGACTTCGCCGCAGGGCTGACCATCTTCGCGATCGGGCTGGCCAAGAAGGTCGTGGTCGCCGACCACTGCGGCGAGTGGGCGAGCCGCCTGTTCGCTGCCGCCGACAACGGCCTCGACCCCGGCTTCTTCGACGCCTGGATCGGCGCGCTGAGCTACACCCTGCAGATCTATTTTGATTTCTCGGCCTACTCGGACATGGCGGTGGGGCTCGCGCGCATGTTTGGCTTCCGCATGCCGATCAACTTCGACTCGCCGTACAAGGCGGCGTCGATCATCGACTTCTGGCGGAGATGGCACATGACGCTGTCGCGCTTCCTGCGCGACTACCTCTACATCCCGCTCGGCGGCAGCCGGCGCGGGCGCGCGCGCCAGTACCTCAACATCCTGGTCACCATGTTCCTGAGCGGGCTGTGGCACGGCGCGGGCTGGACCTTCGTGCTGTGGGGCA
>JBFWQM010000308.1:3507-5535 GCA_050249455.1 Rhodospirillaceae bacterium | reverse complement strand
CATCGCCTTGCCGTCGCCGCTGGAGGTCCAGTTGGCGCAGGTGCTGCCCGGCACCAGCGTGCCGTCGGCGTTCGAGCCGGTCAGGATGTCGTGCATGTTCGGCGTGTCGCCGCGGGCGTTCACCATGTCGCCCTTCTCGGTCAGCGCGGTCTGCTTGCTGATCGGGTTGGCGTCGCCATGCAGCGCGGCCACGTTGCTGGCGATCAGCACGCCCTTGGCGTTGTGCCACGGGCCGGACCCGATGCGGTCGCGCGCGTTGACTGCCGGCTGGCCGCCTGCCGCGTCGGCGCTGAGATAGGCGCGCCAAGTCTTGCCGCCGGCCCCCGCCGCGGCGGCGAGCGTCTGGCAGTGCCGGTCGGCGCCAGCGAGGCCGCCGAGGTCGGCGCCCTTGCCCGACCCGACGCTGGTGATGAAGAAGCCCATGTTCTGGGCGGTCTGCGCCTGCGCGCCCGCCGCCCCCGACACGCACAGTCCGATTGCCGCAAATGCCGGCAGCCACTTGTTCATTGCATTCCCTCCCGTTTCCCAGGCCGATGCGGCCCGCCCTGTTGGCGGGCGCCACCATCAGGCCCGCGCCGAATCGCCGCAAGCGACGCCTGTTGGGCACGCTGTCACTTTCTTGCGATCATTGGCCGGCGACCGCCGGACGTCCTAAGTGGAAGACAACCTCGTTGACACCGCCCTGCGGCTGTGAACGCTTCGAGGGCCGACAGGGCTGGCCGCAAGACGGAAGACGCACCCGAACCGGCACGGAAACGAGGTCGACATGAGCACGAAACGTCAACTCCGCCTTGGGGCGTTCATGCGCCCGGTCAGCATCCACACCGCGGCGTGGCGCTATCCCGGCGCCTATCCGGACGCGAACTTCAACTTCGGTCACATCAAGCGGTTCGCCCAGCGGCTGGAGGAAGGCCGCTTCGACGGCTTCTTCATGGCCGACCACCTCGCCGTGCTCAACATGCCGATGGACGCGCTGAAGCGCAGCGCCACGCCGACCTCGTTCGAGCCGATGACCCTGCTGCCCGCGCTCGCCATGGTGACCGAGCACCTGGGGCTGATCGCCACCGGCTCCACCACCTACGACGCGCCGTACCACGTGGCGCGGCGCTTCGCCTCGCTCGACCACATCAGCGGCGGGCGCGCCGGGTGGAACGTGGTCACCACGTCCAATCCCAACGCCTCGCTCAACTTCGGGATGGACGAGCACCTGGAGCACGGCGAGCGCTACGCCCGCGCGCGCGAGTTCTATGACGTCGTCACCGGGCTGTGGGACAGCTGGGCCGACGACGCCTTCGTGCGCGACGTGGAACGCGGCATCTTCTTCGACCCGGAGCGGATGCACGTGCTCGACCACAAGGGCAAGTACCTGTCCTCGCGCGGGCCGCTCAACATCGCGCGCCCGGTGCAGGGCTGGCCGGTGATCGTGCAGGCCGGCGCGTCGGACCCGGGCCGCCAACTCGCCGCCGAGACGGCGGAGGCGGTGTTCACCGCGCAGAGCGACCTCGCCGCCGGCCGCGCGTTCTACAAGGACGTGAAGGGCCGGATGGAGAAGGTGGGCCGCGACCCCGACCACATGAAGATCCTGCCCGGCTGCCTGGTGGTGGTCGGCGAGACCGTGGCGGAGGCGCAGGCCAAGCGCCTCAAGCTCGACAGCCTGGTCCACTACGACAGCGCCATCGCCTCGCTCTCCATCGCGCTCGGCCACGACGCGGCGAAGTTCGACCCCGACGCGCCGCTGCCCGACGTGCCCGAGACCAATGCCGGGCGCAGCAGCCGCGAGCGCACCATCGAGCTGGCGCGCAAGGAGAACCTGACCGTGCGCCAGCTCGCGCAGCGGCTGGGCGGCTATTCCGGGCTCGCCATGGTCGGCACGCCGAAGACGATCGCCGACGAGATGGAGGAGTGGCTGGAGACCCGCGGCTCCGACGGCTTCACCGTCATGTTCCCGTTCCTGCCGCAAGGCCTCGACGACTTCGTCGACAAGGTGGTGCCCGAGCTGCAGCGCCGCGGCCTGCACCGGCGCGAGTA
>JBFWQM010000308.1:0-3407 GCA_050249455.1 Rhodospirillaceae bacterium | reverse complement strand
GGCAACTTCAGCGCCACCTCGGCGGTGGCGGGGCTGCTGACCTTCGCGCTCGGCGCCTATGCGATGCTGGGCGAGCTGCGGGTGGCGGTGGCGGCCGCGGTGGCGATGACCGTTCTGCTGGCGCTGCGCGAGCCGCTGCACCGCTGGGTCGCCTCGCTGCACTGGGTCGAGATCCGGGCGGTTCTGATCCTGCTCGCGATGACGTTCCTGCTGCTGCCGGTGCTGCCCAACCGCACGGTCGACCCGTGGCAGGCGCTCAACCCGTCGGAGATCTGGCTGCTGGCGATCCTGATCGCCGCGATCTCGTTCGCCGGCTACGTGGCGGTGCGCCTGTTCGGCGACCGGCTGGGCGTGCTGATGACCGGCCTCGCCGGCGGCCTCGCGTCGTCGACCGCGGCGACCCTGACGCTCGCCCGGCTGGCGCGCGCGCACCCCGGCTCGTCGCGCCTCCTTGCCGGCGGCATCCTGGCGGCGGGCGTCGTGATGGTGCTGCGGGTCGGCGCGGTCGCCGCCGCGCTCAACCCCGCGATGCGCGATGCGCTGGCGCTGCCGCTGGGCGCGGCCGCCGTCGTGCTGGCGGCCGGCGCGGCGCTGTGCCTGCTCGGCGCGCGCGACGACGAGCACCCGAGCCTCGCCATCGCCAATCCGCTGGAGCTCGGCACCGCGCTGAAGCTCGCCGCGTTCATCGCGGCCGTGACGGTGGCGGCGAAGCTGGCGAGCGACGCCGGCAGCGGCCACGGCGTGCTGCTGGTCGCCGCCGCGTCGGGCCTCGCCGACGTCGACGCGGTGACGATCTCGATGGCGCGGCTGGGCGGCGCCGGCATCGATATCGACCTCGCAGTCGCCGCGATCGCGGTCGCCGTCGCGGTCAACACCACGGCGAAGGCGGCGATGGCCGCGTGGACCGGCGGCGCCGCGGTCGGCGCCTATGTCGGCGCCGCCAGCGCCGTGGCGCTCGCCGCCGGCGCCGCGGCGCATGCGGCGACGGCCTGAGCCCGCGGGCTCAGCCGCGCTTGCCGACCAGCGCGAACATCGCGCCCTGCGGGTCGAAGCACTGCACGATCCAGTCCCCGCCCGGCACCTCCATCGGGCCGTTGACGACCGTGCCGCCGCCGGCGGTCACCCGGCCGACCGCGGCGTCGAAGTCGGCGACGCAGATGTAGTAGAGCCAGAAGCAGGCCGGCACCATCGCGGGCTTGTTGAACATGCCGCCGACCGGCTCGGCGCCGGCGGCGGCGGCGAACAGCTGGTAGGTGCCCATCTCGCCGATGTCGATGGCGTCGGCCTTGGTCCAGCCGAACATCGCGCCGTAGAACTCGGCCGCCTGCGGCCAGTCGGCGGCGAACAGCTCGCGCCAGGCGACGTGGCCCGGCGTGCCGCGCGGCGGCGCCGGCGTCTGCGGCATGCCCGAGGCCTTGAACAGCACCAGCGCCGCGCCCTGCGGGTCGGCGATGGCGGCGAACCGGCCGACGCCGGGCAGGTCGGCCGGCGCATGGTGCACCGCGCCGCCGAGGCCCACCGCCTTGGCCGCCGCCGCATCGACGTCGTCGACCGCGACGTAGCCGATCCAGCCCGGCGGCGCGCCCGCCGCGCGCAGGTCGTCCGGCAGGGTCATCAGCCCGGCCGTCGGCACGCCGCCGGCGGCGAACATCGTGTAGTCCATGCCGGGAATGCCCGCCGGCATGCGGTCCCAGCCGACCACGGCGCCGTAGAACGCGCCGCCGGCCGCGGTGTCGGTGGTCATCAGCTCGTACCAGACGAACTGGCCGTGGGTGTCGGGCATGGCTGCGGGCTCCCCGGTTGGCGGCGGTGCGGTCATGAGATCGCACGGTTGTGGCGGGGATATTGCACGCGCCGGAGGACGGGCGACGGTGCCATTATCGTGATCGATCGGCGGCCGGCGCGGCCGGCCGGATCACGAGCAAGAAAGCCTGGTCAGGGAGAGTGGCGCGCCCGGAGAGACTCGAACTCCCAACCCTCAGATCCGTAGTCTGATGCTCTATCCATTGAGCTACGGGCGCGTGCTCGGTGCGCCGATCATCTGGGAAGCGAATCGGCGCTCGGCAAGGGAGGGCGGACGTTAATCGCCCCGCGGCGGAAACGCAAGCGCCGACCGCCGCGGATCGCCCACAGGTCATTGCGGCGGTTCCGGGAATCGGCTTGTGGCGGCATAAACCATTCAGTAATAGTAAGCGGCGCACGCTGGTCGCGGGGTGCTATCGACCGTTGCCGCACAAAAGGTAGTGGGACACTCCGATTCCAATAAGCAAATCTGGTCGATGACGATGAGGCGCGCCGATGGCTCGGGCTAGACTTTCCGCGGTGGCGGCGATCGCCGTCGCCCTGGGCGGATGCTCGATGGAATCCGAGGCGCTGTGGCCGTCGCTGTCGAGCGGACCGCCGGCAGCGGCCGCAACCGCCCGGCCTGCCGCCGTCGCCCAGGCGCCGTTGCCGGCGACGCGGGTCCCGACCACGACGATCGTCGGCCAGCGGGTGGCGGAGCTGCGCGGCAACCTGCAGCGGCTGCAGGAGGACATGCAGCGCCAGCGCGGCGAGTTCGAGACCCTGCGCCGCGACATCGGCGCCCGCTCGCAGGCCTATTACGGCACGGTGGGCGCGATCAACTCCCGCCTGATGGTCGGCACCACGCCGGGCAACCCGGAGCTCCTGGCCCAGTGGGACGGGGCGCAGAACGCCCTGGTCACCATCGACGGCGACGTGGCGCGGATGAACCAGCTCGCGACGCGGGTGGCGGCGTCCGCCTCGCTCGCCGCCTACATGCTGGAGACGATCCGCTCGACCTACACCCTGTCGGGCGCGGTGGAAGAAGACCATCGCCAGCTCGGCGTGCTGCAGGACGAAGCCAACCGCCTGGTGGTCCAGATCGAGCGGCTGATGCGCGAGCTGTCGGACGACGTAGCGCGCCAGACCAACTACCTGGGCAACGAGCGCGCCAACCTGACCACCCTGTCGGTCGGCATCAAGAACGGCTCGCTGGTCGGCAACAGCATCATCGGCCGCAGCTTCGGGCCCGGCCCCGCGGCCGCGCCGGGGCCGCAGTCGTCGCTGCCCGTCTCGCCCGCCGCGGCGGAAGCCACGTCGCGCCGGCCGCTGGTGGTCATCCGCTTCGACCGCGCCAACGTGAGCTACGAGGAGCCGCTCTACACCGCGGTCAGCCGCGCCATCGAGCGCCGGCCCAGCGCCGAGTTCGACCTGGTCGCGGTGACGCCCGGCCGCGGCTCGCCGGCGCAGGTGTCGCTCAACACCGACGCCTCCAAGCGCAACGCCGAGAGCGTGCTGCGCTCGCTCGCCGACATGGGCCTGCCGCTCGACCGGGTCCGCCTGTCGGCGATGACCAGCACCGGCGCCGACAGCAACGAGGTGCACGTCTACGTGCGCTGACGGGC
>JBFWQM010000307.1:0-5592 GCA_050249455.1 Rhodospirillaceae bacterium | reverse complement strand
TCGGGCGGCGGCGGCTCGGGCGCCAGCTTGCGGCGGCGCGCCTCGCGATAGCCGAACAGCAGCGTGCCGACCACGCCGCGGTCGACGTCGCTGGTGCCGAACAGCGCATCGCAGATCGGGAACGTCAGGTTGAAGTTGCGGGTCTGCATGAAGCCGAGGTCGTGGTGGACGACGTGCATCCGCCGCACCGTGTTCACCAGCGGGATGTGCTTGAGGTAGGGGTGCCGCTCGTCGGTCAGGTGCGACAGCGTGTGCAGCCCCTCGTACATCAGGAAATAGCCCGCCATCGTCAGCATGACGATGAACCCGGCATTGGCCGACCACACGGCGGCGAGAACCAGCGCCGCCGGCAGCGCCGCCAGCAGGAAGGCGATCGGCGCAAACGGCGGGAACAAGAGCGCCCGCCATTCCTTGTGGCCCTTGTAGCTGAGGTCGTGGTTGGTGAAGAACTGGTGGTGGACGCCGGCGTGGCGGTAGTAGACCGCCTTCAGCCCCTTCACCGGGTGGTGCAGCACGAAGCGATGGCCGGCCCATTCGCACCAGTTGCCGAACAGGAAGATCGGCACGATCAGCAGCCACTCCCACACCGTGGCGCCGTCGATCTGGCTCCAGCAGAACAGCAGCGTGCCGACCGTGACCAGGAGCGTGAAGCCGAGGTGATACTCGCCGCGGTACCACGACGGCGTCGCCTCGACAAAGCGCTGGCGGAACCGCTTCTGGAATGCGATCTCGCGCGCGTCGCGCGCGGACTGGCTGGTGGTATCGGACATGGGAAAGGCTCCTTTTCCCGGTTCCCGGCAACGCCACGTATTTGTCGCTAAGCTATTGACGCGGCAGGCGGCGGTCAACCGTCGCGCCTGCGCCATGCCGCCGCGGCGCGGCCTGCGCCTCGCAATGCGGCAGCCCGCAAAAGGCTTGGCTTGACAAGGCGATGACCGGCAGAAGACGATCCAGCGTGCCGCATTGCGAAAACCAACATCTATTCAGGGAAAGGAAGATCCAGTTCATGCGGATGCTCCGATTGCTTGCCGCGCCCGCCGCGGTCGTCGCGTTGTCGCTTCCCCTCGCCGCCCACGCCCAGACCAAGATCACCGTCGGCAAGAACACCGGCGGCAACGGCTTCCATATCCCGACCTACGTCGCGATGGACAAGGGGTTCTACAAGGAGGAAGGCCTGGAGGCGCGCTTCGTCTCGATGACCGGGAAGGCGCTGGTCACCGCCGGCCTGTCGGGCAACATCGATTTCGTGCCGATCCCGTCGGGCGGCGCCCAGGCCGCGCTGTCGGGCGCGGAGATCCGTTACGTGGTCGGCCAGTCGCTGAAGTCGCAGTGGGTCATCATCTCGAAGCCCGAGATCGCCAAGGTCGAGGACCTCAAGGGCAAGGTGATGGGCTATGGCCGCGCCGGCAGCGCCGACTATGACGAGGGCGCCGCGGTGCTGGCCCGCTTCTTCAACATGCAGGCGGGCAAGGACTACAAGGTGATCTCGTTCCAGGGCGAGCCGGAGCGCATTGCGGCGCTGATCAACGGCGACGTCCAGGGCGGGCTGGTGTCGGCGCCGCACGCGGCGAAGGCGAAGGCCGCCGGCCTGAAGGTGCTGATCCGCACCGGCGACTACCTGCCGCGCGCCGGCGGCACGATCTGGACCACCAAGGCCTACCTCGACAAGAATCCGGAGACGGTGAAGAAGTTCGTCCGCGCCATCGGCAAGGCGGTGATGTACTTCCGCGACAACCGTGCCGGCTCGATCCCGATCCTGCGCGAGCACATTGGCATCCCGTCGGACGAGGAGGCGGGGCTGATCTGGGACGACCTGCACAACACCTTCGGCGCCGAGGTGCCGGCGGAGCTGTTCCGCGAGATCTTCGAGAGCCGCCGCCAGGACATGATCCGCGAAGGCACATGGGCGAAGGACAAGGCCCTGCCCGACCCCGAGGGCTTCCTCGCGCGCGGCGTGATGGAGGCGGCGCTCAAGGAGGCGAACTACGTGCCGACCAAGCTGGACGCGAAGACGAACTGACGTTCTGCATCGACTTCCCGAAAGGGCGGGTCTTCGACCCGCCCTTTCATTTTCCGGTTACGCGACGGCGTGCGGCCGCCCCGCCTTGACAACGCCGCGGCCGGCAAACGACCATCCCTGCTTCAGCGTGAGTCCGCGTTCGTCACCCGCCATCCAACGGGAGGAACGGCCATGCGCTTCACGGGGCTCCTGCGTTCGACCGCCGTCGCGGTCGTCTTCACCGCCGCGTTCGCCGCCGCCACGGCGGTCGCCCAGACCAAGATCACGGTCGGCAAGACCACCGGCGGCTCCGGCTTCCACATCCCGACCTACGTCGCGATGGACCAGGGCTTCTACCAGGCCGAGGGACTGGACGCGCGCTTCATCGCGATGACCGGCAAGGCGCTGGTCACCGCCGGACTCTCCGGCAACGTCGATTTCGTGCCGATCCCGTCCGGCGGCGCGCAGGCGGCGCTGTCGGGCGCCGACATCCGCTACGTCGTCGGCCAGTCGCTGAAGTCGCAGTGGGTCATCATCGCCAAGCCCGAGGTCAGGAAGGTCGAGGACCTGAAGGGCAAGGTGCTGGGCTACGGCCGCGCCGGTAGCGCCGACTACGACGAGGGGGCCACCGTGCTGGCGCGCTTCTTCAAGCTGGAGGCGGGCAAGGACTACAAGGTGATCTCGTTCCAGGGCGAGCCGGAGCGCATCGCCGCGCTGATCAACGGCGACATCCAGGGCGGGCTGGTGTCGGCGCCGCACGCCGCCAAGGCTAAGACGGCCGGGCTGCACGCGCTGATGCGCACCGGCGACTACCTGCCGCGGGTCGGCGGCACGGTGTGGACGACCAAGGCCTACGTCGAGAAGAACCCGGAGACGGTGAAGAAGTTCATCCGCGCCGTCGCGCGCGGCGTCGCCTATTTCCGCGACAACCGCGCCGGCTCGATCGCCAGCCTGAAGACGCATCTCGGCGTGCCGACCGACGAGGAGGCGGGCTTCATCTGGGACGAGCTGCACAACACCTTCGGCGCCGAGCTGCCGTCCGACCTGTTCCGCGAGATCTTCGAGTCGCGGCGCATCGACATGGTGGCGGCCGGCACGTGGGAGAAGGACAAGCCGCTGCCCGACACCGAGGCGTTCCTGACGCGCGACCTGCTGGAACAGACCCTGAAGGGGATGAACTACGTTCCGACCAAGACCGACGCAAAAACCAACTGACACCGACAGAAAGGAACCCGTCATGCCGGCAAGAGCCCTCGTCCGCGCGGCCGTTGTCGCCATTGCGGCGGTCGCCGCGGCCACCGCCGCCGCGGCCCAGACCAAGATCGCCGTCGGCAAGTACGCCGGCGGATCGGGCCTGCATATCCCGACCTACGTCGCGATGGACAAGGGCTTCTTCAAGGTGGAAGGACTCGACGCCCGCTTCGTGGCGCTGAACGGCAAGGCGCTGGTCACCGCGGGCCTGTCCGGCAACATCGACTTCGTGCCGATCCCGTCGGGCGGCGCGCAGGCGGCGCTGTCGGGTGCCGAGCTGCGCTACGTGGTCGGCCAGTCGCTCGGCTCGCAATGGGTGATCGTCACCCCGAAGACCCTGAACAAGCCGGAGGACTTGAAGGGCAAGGTGCTGGCCTACGGCCGCACCGGCAGCGCCGACTACGACGAGGGCGCCACCGTGCTGTCGCGCGTCTTCAAGCTGGAGGCCGGGCGCGACTACAAGGTGATCTCGCTGGCCGGCGAGCCGGAGCGCATCGCCGCGCTGGTCAACAACGACGTCCAGGGCGCGCTGGTGACGGTGCCCAACGCAGCGCGGGCGGCGAAGGCCGGCTACCACGTGCTGCTGACCACCAGCGACTACATCCCGCGGGTCGGCGGCTCGATCTGGACGATGAAGGACTACGCCGAGAAGAACCCGGAGACGGTGAAGAAATTCGCCCGCGCCATCGCCAAGGCGATCATGTTCATCCGCACCGACAAGGCGGGCTCGATCCCGGTGTTCAAGGAGCACCTGGGCATCGACAACGATGCCGACGCCGGCTTCCTGTGGGACCAGCTGCACAACACCTTCGGCGCCGAGCTGCCGAAGGACCTGTTCCGCGAGATCTTCGAATCGCGGCGCATCGACATGATCGCCGGCGGCCAGTGGCCGAAGGACAAGCCGCTGCCCGACACCGAGGGCTTCGTCACCCGCGACCTGCTGGATGCGGCGCTGAAGGAGGCCGGCTACAAGCCGGCGGCGGCGAAGAAGACGAACTAGGACGAGGCGCTGCGCCCGCCCCCGGAGGCCGCCCGGCCTCCGGGGATCGGGCTTCGGCGTTTCAGTCGCCGAACTTTTCCTTCAGCTGCGCCGCGTTGTCCGGCGCGTTCTTGGCGAGACGGTCCCACACGACCTTGTTCGCCGCGGCGACGAACTTCTTGCCGCCTTCGGGGCTCATCGCCACCACTTTCATGCCGGCCTTGCGCAGGTCCGCGTCTTCCTTCTTGTCGAGCTCGGCGTACCAGTCCCACGACGCGCGGTCGTGCTCGGCCGCGATCTTGTCCAGCAGGTCGCGCGTTTCCTGCGGCAACGACTTCCACTTGTCGAGGTTGACGTTGACCAGGATGTCGCCGGTGAAGAAGCCGGGCTCCATGCGGTACTTGAGGTGCTTGTTCCAGCCCAGCGACAGCAGGGTCGCGATGGGGAAGCCGACGCCGTTGACCAGCCCGCGCTCCAGCGAGGTGTAGACCTCCGGGATCTGGATCACGACCGGGGTGGCGCCCAGCGCGGCGAGGAACTCGCGATAGATCGGCGTCGTGCGGATCTTGAGGCCGGTGAGGTCGAGGACGCCGTCGGGACGATATTTCGGCTCGTCGCGCAGGTAGAGGAAGAACTGGAAGCCGGCGCCGGGCCAGCCGAGCAGATGGGTGTTCATCTTCTGCGCGTGGACGTCCTGCAGCAGCTTCCAGCCGCCGTTGGCACGCACCTCCCACGGCTTCTTGCTCGCCGCGATCACCGCGTCGCCTTCCGGCACCACGCCCTGGTAGTAGTTCGCCGCGCCGTAGAGCATGTCGATCACGCCCTTGCGCACCGCCTGGGCCTGGTCGGGGGCGGTGATCACCTCCGGTCCGCCGGCGATGTTGATGCGCACCTTGCCCTTGCCCTGCACGTTGACCTTCTCCACGAAGTCGCGCAGCGGCTGGTTGCTGACCAGCGGGGTCGGGAACGAGGTCACCACGCGCAGCGCGACCTCCTGCGCCTTGGCCGCCGGACCCGCGGCGGCGACCGCCGCCAGCGCCGCGCCGGCAAGCAGGGTTCGAAACGTCATCGGTAGTCCTCCCAGCATTGTTCGTGTTGATGAAGCCCTGTCCTGAAGAATTGATGTTGGCACATCGACGTTCCAGGCGAAAGCGCCGGTTCGTCGGGCGGACGTTGCGGCCCGGCGGACGAGCCGTTAGGGTATGCGCCAAACAGCCCGTCGACACGGGCGGGCATAACGACTGCGGCGGCGCTTGCGGCCCGCCGCCAGGGCAGGCGACAGGGTGACGTTGCTCCACTCCATCCACCGCGGCTTGATCAACGGCCTGGCGGCGCTGTCCGGGGCGATGCTGGCGATGTTCAC
>JBFWQM010000306.1:0-5593 GCA_050249455.1 Rhodospirillaceae bacterium | reverse complement strand
GGGTTTTGCCGTTTATGAACTATTTAGATGGATGATCAGTGTGCTGATCATTGGCATATATCAGAAGGCAACCAAGTCATGTCTAACCGTTTGGAGGTCCAACAGAACGCCCGGCAGGCCGCCGCCGAGCCCGTGAAGGTGCTCAGCGAAGGCGAGATCCTGGCCGCAGCCCACGAGCTGCGCCACCAGGTGCTGGCGGAAATGTTCGGCAACCTCCGTCGCAAGCTCGCCACGCCGCGTCCGGCGGTCGAGACCTTCGGCATCCCCAACGAGACCGCGATCGTCGCTGCGGCCGAGCGGGCGCGCGGCGCCCATTCGGTCGAGGCCTGGCGCTGGCTAGGCGGCCTGTTCGGCCGCCTGCAGCGCTCGGTCGAGCGGGCGCGGGCGGCGAGCGAGCTGGCCAAGCTCGACGACCGCATGCTTGCGGACATCGGGCTGACCCGCAGCGACATCCCGGCGATCCTGGCCCACGGCACGATCGACCGCACCGGCCGGATGACTCCGGCCGAGGCCGCGGCGAACGACGCGCACGAGGCCGTGCCGCAGAAGCAGGCGGCCTGACCTACCGGTCCGATCCCCGGCCGCGGCGCACCGTCAGGGTGTGCCAGCGGCCGAGGATGGTCCGGCCGACGAGGTCCAGGCCGACCGCGGCGTGCGCCGCGATCACCTCGTCGGCTTGTTCGTCGAGCAGACCCGACAGCACCGCCGTCCCGTCCGCCGCCAGCATTGCGGCGAGCGCCGGCGCCATCTCGACCAGCGGGTTGGCCAGGATGTTGGCGACGACCAGGTCGTAGGGCGCGTTCGACCCGACGGCCGGCGTCGCGTAGCCATCCCCCGCCACCGCCCACACCCGCGCGGACACGCCATTGGCCGCCGCGTTCTCCCGGGCGATCTCGACCGCCACCGGATCGACATCGCACGCCACCACCGGCGCGTCCCACAGCCGGGCGATGGCGATGGCGAGAATCCCCGAGCCCGTCCCCATGTCGAGCGCCCGGCGCACCGGCGCGCCGGTCAGTTCGCTCAGCGCCATCAGGCAGCCGCGCGTCGTCTCGTGGGTGCCGGAGCCGAACGCCATGCCGGCGTCCAGGCGGATCGCGATGCGGTCCGGCGGCGGCGCGGTGCGGACGTGCGAGCCGTAGACCCAGAAGCGGCCGGCATCGATCGGCGGCGAGCGTTCCTCCACATAGGCGACCCAGTCGGTGCGCCCGATGGCGGCGAAGGCGACGGCCACGTCCGGGTCGCCGGCCGCGGCGGCGATCGCCGTGACGACAGCGCCCTCGTCCGGCGGCGCCTCCAGGTAGGCGATCAGCCGCCATGCGGCGCCGTCGTCCAGCTCGTGCATCGCCACGGTGCCGCCGAGCGCCGTCAGCGCATCGTCCACCGCCGACATTGCGTGCGCGGGGACAGTGACCGCGACTGTCCACGTGGTGTCGGATTGCATGGGTCAGAGTCCGGCCGAGGCGCCCCCTCCCCCGACCCCCTCCCACGAGGGGAGGAGGCTAGTGACTCCCCCTCCCCTCGCGGGCGGGGGGTGGGGGGAGGGCGCCTCTCCGCGCGGAAAATCCCTCACGCCAAGGTCACGAAGCTGTCGATCACCTTCTTGGTGCCGGCCTTGTCGAAGGCGATCTCCAGCTTGTTGCCCTCCACCGTCGCGACGGTGCCGTAGCCGAACTTCTGATGGAAGACGCGGGCGCCCAGCGCGATGCGTGACGGGCCGTCGTGGCTGACCACCGTGGCGTCGGCGTCGATCACCAGGCCGCCGCCGCCGACCCGCCGCGGCGTCGCCTGCATGCGCAGGAAGCCGGGGCCGCGGCCGGTGGTGGCGCCGGGGCCCCAGTCGGTCGCGCCGGCGGATTCGGGGGCGCTGCGCCACAGTCCCTGCGACGCGCCGATCTCGACGTGGTCGCGCGGCAGCTCCTCGACGAAGCGCGACGGCAGCGCCGACTGCCACTGGTTGTACACGCGGCGGTTGGCGGCGAAGGTGACCATCGCGCGCTTCTTGGCGCGCGTCAGCCCGACATAGGCGAGGCGGCGCTCCTCCTCCAGCCCGGCGCCGCCGCCCTGGTCGACGGCGCGCTGGTGCGGGAACAGGCCTTCCTCCCAGCCGGGCAGGAAGACGTGGCCGAACTCCAACCCCTTGGCGGCGTGCAGGGTCATCAGGGTGACCGCCGCCCCGGTCGCCGCCGCGTCCTGGTCCATCACCAGGCTGACGTGCTCCAGGAAGCCGGCCAGGCTTTCGAACTCCTGCAGCGCGGCGACCAGCTCCTTCAGGTTCTCCAGCCGGCCCGGCGCCTCGGGCGTCTTGTCGGCCTGCCACATCGCGGTATAGCCGGATTCGTCGAGCACGGTGGCGGCGAGCTCGACGTGGGTCATCGCCTCCGCCATGCCGCGCCAGCGGTCGAACGACTCCAGCACGCGGCGCAGCGAACTGCGCGCCTGCGGCTTCAGCTCGTCGGTCTCCACCAGCTGGCGCGCCGCCTCGGTCAGCGACACGTTGCGGGCGCGCGACAGGCGGTGGATCGCCTGCACAGTCGCCTCGCCGATGCCGCGGCGCGGAACGTTGACGATGCGCTCGAAGGCGAGCCCGTCGTCGGGCTGCTCGATGACGCGCAGATAGGCGATGGCGTCGCGGATCTCCTGGCGCTCGTAGAACCGCGGGCCGCCGACCACGCGATAGGGGATGCCGAGGGTCAGCAGGCGTTCCTCGAACTCGCGCATCTGGAAGCCGGCGCGGACCAGGATCGCCATCTCGTCCAGCCCGACGCCGTCGCGCTGGCGCGCCTCGATCTCCTCGCCGATCAGCCGCGCCTCGCCCTCGCCGTCCCACACGCCGCGCACGACGACCTTCTCGGTGTCGGGCTTGTCGGTCCACAAGGTCTTGCCCAGCCGGCCCTCGTTCTTCTCGATCAGGCCGGAGGCGGCGCCCAGGATGTCGCGGGTGGAGCGGAAGTTCTGCTCCAGCCGGATCACCTTGGCGCCGGGGAAGTCCTTCTCGAAGCGCAGGATGTTGCCGACCTCGGCGCCGCGCCAGGAATAGATCGACTGGTCGTCGTCGCCGACGCAGCACAGGTTGCGGTGGCCCTGCGCCAGCAGGCGCAGCCACAGATACTGCGCGACGTTGGTGTCCTGGTACTCGTCGACCAGGATGTAGCGGAAATGCCGCTGCCAGGACTGCGCGACGTCCGGGTGGGCCTGGAACAGGGTCAGGTTGTGCAGCAGAAGGTCGCCGAAATCGACCGCGTTGAGGGTGGCGAGCCGCGCCTGGTAGTCGCGGTAGATGTCGATCGCGCGGCCGCCGGCGAAGTCGCCGGCGTCGGACGCGCCGACCTTGTCCGGCCCCAGCCCGCGGTCCTTCCAGCGCTGGATGACCTCCAGCAGGGTGCGCGCGGGCCAGCGCTTGTCGTCGATGTCGTGCGCCTGCAGGAGCTGCTTGACCAGCCGCGTCTGGTCGTCGGTGTCGAGGATGGTGAAGTTGCTCTTGAGGCCGACCATCTCGGCATGGCGGCGCAGGATGCGCGCGGCAATGGCATGGAAGGTGCCGATCCACATGCCCTCGGCCGAGCCGCCGACCAGGCGCGCGACGCGGTCGCGCATCTCGCGCGCCGCCTTGTTGGTGAAGGTGACGGCCAGCACCTGGCTGGGCCACGCCAGCCCGCTGTGCAGGATATGGGCAAGCCGCGTGGTGAGCACCCGCGTCTTGCCGGTGCCGGCGCCGGCCAGCACCAGGACGGGCCCCTCGGTCGTCACCACCGCCTCGCGCTGGCGGTCGGTGAGTCCGTCGAGGTGGCGGTCGCCGGTGGAGCCGGCCGCCGCCGCGGGCACTGCGCTGTCGTCCATGATCCCGAGACTATAGCATCGCGCGGCGGCGCAGCGAATCACTGCCGGCCGCACGGCGTGACAACGGTGCGGCGGGCTGGACGCCGCTTCCGCGCGCTCTACTCTTCAAATATGATCTCCGGTTGAGCCCTTTGGAGGCGCTGCCATGCGGTCGCCGTCTCTTTTTCCCGCCACCAGACGCCGGCACCGTCCGACGGCGCGCGCCGCCGCCGGCCGCCGCCTCGCCCGGCTGTTCCTGTTGCTGCCGCTCGCCGCGCTTCTCCTGCTTCCGCTGCCGGCCGCTGCCGCGCCCGAAACCGAGGCGCTGTCGCCGCGGCTGCTTGACGCGGTGGTCAAGGTGGAATCGAAGGTGCCGCCCGATGCGCGCTCGGCCGCCTCGCTAGGCACCAGCCGCGAGGGCAACGGCGTGGTCATCGACAACGACGGCCTGGTGCTGACCATCGGCTACCTGGTGATGGAGGCGAACGAGGTCTCGGTCATGGTGCGCGGCGGCAGGCGCGTGCCGGCCCGCATCGTCGCCTACGACTACGACACCGGCTTCGGGCTGCTGCGCGCCGAGGCGCCGCTCGGCATCAAGCCGATGGAGCTCGGCGACTCGCGCGGGCTCAGCGAGCGCGACCCGGTGCTGGTCGCCGCCCATGGCGGGACCGAGGCGGCGATCGGCGCGCTGGTGGCCTCGCGCCGCCGCTTCGCCGGCTACTGGGAATACATGATCGAGGACGCGATCTTCACCGCGCCGCCGCACCCCAGCTTCGGCGGCGCCGCCCTGATCGACAAGGCCGGCAAGCTGGTCGGCATCGGCTCGCTGATCGTGCCCGACGCTGTGGAGGAGGCGCAGCTTCCCGGCAACATGTTCGTGCCGATCGACCTCCTGAAGCCGATCTTCGGCGACCTGCTGGCGTCGGGACGGTCCACCGCGCCGCGCAAGCCGTGGCTCGGCATCTGGTCGCAGGAGGCGCTGGGGCGCGTGGTGATCTCGCGCGTGGTGGAGGACGGGCCGGCGGCGTCGGCCGGGCTGGCGGCCGGCGACCTGGTGCTGACGGTCGGCGGGCGGCCGGTGACCGGCCTCGCCGAGCTCTACCAGAGGCTGTGGGAAGCGGGTGCGCCCGGCGCGGCGGTGCGGATGACCGTGCTCAAGGGCGTGGTGCCGACCGAGATCACCATCAAGTCGGGCGACCGCTACGACTGGCTGCGGCTGAACCGCACCTACTGACCGGCCCGCTCAGTCGCAGTGGCCGACCGATCCGGGCCGGCACACCCGCTCGCCGTCGGTCCAGGTGGCGCCGGACAGGTCGGCGTAGTTCATGTCGGCGCCGCGCAGCTGCGCCCCGGTCAGGTTGGCGCCCTTCAGGATGGCGCGGAACAGGTTGGCGCTGCGCAGGTCGGCGTTGCGCAACGAGGCGCCGGTCAGGTCGGCCTTGGTCAGGTCGGCCTCGGTCAGCCGCGCCTCGTTGAATTTGACGTCGACCAGCATGGCGCTGACGAACCGCGCGCCGAAGGCATTGGTGTCGCTCAGGTCGCTGCCCGACAGGTCGGCGCGGGTGAACGAAGCGCCACGGATATTGGCGCCGCGCAGCTTGCGGTTCTGCATCTCCTGGCCATCGAAGCTGCAACGCAGCCAGTTCACCCCCGGCGCCGCCGGGTCGGCGCAGTCGGCCCACGCCGGCGCGGCCGCCAGCAGGGCGGCGAAGGCGAGGCAGATAGCTGACGGGCGCACTGACATCGTCTCACGTTTATCCTGCCCAGCGGGCGA
>JBFWQM010000305.1:0-5619 GCA_050249455.1 Rhodospirillaceae bacterium | reverse complement strand
ACCACGCGGTCGTAGGGGAAGTCCGACCACACGCCGTGGTCGGCGAGGTATTCCATGTGGCGGCGGCCCTGCTTGTCGAACTGCTGGAACAGCGCGTGGCCGCGGCCGTCGAACTCGGTCGGCATGACGTCGAAGCGGTCGCACAGCTCGATGTTGAAGGCGGGCGCGGCCTTGTACCAGGCGCCGTCGAGATGCAGCACCGCATAGCCGTGGTGCAAGAACAGGTCCTTGCCGCCCATGATGGCGCGCAGCCGCTCGGTGCACAGGTGGTTGGCGACGTCGGCCAGCCCGATGCCGGCCGGGATGGCGACCGCGCGCGCCGCGGCGGCGAGCAGGCAGGCCTTGGGCAGGCAGAACCCGGCGCCGGCGGCCAGCACGCTGGAGGCCTTGAACAGGCTGCGGTCCAGGCTGATCCGGTAGGGGTCGTAGCGGATGCGGTCGCGCACCGCGTAATAGAGCTTCACCGCCTTGTCCACGTCGGACGCGGCGCCCGCCGCGGCGTCTTCGGCGAAGGCGCGCACCGCGGGGACGTCGAAATCGAGGAACTCGGTCGGCTTCAGGTATTCCTCGCTCACGGCGGGGTAGCCGGTCTTTACGAAATCCATCTTGGCCTCGGCGGCTGTGAACGGGCTGCCTCGAACATAAGGGCGACGCCGGACCGCGGCAACCGGACGGGCGGGTTGGCCGCAGCCGCCGGATTTGACTAAAGTCGACCGGGCAAACGGACGGCGGACGATGTTCGATCTCGGCAACACCTTCGTGGCGACGGCGGAGCGCAGCCCGCGGGCGCTCGCCATCGTCGATGGCGCGATACGGCTCTCCTACGGCGAATGGGCCGGCACGGTGCGCGCGCTGGCCGCGGGCCTGGCCGGAATCGGGCTCGGGCGCGGCGACCACCTGGTCGTCGCGCTGCAGAACAACTGGCAGATGGCGAGCCTGCACTGGGCCTGCCAGCTCGCCGGGGTGATCGCGACGCCGCTGAACTGGCGGATGACCGCCGACGAGCTCGACTACTGCCTGGCCGACGCCGGCGCCAAGGCGGTGGCGTTCGAGCCGGTCAGCGCCGCCGCGGTCGCCGCCGCGCCGTCGGCCCGGGCGGTCGCGCGCATCGGCGTCAACGGCGCGGCCGACGCCACGACGACGTTCGCGGCGCTGGCCGCCGCCAACCCCGCGGCCGGCCGCCCGCGCGCCATCGCCGACGACATCTCGCTGATGCTCTACACCTCGGGCACCACGGGCCGGCCCAAAGGCGTGCCGCGCCGCCACCGGGCGGAGCGCGCCGCCGCGCTCGCCCACGTCGCGCAGAACCAGTACGCCTACGGCGAGCGCACCCTCGGCGTCATGCCGCTCTACCACACGATGGGCGTGCGCTCGCTGCTCGCCATGGCGCTGATCGACGGCGTCTTCGTCTGCCAGCCGCGGTTCGACGCCGGGGAGGCGATCGCGCTGATCGCGCGCGAGAAGGTGACCAACCTCTATCTGGTGCCGACGCTCTACCACGACATCCTGGCGCATCCGTCGTTCGGCGAGACCGACCTGCGCTCGGTGCGCAAGCTTGGCTTCGCCGGCATGTCGATGACGGACGGGCTCCTGAAGCGCATCGCCGACGCGTTCCGCCCCGACCTCTTCGTCAACCACTACGGCTCGTCGGAGATCTACACCTTCACCATCTGCCCCGACGCGCCGGCAAAGCCCGGCTCCGCCGGCAAGGCGGGAATCAACCAGCGCATCCGCGTCGTGCGGCTCGGCGCCGGCGATCCCGACGCCATCGCCGACGTGGGCGAGGAGGGCGAGATCGTCGCCGACCTGATCAGCGACGAGGCGTTCG
The DNA here is from genome assembly GCA_050249455.1 of Rhodospirillaceae bacterium. GTDB lineage: Bacteria > Pseudomonadota > Alphaproteobacteria > MPNO01 > VGEU01 > JBFWQM01. The sequence continues at coordinate 3,791 of JBFWQM010000305.1, read as the reverse complement.
AGGGTTACTGGAACCGCCCCGACGCCAACGAGCGCGCGCTCAGGAAGGGCTGGTACTTCACCGGCGACACAGGGATGGTCGATGCCGACGGCGACCTGTTCGTCACCGGCCGGGTCGACGACATGATCATCACCGGCGGCGAGAACGTGACGCCGGTCGAGATCGAGAGCGTCCTGTCGCTGCACCCCGCGGTGGGCGAGGTCGCGGTGGCCGGCCTGCCCGACGAACGCTGGGGCGCGAAGATCGTCGCCTTCGTCCATCGCTCCGGGCCGGTCGATGCCGCCGCGCTCGACGCCTGGGTCCGCCAGTCCGCGCTCGCCAACTTCAAGCGCCCGAAGGAATACGTCTTCGTCAGCGCGGTGCCGAAATCGCCGGTGGGGAAGATCCTGCGCCGCATGCTGGTGGCGGGGGAGTACGAGCGCGACGGCGGCTGACCGGCCGTCCGGCGATCAAAAATCCGCAACAGCCCGCGACTACCGTGCCCCGGCAACGGACCGGGGCAGGCGGCATGACGGAAGAGCTGGTCGAGATCTACCGCACCAAGGCGACGCGCCGCTACGGCCTGACCGACGTGAGCCAGCTCCAGCACGCGCTCCAGGCGGCCATGCGCGCCAAGCAGGCGGGCGAGCCCGCGGCGATGATCGTCGCCGCGCTGTTCCACGACGTCGGCCACATGACCCACGCGCTGGGCGACCATCCGGCGCGAGACGGCATCGACGACCGGCACGAAAGCCGCGGCGCCGCCGTCCTCGCCCGGCATTTCCCGGCCGCCGTGTCGGAGCCGGTCCGGCTGCACGTCGCTGCCAAGCGCTACCTCGCGGCGGTCGAGGCGGACTACGCCGTCGTCCTGTCGCCGGATTCGATCGAGAGCCTGGCCCTTCAGGGCGGGCCGATGACGCCGGCGGAGGTCGAGGCGTTCCGCCGCGAGCCGTACTGGCAGGCGGCGGTGCGCCTGCGCCGGTTCGACGAGGCGGCCAAGGATGCCGACGCCGCGACGCCGCCGCTCGACCACTTCCTGCGCTACGTCGCCCGCGCCGCCGACACGACCGGTCCCGGCTAGCGCGGTCGCGGCCCCTGGCGGCAACGGACGGCCGCGCCGTTCAGCTGGCTCGGTCCGGGTCCGGCGGAGTTCGGCAGGTGAAGAGCAGCCCCTCGGCCAGACGCATGGCGTCTTGCGTCGGGATGCAGGGACTCCCGTCCTCGGCGTGTTGCCGGAGGAAGGCATTGGCGAAGTCCCAGACGGCGGCGAGCTCCCGCCATTCCGGCCAGAAGTGTTCCGGCGCGGAAAGCTCGCGGACGAACGCGAGCGTCTGTTCGTCGGTCAGCACGGGATCGGCGACCTGCGCCGGTTCGCGACGCGTTCCCAGCAGGCGCTGCGCCAGGCTGCGCTTGCGCGGCCCGGCGAGCGTGTCGATGGCGGCTTGCACGCGGGCGCCCGGGTCGCCCGGATGCGCCCGGATCGCGGCGGCCGTGCGGCCGGTGTCGGCACAGGGCGCGATCCAGTTGGCCAGGAGCCGCATCCTGTCGTCCTCCTCCAGAAACAGGAAGGCGGGGGCGACCAGCGTGGGGCACATCGGCGGCGTCATCGCGGTGAAGGGGATGCAGTCTTCGACGGTAGGGATCCTGCCGCCGCGCTTGAACCGGCCGAACTCCTCTACGATCACGCGATCGAGGGCGATCTGCACCCGCAGGACCGGCACCCAGCCGTCGTCGTCGCGGTCTCCGCCCACCGCGAGGGCGAATATCCGGGGCCAGAACGCCGTGACCACGGCGCCGAACAGCATCGTCATGACGGGGGCCTCGACCAGGATGGCGGGCGGATGCGCGACCGGCGGCTCGGTGGGGCGGAACTGCGGCGCATCGGACGGCCCGGGGACCCGCGCGATCCGATCGGGCGACGCCCGCTCGGGATGCTTCGGGATGCAGGATGCGCTCGCGATCAGGTGGAACCAGACGTGGAAATGTTCGGCGGACAAGAGCGAGTCCACCGGGATGTCGTGCTCTGCCTGCTTCTTGAGCGCGAGCTCCCAGCAGGCGAACAACCCCGCGGTCTCGGCGCGCAGATGCTCCTCGGAGAGGATGAAGCGCGCGAACGGCCACGCGTCGGCTTCGGTCAATGCCGGCAAGGGCGGGTAGTCCTCCAGCAGACGCAATGACGGCCGGCCGTCGTCGTCGGTGCCGGCCAGACGGGCGATCGCGTCTCCGGGATGACGCTTGATGCGTTGCCACTGCAGCGCCGCGTGGGGCATCGACGCCAGCCAGCGCGCCGTCAGCGCGACGACGACTTCCTCATGGATCAGCTGGCCCGGGAGGACCAGCGTCGGGCATGCCGGGAACGGCAGGCGCGCCATCATGTCGAACTCGAGATACGGGCGCGTGTCGGTGTCCTCTACCCAACCGACCTCCATGACGGTCTGGTCGAATGGCGTGAACTCGACATGGAAGAGGGGATACTGCGCGCCGTCGAACAGGCCGAGCAGCACCGCGCGAAGGGCCGGCCGCAACGGAGTGACCATTGCGCCGGCGATGTAAGTGGAGAACGGCTCGACCCTCAGGCGATCGAGGGACTGGCGTTTGGGGTGTTCATGGAAATGCGCCTTCATCGGTGCACCATCGGCCGCCGCGCGGCAAACGCCGCGCTAGCCCGGCCCGGCGGCGCCGGCGGGCGGCAGACGGGTGGTGGAGAGGAAGGCGTGCACCATCGTCATCGCGTCGCGCGCCGCCAGGGCCGAGTCGGCGCGATAGCCGTCCTTGATCGATTGCTGGACGGCGACGGCGTGATCCCAGGTGGCGCCGAGCTCCGCCAGCTCCGGCATGAAGTGCTCCTCCGTCATGATGTATTGCGCGTAGGACAGCGCCGCCTCGTCGGTCAGGACGGGATTGTCGTCGCGCTTCGGCGCGGCACGGCCGAGCAGGCGCGCGAGCAGGCCCGGAGCATTCGGCGGCTTCACGACCAGGGCATCGATCGCCGCCTGCACGCGCGCGCGCGGCGCGCCGGGATGCGCACGGATGGCGGCCCACGTGCGGCCGCCATCGTCGCACGGGGCGATCCATTCGGCGGCGAGCTGCAGGGCGACGGGGTCGCCGATCAGCATGCCGACTGCGACCAGGGTCGGGCACGTCTCCGGCGTGGCGCGGCACAGGACCGCCGCTTCCTCGAACGACAGCGGCCGGTCGCGCCAGACGACGCGGCCGATGTCGTGGAGCTGGTAGCCGAACGGCGTCATCGCGATCCGCACCAGCGGGACCGGCCGTCCGGGCTCGACCGTGCCGTCCGCGCCGACGACGCAGACGCTGGGCCGGAACGCGTGGACCGCGGCGCCGAACAGGAACGTGGTGAACGTGCGAAGGTCGAAGTCGTCCATCGACCGCTCGCGGCTCTCGTCGTGGAACAGGAACACCGGGCCTTCCGCCGGCGGGGCGGGGCTGCGGCGTTGCGCAGCCTCGGGCGGCGGCGCCTGCCGCCGCGGCGCTGCCGCGGTCGCACGGGCCGCGGCCGGCACCGCGTCGGGATGATCCGGCAGGTGGCACGTCCCCATGATCTTGCCGAGCAGCGCACGGAACGCGGCGAGCGACATGCGCGCATCGACCGCGATGCCGTGCTTGCGCTGGATTTCGAGCGATGCCTCCCAGCAGCCATGCAGCGCCGAGATCTCCGGCGCCAGGTGTTCGGCCGTGAGCACGTAGCGGGCGAACGCGCGCGCCTCGCCGTCACCGAGCGGCGGCGACGGCGGCAGGTCGGCCACCAGCCGCAGCCAGGGTTCGCCGTCGTCGTCGATCGCGGAGATGCG
>JBFWQM010000304.1:0-5635 GCA_050249455.1 Rhodospirillaceae bacterium | reverse complement strand
CGGTGAGCGAGGGGCCGTCCAGGCTGTCGTGCCACAGGACGTACCGGGGCTCGATCGTGGTCAGGATGAAGCGCAGGTGGTCGAGGCTGATCTCGGTGTGGAACGGGCAGGCGACCGCGCCCAGCCGCCATGCCGCGATCATCAGGACGATCTTCTCCAGCCGCTCGTCCGACAGGATGACGATGCGGTCGCCGCGCCCGACCCCGCGGCGGGCCAGGAAGCGGCAGATGCCGGCGGTGAGGTCATCCATCTCCGCCCAGGTGATGCCGCGGTCCTGGTCGAGGTCGTAGACCGCGCGCTTGCCGGGATGGCGGTCGCGGTACTTCCTCAGCAGCGAACGGACGGATTCGAACGGGATGAACGGCTCGGCGGCAGGCGGCCAGGCCGTGGTGGCGACGGAAGCCTCGTTTGTCATGCGCGGATTTTCGGAACCTGCGCGAACGCGGTCAAGCTTGCTCTCGCGATGCGATCGCGGGAGACTGCGCCTCCCTTCGCGAGCACTTTCCAGGACCATGGCCGACAGCGAGACGCAACCTGCGGCGGCCGTGGCAGCGGCAGAAAGCCGCCTCGGCTGGACGTTCCTCGTCATCTGCGTGGTCAACTACGCCCTGCTGTGGCCGGTGATGCGGGTCGCAGCGCTGACCCAGCCGCCGTTGTGGTTCGGGGCGTGGCGGATGATCACCGCGACGGTGGCCATCGCGGCGCTGCTGGCGGCGATCGGGCAGCTCCGCCTGCCAATGCGGCAGGACGCCGGCGCCATCCTGACCGTCGGCGTGTTCATGATCGGCTGCTATCTGAGCCTCGCAATGTTCGGGCTGCAGTTCGTCGGGGCGGGGCGGGCGGCGCTGCTGGGCTACACCACGCCGCTGTGGGTGACGCCGTTCGCCGTCTTCGTGATGGGGGAACGGCTGAACCGGGCGCGCTCGGCCGGCCTCGCGCTGGGGCTCGCCGGGCTGGTCGTGCTGTTCAACCCGCTCGACTTCGACTGGTCGGACGGCGAGGTCGTGCTGGGCAACGTCCTCCTGATGCTGACGGCGGCATGCTGGGCGATCGCGATGATCTACCTGCGCTACTACCACCGCTGGAACCTGTCGCCGCTGCAGCTGGTGCCGTGGCAGATCGGCTGCGCGGCCCTGGTCACCAGCCTGGCGGCGGAGATCGTCGAGGGCGACCAGACGACGGTGTGGACGGCGCAGGCGATCGGGCTGATGGTGTTGGCCGGCCCGGTGCTGACCATGGGCGGCATCTGGACCGCCAACGGCGCGATGCGCGCGCTGTCGCCGATCACCGCTTCGATCGGCTATCTCGGCGCGCCGGTCCTCGCGCTCCTGCTCGGGGCGGCGGTGCTCGGCGAGACGCTGACCGTCACCCTGGTCGTCGGCTTCGCGCTCATCATCGCGGGGATCGTGCTGGTGACCTTGGGCGGTCGGCCGCGCCAGGCGTCCCTTCGTTAGAAGTGCCAGCCCAGGCCGAAGACGATGTGGTGGGTATTGAACGTGACCTCGCCCGACCCCTGGTTGATGTCGAAGTCGGGGGTAATGTGGGTGAACTTGTACTCGGCGAAGATCGCCGGGTTGCCCCAGGTCAGCCCAAGGTCGATCGGGAAGAAGCGGAAGCCGAGCAGCACCTGGTAGCTCGGCGAATCGTCGAGCTGGTAGCTGCCGGATTCGAGGCCGTCCATCACCGCCTCGGCATGGTTGATCACCGCGCCCAGGCCGACGCCGCCATAGGCCTGCAGCCGGCCGTGCGGGAACCGCGCGCTCGGCATGAAGCCGTGGCGGGCGAGCGCGTTCAGCGAGATGACATTGACGCCGTGGCTGATGTTGAAGCTCTGGACGATGGTGTCCATCCGCACGCTGCCGCCGATCGGCGCGCCGCTGCGGGTGCCGCTGACCGGATAGATCTTGTCGTCCAGCGCGTAGGCCTTGAAGTGGAAGAACTCGAGCTCGAGGCCGAACCACGGCAGGCCCTCGAAATAATGGCCGGCCTTGAAGCCGTAGTACCACGGCCGCTCGAAGGACCGGTCCACGAACTCCACGTCGCTGAAGGTGACGTCGTTGCCGCGCGACGGCTGGCGCAGGGTCAGGTCGGTGTCGCCGGTCCACGCTTGGCCGAAGTAGCCGTAGAGGTAGCTTTCCGCCGCCGCCGGCATCGCCGCGCCAATGCATGCCGCGCCCACCAGCCAGGCGACCGCCCGCCGCACCGACCGTGCCGTATTCGTGGCGACCATGAGACCCCCGCCCCGGATTCGCTCAATGAAACCAGTTCCTTCCAGCCCAAACGAATACGACAAAGGCGAACGCCGGTAAAGCGGCGACAAGGTCGCAGGCCCGTCGATCGGGACGGAATCCGCGCCGCGTCCGCTAGGCGATGCTCGGCCGCGCGGAACGCGCCGCGCTTCGCTGCCACACCAGGAGCGCGACCGCCCAGATGGCGAGCGCGACGGCCAGCCGCACCGGCACGCCCGGGCGCAGCAGGTTCGGCAGGACATACTCCAGCAGGGGGAAGCCGACGTCTTCGGGGCTGAACATCGACGCGGCGGCGCAGGCGAGCGAGATCGCCGCACTCACCGCCAGCAGCGCGAGCGACACGCCGCGCATGCGGTTCGGCCAGGCGAAGGCCAGCGCCATCGCCAGAAAAGGCAGCGCCGCGGTCATGTGGCGCGGTCCCGTCGACCAGCCGCCGTCCCAATAGTGATAGCCGGCGTTGATGCAGAGGTGGATCGCGAAGGCGAGGACGATGACCGCCGCCGCCGGACGCAGCTCGCGCCGCCGCCACAGCCGCCAGACGCCCAGCGGCACCAGGGCGAGGACCGGCGACACCGGCAGCAGGCCGCGATAGAGGCCGAACACGAGCTCCAGCGCGACCTCGGGATCAGGCCAGGCGATGCCGAAGAAGCCGGTGCGCATGCCTTCGAACCCGACGACGGCGGCGTAGCCGAGCCTGAACGGGGAATCGAACGCGAACTGGTTGTAGGCCAGGAGGGGGGCGAGGCCAATCGCGCCGCCGCCGGCCAGCGCCGCCGCCGTGGCAGCCGCCTCGCGCCACGGCTTCTGCCGGGCGGCGGCCAGCGCGCACAGCCCCGCGACGGCGACCAGCGGCGCCGCGGTGAGGTCCACGACCAGCGTATAGCCGAGCAGCAGCCCGAGGAGCGCGGCCGCCGGCACCGGCCTGGGGCGCGGCGGCGGCCCGGTGAACGCGATGACGATCCAGCCGAAGCCGAAGGCGAGCATGCTCGCGGTGACCGAGTGGGCGAAGAAGGCGGTCGACCAGCCCAGGAAGGGCGTCGCCGCGGCCAGGGACACCGCGCCGAACAGCGCCCCCTCGCGGGTCGCGCCGAGCCGAAGCGCGACGAGGAAGAGCATGACGACGGCGGCCGCCGAAATCACGCCGTTGGTCAGGACCGTCGTCGCCGCGATGTGTCGGCGGAAGGAGGCGGTGCTGGGGTCCACCGAATCGCCGAGGGGCCCGAACAGCCGCTGCGCCGCTACGGCGCCCGGCACCGCGAGGAAAGGGTGGCCCGGCGGCTTGTCGGTATAGCGCCGCGTGCCGTAGGCCGACTTGTCGATCGTGTATGGGGCGAACGGCGAGATCTCGATGGTGCCGCGCTCGACGATCGACAAGGTGAGGGCGAAGCGGCTGACCGCCTGGGCATTCTGCGGATCCTGCGGGGTCAGCGCCGCGAAGGTGAGCAGCGAGAACAGGAATAGCGCCGCCGTCGTCCTCAAAGTCGTCGGTGTCAAACCACGCGATCCCAAAGCCAGGCCATGCCGCGACCCGGGTGCGGCGGCTCTCGGGAGCGTATCGGCAACGAATGGAGGCATGATTAACCCGCCCGCATCGCGATCGGGCCGGCGTTCATTTGTTAGCTATTTAATATTCTCGGGCGATGGACTTGCGAGAAGATGAACGTCGCCGTGAAATCTGGCGGCGCGGCATCCGGCGTCATCGGTCGCCTTATCCGGCGGCGGTCGCGGCGCCATGCGCCGATTCCCCTTTCGGAAAAACAAAAGCGCGCTACGGTTCGGCGCCGGAACATCTGTATGATCCGGCCGCAGCTGCCGCCGGTGCCGGAACATCCGGCGGGCGAGACCGAGGAAGAAGACGGCGGCCTGCCGCCGCGTGCGAGGGAGAGAGATGGGTAAGCTGTTCGATGCGCAGGCGCGTCTGTTCGAGGGACTGGTCTACGACAAGGACGTCTACGACAAGCGGCCGGGCTGCGACCCGGAGCTGATCTGCCACGGCCTGGAGCCGGTGACCGACATCGAGGCGCGCGGCATGGACATGGTCAGCGAGGTCGACGCCGAGCTGATGATCCACAAGCTGTCGTCCATCGTGGAGGAGGCGCGCGACGTCTACATGGCGCTGTCGATCTCCGAGGGCATCATCACCGGCGACATGAACTGCGGCATCTTCACCGCCTCCGGCGACCCGGTGTCGGTGGCCACCGGCATCTACTTCCACACCCTGCTGAACAACGGCCAGATCAAGTACATCAACAAGTACTACCGGCCGCACCCGACGGTGGGGCTGCAGGACGGCGACATCTATTTCTTCAACGACGAACTGGGCGGCGGCGTCCACGTCTTCGACATGTTCACCGCCATGCCGATCTTCTGGAAGGGCGAGCTGGTCGCCTGGGCCGAGGTCGGCGGCCACCAGGGCGAGACCGGCTCGACCACCCCCGGCGGCTTCGCGCCGAAGGCCAAGTCGCGCTACGAGGAGGGGCTGCACATCCCGGCGATGCGCATCGGCTCCGACTTCATGCTCAACCAGGACGTCCTCGACATGATGGGCGGGTCGGTGCGCAACCCGTTCGTGTTCATCGCCGACCTGAAGTCGCGCGTCGCCACGATGATGCAGATCCGCCAGCGTTTGCTGCGCGAGGTCGAGCGGCGCGGTCCGGAGATCGTGGTGGGCTGCATGCGGCGCATCCTGCTCAAGGGCGAGCAGGACGCGCGGGCGCGGCTGCGCGAGGTCAACGACGGCACCTTCCGCGCCGTCATCTTCAACGACGAGCACGGCAACTACCTGGGCCTGACCCGCATCCCGCTCACCGTCTTCAAGGAGGGCGACTCGCTCACGGTCCTGGTCCAGGGCGTGTCGCCGCAGACCGGCATCGGGCCGTTCCACGGCTCCTGGCACCTGTCGCGGGCGGTCACCGCCGTCTACCTGTTCTCCTATTTCTACCGCGGGCTGATGCCCAACGCCGGGCTGCTGGAGCCGGTGCGCTACCTGATCGAGGGGCCGTCGATGGTCAACTCGACCGACGAGGTCGCGCACGGCAACTCGCCGTCGGCCTGCGCCTTCATCACCCAGAACCTCTACACGATCGGCGCCAAGATGCTGTTCGCAAGCCCGTACCGCGAGGGCGTGCAGGCGGCGCATTCGCGCAACTACGTGGTGCCCGCGGTCGGCGGCGAGAACCGCCGCGGCTACTACACCGCCAACATGACCGGGACGGTCAATGCGGGCGGCGGCGGCGGGCGCTTCGACATGGACGCGGAGGACGCGGTCGGCTTCTACTGGGGCCCGTTCTGCGACGCCGGCGAGGTCGAGGACCAGGACGACCGCATGCCGCACGTCATCCTGTCGCGCAAGCTCGACACCAACTTCCACGGCTTCGGCAAGTACC
>JBFWQM010000303.1:0-5688 GCA_050249455.1 Rhodospirillaceae bacterium | reverse complement strand
CGCGATCATCTCGACCAGCCGGGCCGGCTGGATCGGGATGTCGGTGATGCGCACGCCGAACGGCTTCAGCGCGTCCTCGACGGCCGAGGCGATCACCGCGGTCGCCGGGATGGTGCCGCCCTCGCCCGCGCCCTTGACGCCAAGCGGGTTGGTCGCCGAGGGCGATTCCATGTGGTGCAGCTCGAAGCGCGGGATCTCCGGCGCAGTCGGCAGCAGGTACTCCGCGAAGGTCGTGGTCAGCGGCTGGCCGCCGTCGTCGTAGCCCATCCACTCGAACAGTGCCGAGCCGATGCCGTGCGCGGCGCCGCCGACGATCTGGCCGTCCACGATCATCGGGTTGATCAGCCGGCCGGAGTCGTGGACCACGACGTAGCGCAGGATGGTCACCACGCCGGTCTCCGCATCGACCTCCACCTCCGCGACGTGGGTGCCGTTGCAGTAGGTGAGGGTGGGCGGCTGGAACGTCTCGGACGCCTCCAGCCCGGGCGTCATGCCGCCGGGCAGCGCGAAGCCGGGCATGCCCGCGACCGCGCGCGACACGTCGGCGAGCGCCACCGACATCTCGGGCACGCCGCGCACCCGCACGCGGCCGTCCGCGACCTCGAGGTCCGCCTCCGCCGCCTCCAGGACGAGCGCGGCGACCTTCACCGCCTTGTCGCGCACCTTGCGCGCGGCAAGGTGCGCCGAGTTGCCGGCGGTCACCGCCTGGCGGCTCGCGAAGGCGCCGAGGCCAAGCTTCACGGTCGCGGTGTCGCCGGCCACGACGGTCACGTCGGCCGGATCGACGCCGAGCTCGCCCGCCGTCACCTGCGCCAGCGCGGTGTGCAGGCCCTGTCCCTGCGCGGTGGCCCCGGTGTAGACGAAGACGCGCCCCGACGGGCCGATGCGCACGGTCGCGGACTCGAACGGGCCGCGGCCGGTGCCCTCGACGTAGTTGGCGATGCCGAGGCCGAGGTGGCGGCCGGTGCGCCGCGCCGCCTCCTGGCGCGCCGGGAAGTCGGCGTAGCCGGCGGCGGCCAGCGCGCGGCGCTGCGCCTCCGGATAGTCGCCGCTGTCATAGGTCATCGACGAGCCGTCGCGGGTGACGATCGGCACCGTGTAGGGCATCCGCTCCGCCGGGATCAGGTTGCGCCGGCGCACCTCCGTCCGATCCAGATTCATCTCGCGCGCGATGCGGTCCATCAGCCGCTCCATCGCGAACGTGCCCTGCTGGCGCCCGGCGCCGCGCACCGGCGTCACCGACACCTTGTTGGTGAGCGCGAGCGTCACCTCCAGCTTCAGCGCCGGGAGGTGGTACGGCCCGATGAAGTTGGTGGCGGAGTTGTAGGGCAGGTTGACGCCATAGGCCGAGTAGGCGCCGTGGTCGTGGATCATCGTGCCGCGCACGCCCTGCAGGCGGCCGTCGCCGTCGGTCGCGACCTCCAAGGTCCACAGCTGGTCGCGCTCCTGCGTCGCGGTGACGAAGTGCTCGCGCCGATCCTCGATCCACTTGACCGGCCGGCCGGTCAGGCGGGCGAGCAGCGGGATCACCGCCTCTTCCGGGTAGAAGATGAACTTCGGCCCGAAGCCGCCGCCGACGTCGGGCGCGATGACGCGCACCTGGTCCTCGTGCATGCCGAGGATCTGGACGATCAGCCCGTGCGCGCGGTGCGCCATCTGGGTGCCCGACCATACGGTGAGGAAATCCCGGTTGCGGTCGTACTGCGCGACCACGCCGCGGCACTCGATGGCGTGGCCGCAACCCTTGTGCTGCCAGAACGTCTCCTCGAACGCGTGCGCGGCGCCGGCGAACGCCGCGTCGGTGTCGCCATAGGCGAGCGCGAACGCGGCGACGACGTTGTCCTTCGCGCCGCGGTGGGCGCGCGGCGCATCGGCGCGCAGCGCCGCGCGGCAGTCGCCGGAAGCGGGCAGCGGCTCGTAGTCGACCTCGACCAGCGTCGCCGCGTCCTCCGCCGCGTAGCGGTTGTCGGCCAGCACGACCGCGACCGGCTCGCCGACATGGCGCACCTCGTCCCGGGCGAGCAGCCACGGGTCGACGCTCTGGCGCAGCGCGCCGGACGGCATGCCTACCGGCAGCTGCTCGCCCGTGACATGCGGCGCGAGGTCGGCGAGCGTCCAGACGCCGAACACGCCCGGCTGCGCGCGCGCGGCGGTCGCGTCGATCGCGGTGAAGGCGGCGTGCGGGTGCGGGCTGCGCACGAAGTGCGCGTGCAGCATCGCCGGCAGGCGGATGTCGTCGACATACCGTCCCCGGCCGCGCAGCAGCGCGGGATCCTCGATCCGCTTGACCCGTTTTCCGAACATGCCCGCCCTCGCGCCGTGGAGGCGCGACGGTACAGGCGCCGGAAGGCGTTGTCACCCGGTCGGGCTCGGTCTAGTGCGGCTTGCCGAGGAGGGTGTCGTTGTCGAGGGCGGGGCGGTCGCCCTGGATGCGCTTCAGCGCCTCCAGGTAGTCGGGGTCGAGGCGCCAGTGGCGCAGGACCTTGGCCGCCGTGTCGGGCTTCACCCGGTCGAACAGCCGCAGCACGGTGGAGAGCTCATTGGGGTCCACCACCTTCTCGCCGGGCCGCGCCTTGCGGCTCAGCAGGAACAGCGAGGCGAATTCCGCCTTGTCGATGCCGACGCCCTTGCACGCGATGGCGAGGCCTTCGCCGCCGGGCTCGAAGATCAGCCGGCGGACCAGCTTGCCGCCGAGCTCGGTCAGCGCAGCGAACAGGTCGATGAACAGCGCGATCTCGCCCTGGCGCAAGGTCTGCACCAGGAGCTGCGGCGTGATCGAGCGGGTCTCTTTCAGGCGGCGCGCGAGCTCGGTGGAGCGCCGCGTCGGCGCATCCTGCAGGTCGTTGTCGCCGAGGATGGTCTGGATGGTCTCCTGGACGTGCTCGTCGAGCTCGGTCGGGTCCAGCTTGTAGCGCTTGACGATATGCTGGCGCAGCGCTGCGGAGACCCACCAATACATGCGGCGCGCCAGGGCCGCGCTCAGGTCGTCGCGACGCAGCAGCGGCGCCTGATAGACGTCGATGCGCTTGGACTCCTCGACCAGGTAGGCCATCGTGCGCTCGGAAATCCGCGCGCCCTGGTTCTCCAGCAGGGTCTTGATGACGTCGGTCTCGCCGGTCTCGACCAGCGCGTCGGCCACCGATTCCGACAGCGACGACCGCATCGAGACGGCGAGCTGGTGCTCCAGCGAACGGTGGCGCACGACCTCGATCAGGTCCTCGTCCTGCAGCACGCCGCTGTTGACCAGGATGGGATAGGCGACCTCGATCTGGTCGTTGGCGAGGTCGCGGATCAGCGCCGGCGGCGCCTCGGGTGCGGCGGCGAGCCGCTCGGCCAGGGCATGACGGACCTGGACCTCCACGTCGCGGATCAGCTTGCGCAGGATATCGACCATCAGCGACCGCTCGCGGTCGCTGACCCGCGTCGACTCGTCGAAGAACAGGTCGCCGACGATCTCGGTCAGCCGCGTGCGCGACGCGGCGGACTTGTCGCTCGCGATGCGGAGCAGCTCCTGGAGCTCGGGGCTGGCGACGGCAGCCATCAGGGGGCAGGGCGGGTCATGGCCTGTTAATCCTGCCGCGGCAGCGTTTAAAGTAGCGTAAATGGTCAATCCTTGCCGACCTCGGCTGCAGATTTTGCCGACCCGTTCACGGGCGGTTAACGACGCGCGGGCACACTGTCGGCATGTCGATGCAGATCGGTTCAGGCGGCCAGGTCCGGCCGCCGGTGACGACCACCGTTGACCGGCCCGAGCCGCGGCCGGAGCAGCGTCCGCGCGCGCAGCCGGCCACCGCGGTCGCCGCGCGCCCGCCCGAAGCACGCCCGATGCAGGAAGCGCCGCCGCCGCAGCGCAACCTACCGCGCGGCAGCTGCCTCGACATCAAGGTCTGATCGGCCTCCATTCCGACGCTTGCCTAACCGGCGGTCGCGCGACAGATTCAGTCGTCATGAGCGAACCGCCACGGCCAGGCCCGTCGGTCCGGACCGTTCCGGACGGCGACACCCACGAACGCCTGGTCTGCCCGGACTGCGGCTTCATCAGCTACGACAACCCGAAGATCGTCGTCGGCGCCGTGGTGACGTGGGAAGACCGCGTTCTCCTGTGCCGGCGCGCGATCCAGCCGCGCAAGGGCTTCTGGACCCTGCCGGCCGGCTACCTCGAGCTGCACGAGACCTCGCAGGCCGGCGCCGCGCGCGAGGCGTGGGAGGAGGCGCGGGCCAGGATCGAGATCGACGCCCTGCTCGCGGTCTACAACATCCCGCGGCTCAGCCAGGTGCAGCTCATCTACCGTGCCCGCCTCGCCGTGCCGGCGTTCGCCGCCGGGCCGGAAAGCGTCGAGGTGGGGCTTTTCGCCTGGGACGAAATTCCGTGGGCGGATATTGCCTTCCCTTCCGTGCGCTGGGCGCTCGATCACCACCAACGCGTGCGCGGGGAGAATTCCTTTGCGCCGTTCGCAAATCCGCCCGGCGAGTTCGGCGACATGCAGGGCTGACCCGCGCTTGCGCGCGCCTGCGCACGAACCTATGTAACGCAGGCCAATAACGAGGGGAGACCGCGCATGCTACGGTTGGGCGATACCGCACCTGATTTCGAAGCCGAAACGACCGACGGCAAGATCAAGTTCCACGACTGGATCGGCGACAAGTGGGCGATCCTGTTCTCGCACCCCAAGGACTTCACGCCGGTCTGCACGACCGAGCTCGGCTACGTCGCCCGGCTGAAGCCGGAGTTCGACAAGCGCAACGTCAAGCCGATCGGGCTGTCGATCGACCCCGTGGATTCCCACAAGGGCTGGTCGAAGGACATCGCCGAGACGCAGGGCACGCCGCTCAACTTCCCGATCATCGCCGATGCCGGCAAGAAGGTCGCCGACCTCTACGGCATGATGCATCCCAACGAGGACGCGACCCACACCGTCCGCACCGTCTTCGTCATCGACCCGAAGAAGAAGGTGCGGCTGATGATCACCTACCCGCAGACCACGGGCCGTAACTTCGACGAGATCCTGCGGGTGATCGATTCGATGCAGCTCACCGACAAGTTCCAGGTCGCGACCCCGGTCAACTGGAAGAAGGGCGACGACTGCATCATTGTCCCCGCCGTCTCCGATGCCGACGCCAAGGGCAAGTTTCCCAAGGGCTGGAAGGCGCTGAAGCCCTATCTGCGGCTGACGCCCGATCCGTCGGCGTGACCGGGCGCGCAAGCGTGTATGCTGCGGGGCGGCTTCGGCCGCCCCGTTTCGTTTGACAAGGAAACCCGCTCGTGGCGACCCATCGCATCGCCGTCATCGAAGGCGACGGCATCGGCAAGGAAGTGATCCCGCAGGGCCAGCGCGTGCTGGAGGCGGCGGCGCGCCGCCACGGCTTCGCGCTCGAATGGACGCACTTCCCGTGGGACTGCGCGTCATGGCCGAAGACCGGGCGCATCATGCCGGCCGACGGCATCGAGACCTTGGCGAAGTTCGACGCGATCTATCTCGGCGCGGTCGGCTGGCCCGGGGTGCCCGACCACGTCTCGCTGTGGGACATGCTGATCCCGATCCGCCGCGCCTTCCACCAGTACGTCAACCTGCGCCCGGCGCGGCTGTTCGCCGGCGTCACCTCGCCGCTGCGCGACCGCAAGCCGGGCGACATCGACCTGTGGATCGTGCGCGAGAACGTCGAGGGCGAGTATTCCCAGATCGGCGG
>JBFWQM010000302.1:0-5695 GCA_050249455.1 Rhodospirillaceae bacterium | reverse complement strand
ACGCTTCGAGCGCACGTGCGCGCCCCATTATGCTGCGCTCTTCGAAAGGTCCGGAACGCTTGCGAGGCTGAGAATGCTTGAGCTCTATCACAGCGGGACGTCGGTGTGCGCGGCCAAGGTCCGGCTGGCGCTGGCCGAGAAGCAGGTCGCGTGGACGGGTCACTACCTCGACATCCTGGTCGGCGAACAGTTCGCGCCGGCCTACCTCAAGCTCAACCCCAAGGCGGTGGTCCCGACGCTGGTCCACGACGGGTTCGTTGTCCGCGAGTCGACGGTCATCAATGAGTATATCGACGAGACCTTCCCGGCGCCGCCGCCGCTGCGGCCGGCGCCGGCCGCCGGCCGCGCCGAGATGCGGCTGTGGACCAAGCTGGTCGACGAGGAGGTCCACCCGGCCTGCATCATCGTCACCTTCGTCGCCTCGCACCGCTTCACGGTGATGGACGGCGGGCCGGAGAACGTTGCGCGCTTCATCGACAAGGCGCCGAATCCGATGCAGCGCGCCCGCCGCCGCGCCTGGATCGAGGGCGGCTTCGAGGCGCCCGAGGTCGGCGCGGCGCTGCACGCCTACGACAAGGTGCTGCAGCAGATGGAAGACGCACTGGCCGACCGGCCGTGGCTAGCGGGCGATGGCTACACGCTGGCCGACATCGCGATGGTCCCCTACGTCAACCGCTTCGCCATGATCGGCCTGTCGCACCGGTGGGAGGGGTTGCGGCCGCGCCTCGCCGACTGGTTCGCCCGGGTCCGCGCGCGGCCGTCGTTCGAGGCCGGCATCTACGCCCACATGCCAGCCAAGGCGCGCGAGGAGATGGAACGCAACGCGCTGCGCGCCGCGCCGCGGCTCAACGCGCTGCTGGCCGCCTAGCGCGGGTCGACCAGCGCGCGCATCGTCCACACCTTCCCCTCGGCCATCCCCATCAGGTCCTTGGCGCATTCGCGCAGGATCTGGGGCGAGGTCTGGGCGTGCTGGGCGCCGGCCATCATGTCGCGCACGAAGCGCTGCAGGGTGCCCTGGCGCAGCGCCCCGCCGCCGCCGAACTCGAACGCGAAGCGGGCGATGTCGGCGCACACCGTGGTGACGTGGTTGAGCGACAGCCGGATCATGGTGAAGACGCGGGTGGTCACCGGCTGGCCGGCGTGCAGCAGGGCTTCCGCGTCGCGCCACGCCTCGTAGGTCAGCGCGCGGGCAGCGCGGAACTGCGCCTCCAGGCTGCCGAAGCGCTCCTGGAAGCTCTCGCCGCCGCCCCGCACCGGCAGCACGAACGGCCGCGCCGTCTCGGCGCGCGCCACCGCCGCGATCTCGTCGAGCAGCCGGCGGCCGACGCCGAGCGCGAAGCCGGTGTGGCCGATGTTGGAGAAGCCGAAGATGCCGAGCTTGTACATGTCGCCGCCGATGCGCGGCACCCGCACGTTCTGGATGTGGGTGTAGGCCGCCGGCACGAAGGCGTTCTCGATCGTGTAGTCGACGCTGCCGGTGGCGCGCAGGCCGAGCACGTCCCAGTTGCCGCGCAGCACCGCCTTGGCGGTCGGGACCACGAAGATGCGGAACTCCGGCTCGCCGGTGGCGGGGTCGATGCGCGGCTTGCCGTCCTGCCACACGATGCCGCCGGTGTGGATGTGGTCGGCGTGCAGCAGCCCGCTGGCGTAGGACCACTTGCCCGACAGCCGGAAGCCGTCGCCCTCGACGTCGGCGCGGCCCATCGCGGCGCCGTGGCCGGCGATGATCGCGAGGCGTCCGTCGCCGAACAGCGCGTGCGCGGCGTCGGGGTCGATGTAGGCCGCGCCGGTGCCGGTGCCGACCCCCGCCGCCATCAGCACCCAGCCGGTGGAGGCGTCGGCGCGGCACAGCGCCTCGATCACCTCCAGGCTCTCGACCGGCCACACCTCGCCGCCGCCGAGGTCGCGCGGCACCCACATCGCCCACAGGCCGGCGTCGTGCAGCGCCGCGACGGTGGTGTCGGTCAGCCGCCCCTGCTCCTCGCCCGCCGCGGCCTGCCCGTCCACCAGCGCGTAGAGGTCGCGAGCCGCCTGCGCCGCCCGGCCGGTCATGCCGCCACCGTCGGGCCGGTGCCGGCGATCGTGGTGCGCTGGATCGAGCGCGGGTAGCGGGTGCGGTCCCACGGCAGCCCGCGGTGCAGGACGCAGCGGTTGTCCCAGATCACCAGGTCGCCGGCGCGCCAGACGTGGCGGTAGACGAAGCGCTCCTGGGTGCCGAAGGCCATCAGCGCGTCGATCAGGTTGCGGCTGTCCGGCTCCGGCATGCCGATCACCCGGGTGACGTGGGTGCCGAGGAACAGGTTCCGGCGGCCGTTGGCCGGGTTGGCGCGCACCATCGCGTGGCGCACCGGCGGGTAGGCGGCGCGCTGGTCGGCGGTCATCGCGCCGGGCGCCACCATCTCGCGCGAGCGCGCCAGGTCGTGCTCGCACCACAGGCCCGCGAGCTTCGCCTTGGTCTCCTCCGGCAGCGCGTCGTAGGCGGCGCGCATCGAGGCGAACTCGGTCTCGCCGCCCTCCGGCGGGCAGACCCGGCCGATCAGCAGAGAGGCGAGCGGCGGCCACGGCTTGAACGAGGAGTCGGTGTGCCAGAACTCGTTCGCCTTCTGGAACAGCTGGCGCTGGCTGGTCGGGTCGATCAGCGCCCCGTCCTCGCCGATGTTGCCGAGCGGCGCGAACGGCGTCCCCTGCCCCTTGGTGCCGACCAGCGAGTCCTCGAGCTCGCCGAACCGCTCGCTGAACACCACCTGCTGCGCGTCGGTCACCGGCTGGTCGTGCAGCACCAGCACCGAGTACTCGTCGAGCGCCGCCCGCAGCGCGGCGAAGTCCCCATCCGGCACCGGCCCGGTCGCATCGATCCCGGACACCTCGGCGGCGAAGACGGGGGTGAGCGGTTTGACGGTTACGGCCATGACGCGATCCCGAATATGAGCCTGTAGATTTATTAGCACGAACGGCGACGGCAAAGGAGGCCGGGGTCGGACACCAAACCCCCATCGCGGACCCGTCACAGCAGGCCAGTCGGGTTTGGTGTCCGACCCCGGCCTCCTCGGCTTGCGCCAGACGGGACCCGGCGGCAGAGTGGTCCCGGGCGAGGGAGGACGAGATGACGGCCGTGGCGGCGAATTCCGCAATCCTGCTGCGCGCCGACGCCGGCGGGGTGGCGACCCTGACGATGAACCGGCCGGAGGCGCGCAATGCGCTGTCGCTCGGCTTGATGGCGGCGCTGCAAGGCGAGATCGACGCGATCGCGGCCGACCCCGCCGTGCGGGTGGTGGTGATCGCCGCGGCGGGGCCGGCATTCTCCGCCGGCCACGACCTGCGCGAGCTGCGGGCCGATCGCAGCGAGGCGGCGTGCGAGAGCCTGTTCGCCGCGTGCAGCGCGCTGATGCTGTCCATCGTGCGGCTGCCGAAGCCGGTGATCGCGCGCGTGCAGGGGATCGCGACGGCCGCCGGCTGCCAGATGGTGGCGAGCTGCGACCTCGCGGTCGCGGCCGACGCCGCGCGGTTCGCGACGCCGGGGGTCAACATCGGGCTGTTCTGCTCCACGCCGATGGTCGCGCTGGGGCGCAATGTCGGGCGCAAGCAGGCGATGGCGATGCTGCTGACCGGCGAGCCGATCGACGCCGCCACCGCCTGCGCCTGGGGGCTGGTCAACAAGGTCGTTCCCGCCGCCGGTCTGGACGCGGCGGTGCAGGTCTATACGGACGCGATCGTCGCCAAGTCGGCGCTGACCGTCGCGATCGGCAAGGAGGCGTTCTACCGCCAGGCGGAGATGGACCTCGAAGACGCCTATGCCTATACCAGCGCCGTGATGACCCGGAACATGCTGACCGACGACGCGGCCGAAGGGATCGATGCCTTCATCGCCCGGCGCGCGCCGGTGTGGCGCAACCGCTGAGGCCGCCGCGATGGAGCCCCTCGTCTACCCCGACGCGCTGATCCGGCGCGTGCTCGGATCGGTGCGAACGATCGCGATGGTCGGCGCCTCGCCCAACTGGGTGCGGCCGAGCTACTTCGCGATGAAGTACCTGCAGGAGAAGGGCTACCGCGTGATCCCGGTCAACCCGGCCGCGGCCGGCCAGGCGATCCTGGGCGAGACGGCCTATGCGGGCCTTGCCGACGTGCCGGGCCCGATCGACATGGTCGACATCTTCCGCAATTCGGACGCCGCCGGCCCGATCACCGACGAGGCGATCGCGCTCAAGGACGCGAAGGGCATCAAGGTCGTGTGGATGCAGCTCGGCGTGAGGAACGACGACGCGGCGCGGCGCGCGGAGGCGGCCGGCATGACCGTCATCATGGACCGCTGCCCGAAGATCGAGTTCGGCCGCCTGCACCACGAGCTGTCGTGGAGCGGCGTCAACTCGCGGGTCATCACCGCGAAGCGGCCGAGGATGGTGCGATGAGCAATGCGCCCCGCCGTTACGGCATAGAGACGCTGGCGATCCACGCCGGCGCGGTGCCGGACCCGACCACCGGCGCGCGCAACACGCCGATCTACCAGACGACGTCCTACGTGTTCGACAGCGCCGACCACGCCGCGTCGCTGTTCAACCTGCAGACCTTCGGCTTCATCTATTCGCGGCTGACCAACCCGACCGTCGCGGTGCTGGAGGAGCGGGTGGCGGCGCTGGAGGACGGCCGCGCCGCGGTCGCCTGCGCGTCGGGACACGCCGCGCAGTTCATCGCCTTCTTCACGCTGCTGGAGCCGGGCGATTCCTTTATCGCCTCGCAGAACCTCTATGGCGGGTCGGTGACGCAGTTCGGCCACTCGTTCAAGCGGCTGGGCTGGCACGCCCACTTCGTCGATCCGCAGGACCCGGAGAACTTCCGCCGCGCGATCCGGCCCGACACCAAGGCAATCTTCATCGAGGCGCTGGCCAATCCCGGCGGCGTGATCGTCGACGTCGAGGCGGTGGCTGCCGTCGCGCACGACGCCGGCATCCCGCTGATCGTCGACAACACGCTCGCCTCGCCCTACCTGCTGCGGCCGTTCGACTGGGGCGCCGACATCGTCATCCACTCGACCACCAAGTACCTGTCCGGCCACGGCACCTCGATGGGCGGCATGGTGGTGGACTCCGGGCGGTTCGACTGGGGCGCGTCCGACAAGTTCCCCAACCTGACCAAGCCCGACCCGGCCTATCACGGCCTTGCGTTCTGGGAGACCTTCGGCGACCTCGGCTACACGATGAAGACGCGCGCGGTGGGCCTGCGCGACTTCGGGCCCGCGCTGTCGCCGACCAACGCGTTCCTGACCCTGACCGGTATCGAGACCCTGCCGCTGCGCATGGACCGCCACGTCGCCAACGCGCGCACGATCGCCGAATTCCTGCACGCGCACCCTGCGGTGGAATGGGTGTCCTACGCCGGCCTGCCGGGCAGCCCCTATGCGGCGCTGGCGAAGAAGTACCTGCCGAAGGGTCCCGGCGCGGTGTTCACCTTCGGCCTCAAGGGCGGCTACCAGGCGGGCGTGCGCGTCGTCGAGGCGTGCGAGCTGTTCTCCCACCTCGCCAACGTCGGCGACACCCGCAGCCTGATCCTGCACCCCGCCTCGACCACCCACCGCCAGCTCACCGACGAGCAGCGCGTGAAGGCCGGCGCCGGCCCGGAGGTCATCCGCCTGTCCATCGGCATCGAGACCGCCGCCGACCTGATCGCCGACCTGGAGCAGGCGCTGGCGCAGGCGTAGGGG
>JBFWQM010000301.1:0-5710 GCA_050249455.1 Rhodospirillaceae bacterium | reverse complement strand
GGCGGTCGCCGCTTGCCGTCGTGCGACAGCTCGAGCGCGCCTGGCCAATCTATGTCGTCGCCATTCTGCTCGTCCTGATCCTGCTTTGAAGAAGATACGTCAAGACGGCGACGCGGATCGTTAATAAAGGTTAACGCTGCTCGAAAACTGGGCAATGAACAAAGCGGCGCGAACATAGAAGACGCCCGCACGATCACAGATTGCTCACTGCGACCGGATGCCGCACCACGCTACCGTCCAAAGAGAAGGGCGGCGAGCGGAAGCGCAGCCGGTCGTCGTTACTGCGACGGCGCGCGCCTCGCAGCCCCCTGCCGCGCGCCCCCACCGCCCGGCGCACCGATCGCACCGCATCCGGGACGGATGCTTCCAAGGAGGGGGACTGATGCAGCGCTCACACGGGGCAACCCATCGCGGCGAACAGGTGCCGCTCGGCACCGTCACGCAGACCGGCCGGTTCGGCCGGATGTTCCCGCAGCTCAAGCCGTTCGCGGCCGACGTCGCCGCGCTCGACGCGCTGGGCGCCGCGATGCGCGAAGGCCAGGCCAGCGCGACCGCGGGCGACAACCGCAACATCGCGGCCGGCTACACCTATCTCGGCCAGTTCGTCGACCACGACATCACCTTCGACACCACGGCGCTGTCGGAGACGCCGATCGACCCGCTGGCGGTGCACAACTTCCGGACCCCGAAGCTGGAGCTCGACAGCCTCTACGGCCTCGGGCCGGGCGGCAGCCCGTTCCAGTACGACCGCGCCAACCCGGCCAAGTTCCTGCTCGGCAGGACGGTGACCGGGCGCGGCGACCCCGCCGTCCCGGCCGGGATGCCGAACGACCTGCCGCGCTCGCCGCAGGGCTTCGCGCTGATCGGCGACCCGCGCAACGACGAGAACCTGCTGGTCGCGCAGCTCCACCTCGCCTTCCTCAAGTTCCACAACAAGGTGGTGGACATGCTGGCCGGGCAGGGCGTCGGCGGCGGCGCGCTGTTCGAGGAGGCGCGCCGCATCGTGCGCTGGCACTACCAGTGGATCGTGCTGCACGACTTCCTCGACCTCCTGGTCGACAACAACATGCTGCACGACGTGCTGACCAACGGCCGGCGCTACTACCGGTTCGACCCGGAACCGTACATCCCGGTCGAGTTCTCGGTCGCGGCCTACCGCCTCGGCCATTCGATGGTGCGGCAGGTCTACAACCACAACCGCGTCTTCCCGGATGCGGCCTTCAATCTCCTGTTCCTGTTCACCGGCCTGTCGGGGCAGATCGCAGGGCCGGGCGCGCAGATCGAATCGCTGCCGAGCGACTGGATCATCGACTGGCGGCGCTTCTTCGACTTCCAGACCGCGAACACGCGGGCGGAGGAGAAGTTCGGCTTGAACTTCAGCCGCACGCTCGACCCGTTCCTGGCGGCGGCGCTGCACGAGCTGCCGGGCGGCGGCGGCAGCCTGCCGGCGCGCAACCTGCGCCGCGGCGTGATGATGCAGCTGCCGTCGGGCCAGGACGTCGCTTTGGCGATGGACATCGAGCCGCTGGCGCCGGCGCGCGTCGGCGACGGGCCGGACGGCGCGGTGGCGAAGGCGCACGGCTTCGACCGCCGGACGCCGCTCTGGTACTACGTGCTGAAGGAGGCGCAGGTGGAGGGCGAGGGCCAGCGCCTCGGCCAGCTCGGCAGCCGGCTCCTGTCGGAGGTGTTCGTCGGCCTGCTCGAGGGCGATCCCGAATCCTATCTCGCGCAGAACCGGCTGTGGAAGCCGACCCTGCCGGCGGCGCACGCCGGCGACTTCACGATGACAGACCTCCTGAACTTCGTCGGCGAGCTCAATCCGATCGGCTGACGACGCCCCCAGGGGCGGGTGGGAACGGGCGCCGGCGCCGATACCGCCGGCGCCCGTTTCGTTCGCGGCTTTCACGCCGTCGTGGCCGGATCGCCGTCAGGCCGGGACGCCACTTTGCGCGGCAAGATGGGTCCTCCGGTCAAGCCGGGGAACGACAAAAATAGAAAGCCGATGAACGCTTGCTTTCGCGTCAGGCGATGCTGGCGGCCTTGCGGACGGAGGAGATCATCGAGGAGTCGAGGACGTAGCGGTAGTGCGCCGCGCGGTCGGTGGCCAGCCGGCGCAGTTCGTCCTGGCGCTGCTTCTTGACGGCGGGGTCCTTCTCCTCGACCAGCCGCTTGTTGCGGATGGTGATCTGCTGCACGTAGTCGAGCTGCGCCGGCAGCCGCTGGCGGGTGTAGCGGTCGAGCGTGTCGGGCTCGGCGTGGCCGTGCCACACCGGCGCGAGCTTGTCCGCCAGGTTCACCGCGTCGTGGACGCTGCCGTTGAGGCCCATCGCGCCGAGCGGGTTGTTGACGTGCGCCGCATCGCCCGCGATCAGCAGGCGCCCCTTGTTGAACGCTCCCGCGACGCGCTGGTGCACGCGGTAGGTGTTGCGGTGGACCAGGTCGTAGCCGCCCGGCCGCGGCAGGAACGCCTGCATGCGGCGCTGGATGACCTCGGGGTCCATGATTTCGTCGCGCGGGCGCATCGGATCGGATGGCAGCGCCATGCGCCACAGCGGCGGCGGATTGAACCCCGGAACCTTGAACAGCATCACCCACTCGACCGGGTCGGCGATGTAGGTGGCGTAGGTGAAGCCGTGCGGCTCGAAATCGTAGGTGGTGGAGACGATCAGGAACGTCTCCGGCCAGGTGAAGCCTTCGAAGCTGACGCCCATCGCCTCGCGCACCACGCTGCGCACGCCTTCCGCGCCGACGACGTAGGACGCCTCGATGCGGTCCTTGTCGCCGTCCACCGTCTCGACGTCGACCAGCACGCGCGGGCCGAACGGCTGCACCGCGGTGACGCGGGTGGCGAAGCGGATGGAGAAGTCGGGATAGCGCGAGGCGGCGGCGAGCAGGATGGGCGTCAGCTTGTGCTGCTCCAGGTGCAGCCGGTACGGGTAGGGCGTGTCGTCCTTGAGCAGGCTCAGGTCGAACTCGATCAGGAGCCCCTCGGTGCGGTCGCGGATCTGCCAGCGCGGCACGACGATGCCGGTCTCGTGCATCTCGTCCGTCACGCCATAGGGCGCCAGCATCTCCAGGGTCGGCGGGTGGTAGGAGCCGGCGCGCAGGTCCTCGGTGAGGCCCGGCTCCATCTCGCAGACGATCACCGGCACGCCCTTGTCGGCGAGACACAGGGCGGAGGTCAGCCCTGCCGGGCCGGCCCCGGCGACGACCACAGGGAGGGTTTCCTTCTTCATAGGGGGATTATCCCCGCCGCGGCGGCGTGCGATAGACCTTTTCGAGGAGGGCGACCAGCGAGGCGCGCTCCGCCGCGGTCAGGGCGGCGGCGATCTGGCGCTCGTGCCGGCCGCCCAGGGCCACCAGCTTCGCCAGCAGGTCGGCACCCGCCTGGGTCAGCCGCAGGGCGTGCGAGCGGCGGTCGTGCGCCGCCACCTCGCGCACCACGAGGCCGCGCTTCTCCAGCCGGTCGATGATCTGGACCAGGGTGGAGCGGTCGAACCGCAGCGCCTCTGCCACCGCGCTCTGGCTGATGCCGGGGTTGGCGTCGATCAGGATCAGCGTGCCGTATTGCGGCGCCGAGATGTCGTGCGGGGCGAAGTCGTTGGCGAACTGCTGGAAAACCGTCAGGTGCGCGCGACGCAGATTGTAGCCCAGAAGCGCCGGCAGGATGCCCATGTCGATGCCGCCGGCATCCCCCCGGCGCCAGGTCTGCGGCTCGGCGTCGGGGCGGTTCTGGCGCGGGCTGCCGCCCGCCCTGGCGTCGCTGTCGCTGTCCACGGGAGTTCCCTCGTCGGGCAGGATCGTCCCGGCGCGCAATTCGTTGGACGATCAATTATTTGAAACTCAACGATAGGGGCATCGCCGCCGGCGAGTCAAGCGCCGGCGGCCTTCGGCCCATCGTCCTTGCGCCGCATCACCCGCCGGTACGGCCGGTAGCCCGGCGTCCACACCTTGGCGCGGACGGCGTGCTCGACCCCGCCGTTCGCCAGGGGGGCGGCAAGGCCTTCGGCGATCGCCTGGCGCGCGACGGCGATGGCGACCTTGATCGACACCGCGCGCAGCGCGGTGACGGGCGGCAGCAGGCTCGCGTGCGGATCGGCGCGGGCAGGCGACACCTCGGCCAGCGCCTTGGCCGCGGCCATCAGCATCGCATCGCTGATGCGGCGCGCCTGCACCGCGATGGCGCCCAGCCCGAGGCCAGGGAAGACGTAGGAGTTGTTGGTCTGGTCGATGCGGACGTGGCCGCCGGCGCGCTCGACCGGCGGGAACGGGCTGCCGGTGCCGATCACCGCGCGGCCGCCGGTCCACGCCAGGAGGTCGGCCGGCGTCGCCTCGGCGCGCGAGGTCGGGTTCGACAGCGGGAAGATCACCGGCCGGCCGACGGCGGCGGCCATCGCGCGCACGCTGCGCTCGTCGAATGCGCCGGGCTGGCCCGACACGCCGATCAGCGCGGTCGGCGCCGCGTTGCGCATCACGTCGATCAGGCCGACGCGCGGCGCCGCCTCCAGCCCCCAGTCCGCCACCGCCGCGCGGTCCTGCAGAAACGGCTGCTGGAACGGCAGGATGCCGTTCATGCCCTGCACCAGGAGGCCGTCGCGGTCGACCATGTAGAACCGCCGCGCCGCCGCGCGCGCGTCGAGCCCGGCATCGACCATCGCCTGGTGCAGCAGGCTCGCGATGCCGCAGCCCGCCGAGCCGGCGCCGACCACGGCGATGCGCTGCTCGGCCAGCGGCACGCCGGTCACGTTGATCGCGGACAGCAGCGTCCCCGTCGCCACCGCCGCGGTGCCCTGGATGTCGTCGTTGAAGGTGCACAGGCGGTCGCGGTAGCGCTCCAGCAGCCGCGTCGCGTTGCCGCGCGCGAAGTCCTCCCACTGCAGCAGCACGTGTGGCCAGCGGCGGGCGACGGCGGCGACGAACTCCTCCACGAAGTCGTCATAGGCCTGGCCGCGCACGCGCGCGTGGCGCCAGCCGACGTAGAGCGGATCGCCCAGCCGCTCGGCGTTGTCGGTGCCGACGTCGAGGATGACCGGCAAGGTCGTCGCCGGGTGCAGCCCGCCGCAGGCGCAGTAGAGCGCGAGCTTGCCGATCGGGATGCCCATGCCGCCGGCGCCCTGGTCGCCCAGGCCCAGGATGCGCTCGCCGTCGGTGACGCAGATCGCCTCGACCCCGTCGAACCGCGGGTTGGCCAGGATCTGCTCGATGCGGTCGTGGTGCGGCGGGCTCAGGAACAGGCCGCGCGGCTTGCGGAACAGGCCGCTGAACTGCTCGCAGCCGGCGCCGACCGTCGGCGTGTAGACGATCGGCAGCAGCTCCTCGATGTGGCGCACCAGGACGGCATAGAACAGCGTCTCGTTGGCATCCTGCAGCTCGCGCAGGAAGGCGTAGCGCTCCAGGTCGGTGGCGAACGCGCGCAGCGCCTGGATGCGCCGCGACACCTGGTCCTCCAGGTTGCCGACGTTGGGCGGCAGCAGGCCGTGCAGCTCGAAGGAATCGCGTTCGGCCTCGCTGAACGCCGTCCCCTTGTTGAGCAGCGGATCGGTCAGCAGCTCGTAGCCGAAGCGGGCGGTCTCGAACGCGTCGTGGTCGTCAGGCCCCGCGGCCATGGTGGTCCTTTCCGAGCGGCGGAGGGGAACCGGGCCACCATAGCAAGCGCACGCGACGAAACGAAGCCGGGCGGCCGCGGTGCCCGATCAGCCGGCCGGCCAGG
>JBFWQM010000300.1:0-5723 GCA_050249455.1 Rhodospirillaceae bacterium | reverse complement strand
TCCACCACGATCCAGTCGCCGGCGCCCAGCCGGGTGTTGGTGCCGTAGGCGTTGATGATGCCGCCGTTGATCACGGTGGGGTCGTACTGCGCCGCCTCCAGCACCGCGGCGACGATCGAGGTGGTGGTCGTCTTGCCGTGGGTGCCGCCGACCGCGATTGCCCACTTGAGGCGCATCAGCTCGGCCAGCATCTCGGCGCGGCGCACCACCGGCACGAACCGGGCGCGCGCCGCCACCACCTCCGGGTTGTCGCGCTTGACGGCGGAGGAGACCACGACGACGGCCGCCTCGCCCAGGTTCTCCCCGGCATGGCCGATGGCGACCGGGATGCCGAGGCCGCGCAGCCGCTTGACGTTGGCGCTGTCGGCGATGTCGCTGCCCTGCACCGAATAGCCGAGGTTGGCCAGCACCTCGGCGATCCCCGACATGCCGATGCCGCCGATGCCGACGAAATGGATGGTGCCGATGGAGAGCGGGAGCGTCCTCATGCGGCCCTCCGGGCGGCGCCGTTGCCGCCGGCCAATGCCTCGACCGCGTCGGCGAGGCGGGCCGCCGCGTCGGGCTTGCCGATCGCCCGCGACCGTTCCGCCGCCGCGGCGAGCGCGGCCGGGTCGGCCAGCAGCGCCTCGAGCCGCGCCGCCAGCGCCTCGGCGGTGAACGCGCCCTGCGGCATCACCCAGGCGGCGCCGGCCGCCTCGATCTGGCGCGCGTTGGCGGTCTGGTGGTCATCGGTGGCATGGAGATAGGGCACCAGGATCGCCGGCCGGCCGGCGGCGGTGACCTCGGCGCAGGTCGAGGCGCCGGCGCGCCCGATGAAAAGGTGCGTCGCGGCGAGCCGGTGCGGCACGTCGTCGAAGAAGGTCGCGAGCTCGACGTCGGCGCCGCAGCCGGCGTAGACGGCGCGCGCCGCCTCGATGTCCTCCGGCCGGCACTGCTGGGCGATCGAAAGCCGCGCACGCAGTTCGGCGGCGAGGCGCGCGACCGCGTGCGGGATCACCTCGCTCAGCACCCGCGCACCCTGGCTGCCGCCGAGGACGAGGACGCGCAGCGTGCCTTCGAACGCCGGCCATGGCCGGCTCGCCAGCGCCGCGATCTCCGGCCGCACCGGCGCGCCGGTCAGCACCGTCTTGGCCGCGTCCTGCGGGCGCAGGCCGCTGACCGCGGCGAACGAGATGGCGATCCGCGTCACCCGGCCGGCGAGCAGCCGGTTGGCGCGGCCGAGCACGGCGTTCTGTTCGTGGATCAGGGTCGGCAGGCCGGCGCGGCCGGCCGCCAGCATCACCGGCACCGACGGATAGCCGCCGAACCCGACCACCGCCCGCGGCGCGAGGTCCGCCAGCAGCCGGCGCGCCTGGAAGTAGCCGCAGCCGAGCTCGACGGCGCCGCGCAGCTTGCCGGCGACGCCGCCGTCGATGCGGGCCGCCGCGATGCGATGGGTCTCGATCGTGCCCAGGGCGTCGCCGTAGGCATGGCCGCGGCGGTCGGTGACCAGCGCCAGCCTATGGCCGCGCGCCAGCAGCGCCGCCGCCAGCGCCTGGGCCGGGAAGACGTGGCCGCCGGTGCCGCCGGCGGCTAGCACGATGCGCTGCGGGGCGGCGCTCACATCGCCTCCTGGCCGTAGCGGCGGCGCGTCAGCGCCAGCATCATGCCGATGCCCAGCGAGATCGCCATCAGCGACGAGCCGCCGTAGCTGATGAAGGGAAGCGTCATGCCCTTGGCCGGGATCAGGCTGAGCGAGGACGCCATGTTGATCAGCGCCTGCAGCCCGAACTGCACCAGGAGGCCCGACACGGCCAGCATGATGAACGGGTTGCTGTCGTGCCAGACGCGGGCGAAGCCGCGAAGCACGACGAACGCGAACAGGCCGAGGATCATCAGGCAGGCGAGCAGGCCCAGCTCCTCGCCCGCCACGGCGAACACGAAGTCGGCGTGCGCGTCGGGAAGCTGCGCCTTCACCGTGCCCTCGCCGGGGCCCCGGCCGAACAGGCCGCCGTTGGTGAACGCCTCCAGCGAGGTGGTGACCTGGTAGCTGTCGCCCTGGCTGGGATCGAGGAAGCGGTCGATGCGGCTGGTGACGTGCGGCAGGAAGAAATAGGAGGCAACCATCGCCGCGACGCCGGCGCCGCCCAGGAGCGCCGCCCAGATCATCCGCATCCCGGCGAAGAAGAACTGCGCGAACCACACCGCAGAGATCACCGCCGTCATCCCGACGTCGGGCTGGCGCACCACCAGGAACACGACGAACAAATAGAGCGCGATGGCGATCAGGTGGCCGGGGAAGTTCTCCTGCGTGCGGCGGGCGGCGAGCAGCCAGGCCGTCACGACCGCGAAGGTCGGCTTGACGAACTCCGAAGGCTGCAGCGAGAAGCCGGCGAGGTCAATCCACCGCCGGGCGCCCTTGATTTCCGTGCCGTAGAGGAGCGTCACCAGCAGCAGCAGCACCGAGACCGCGAAGCCGATCACCGCGATCCGCCGGATCGTGCGCGGCGCGCACAGCGACACCGAGAACAGGATCACGACGGCGACCGGCACCACCACGAGCTGGCGGCGCGCGAAGTAGAACGGGTCGACACCGATGCGGCTGGCGACCGCAGGGCTGGCCGCCAGCGACAGCAGCGTGCCGAAGCCGACCAGGCAGGCGATCGCGGCGAACGACCAGCGGTCGACGGTCCACCACCAGCGGCCGACCGCGGACGTATTGGTGCGCGCGAAGGTGCTGCTCATCGCGGCGCCTCCGCGGCGAGCTTCTGCACCATCGCGCGGAACGCGTCGCCGCGCTCCTCGAACGACTTCCACTGGTCGAACGAGGCGCAGGCCGGCGACAGCAGCACCACGGCGCCGGGCAGCTGCTCGGCCTGCGCCATCGCGTGCGCGTCGGCGAGCGCGCGGGCGACGTCGCCCGAGCGGGTGTACGGCACCGTGCCGTCGAGGATGCGGGCGAACACCTCGGTCGCGGCGCCGACCAGGAAGGCGTGGCGGACGTGGCCGAAGTGCGGCGCGACGAGGTCGAGCTCGTCGGTCTTGGCCTTGCCGCCGGCGATCCAGTAGATCGGGTCGTAGCAGGCGACCGCGCGCGAGGCGGCATCGGCGTTGGTGGCCTTGCTGTCGTTGACGTAGCGCACGCCGCCGATCGTCGCCACCAGCTCCTGCCGATGGGCGAGGCCGGGATAGGTCGCCAGCCCGGCGACGATCTGCGCCGTCGACAGGCCGACCGCCTTGGCGGCGGCGTAGGCGGCCGCCGCGTTCTGCCAGTTGTGGCTGCCCGGCAGAGTGGCGATGCCGCGCAGGTCGCACACCCGCGCGCCGCCGTCGAACAGGACGCCGTCGCTCACGTGGACCCCGTCCGTCGCGCGCATGACGGAGATCGGCACGACGCGCCAGTGGCCGGCCTTCGCCAGCGCGCCGGCGATCTCGGCGCAGTAGGGGTCGTCGACCGAGACCGCCGCGGTCTGCGGCCGGCCGTCGGCGCGGTCGCGGAAGATGCGCAGCTTCGCCGCCACGTAGCCTGCCATGTCGCCGTGGCGATCGAGGTGGTCGGGCGTCACGTTGAGTAGCACCGCGACGTCCATCCGCGCGTCCTGCATCAGGTCGAGCTGGTAGGACGACAGCTCCAGCACGTACACCCCGCCGCGGCCGAGCGGCGCCAACGACAGCGCCGGCCGCCCCAGATTTCCGCCGACCTGCGGACGCCGGTCGGCCGCGGCGAGGATGTGCCCGATGAGGGAAGTCGTGGTCGATTTGCCGTTGGTGCCGGTGATCCCGACGAAGGTCGCCTCCGGGCACGCCTCCGCCAGGAGCTCGATGTCGCCGATCACCGGCCGGCCCGCCGCGGCGGCGAGCGCCACCGTGCGGTGCGGCGCCGGATGCGTCAGCGGGATGCCCGGCGCCAGCACCAGCGCGGCGATGCGCGCCCAGTCGGCATCGTCCACCGCCGCGGTCGCGACGCCGGCCTCTGCCGCGCGGTCGCGCGCGCGCGCATCGTCGTCCCACGCCAGCACGTCCGCCCCGCCGGCGGCGAGCGCCTGCGCGGTGGCGAGGCCCGACGCGCCGAGGCCGATGACGGCGATGCGCGATCCGGAGCGGGTGGCGACGGGGACCATCACGGCGCTACCGCAGCTTCAGGGTGGAAAGGCCGACCAGAGCCAGCACCAGCGCGATGATCCAGAACCGGATCACGATGGTTGGCTCCGCCCAGCCCTTCTGCTCGAAGTGGTGGTGCAGCGGCGCCATGCGGAAGACGCGCCGGCCGGTCAGCTTGAACGACACCACCTGGACGATCACCGAGATGGTCTCCAGCACGAACAGCCCGCCGATGATGGCGAGCACCAGCTCGTGCTTGGTGATGACCGCGATGGCGCCGAGCGCGCCGCCCATCGACAGCGAGCCGGTGTCGCCCATGAACACCATCGCCGGCGGGGCGTTGAACCACAGGAAGCCGAGCCCGGCGCCGATCAGCGCGCCGCAGAAGACCGCAAGCTCGCCCGACCCGCGCACGTAGTGGATCTGCAGGTAGTTGGCGAACACCGTGTTGCCGACCAGGTAGGTGATCAGCACGAAGCAGCTGGTGGTGATCAGCACCGGCCCGATGGCGAGCCCGTCGAGCCCGTCGGTCAGGTTGACCGCGTTCGACGCGCCGACCATGACGAACGCGCCCCACACCACAAAGAACCAGCCGAGGGGCACCAGGAACGCCTTGACGAACGGGATGGCGACGCCGGTCTCCATCGGTTCGGCGGTGAGCTGGACGATCCAGAACGTGGCGACCAGGCCGATGCCGCCCTGCGCCATCAGCTTGCCGCGCCCCGACAGGCCCTTGTGCGACCGCTTGGTCAGCTTGCGGTAGTCGTCGACGAAGCCGACCGCGCCGAACCCGACGGTGACGAACAGGCACACCCAGACGAACCCGTTGGTCAGGTCCGCCCACAACAGGGTGGAGACCGTCAGCGCGATCAGGATCAGCATGCCGCCCATCGTGGGCGTGCCCTTCTTGGTCAGAAGGTGGCTCTTGGGGCCGTCCTCGCGGATCGGCTGGCCGCCGTTCTGGCGCGCCTTCAACCAGCGGATCATCGGCGGGCCGAGCACGAAACCGATGAACAGCGCGGTCATCACCGCACCGCCGGTGCGGAAGGTGATGTAGCGGAACAGGTTGAGCGGCGCGAAGTCGGTGGTCAGCGGCGCCAGCAGGTTGTAGAGCATCGCCCGCCCCCTCAGGCCGCGTTGGCTGAGGACGGCGGCGCGCCGGCCGCGAGCAGCGCCTGCAGCACCGCCTTCATGCGGCTGCCGAGCGAGCCCTTGATCATCACGACGTCGCCGTCGCGCAGGTCGTCCTTCACCGCGGCGACGATGGCCTCCGACCGCTCGCCCCAGGCGCCGCGCGCCGCCGCCGGCAGCGCGTCGTAGAGGTGGCGCATCGCCGCGCCGGCGCAGTGGACGCGGTCGATTCGCTGCGCCGCGATCGGCGCGGCGAGCGCCGCATGCAGCGCCGGCGCCTGCGCGCCGAGCTCCAGCATGTCGCCGAGCACGGCGATGCGCCGGCCGCCGGGGCCGGGCGCCGCGGCGGCCAGCGTCTCGAAGGCGGCCCGCATCGAGGCGGGGTTGGCGTTGTAGCTTTCGTCGATCACCGTGATGGTCCCGCGGCCGACCGCAACGCGATGATGCCGGCCGCGGCCGTCGAGCGCCGGCAGATCGGCGAACGCCGCCGCGGCCGCGGCCACGTCGCCGCC
>JBFWQM010000299.1:3565-5774 GCA_050249455.1 Rhodospirillaceae bacterium | reverse complement strand
GCATCGTCGCGGTGATGGTGAAGGAATTCACCCAGATGCGGCGCGACCGGCTGACCTTCGCGATGATGCTCGGCATCCCGATCATCCAGCTCGTGCTGTTCGGCTACGCGATCAACGCCGACCCGAAGCGGCTGGCTACGGCGGTGCAGGTGCGCGACGTGTCGGAGTTCTCGCGCAGCCTGGTCGCGGCGCTGGAGAACTCCGCCTATTTCCGCATGGTCGAGGTGGTGGAGACCGAGGCCGAGGCGAACGCGCTGCTCGCGCGCGGCGCCGTGCAGTTCGTCGTCACCGTCCCCGACGGCTTCGCCCGCCGGCTGGTGCGCGGCGAGCGGCCGACGCTTCTCGTGGAGGCCGACGCCACCGACCCGGCGGCGACCAGCAACGCGCTGGCGACCCTGATGACCCTGGCGCGCACCGCGTTCGACCACGACCTGACCGGGCCGCTGGCCGGGCTGCGCAGCGCGGAGGCGGCGGTCGACCTGCGCATCCACCGACGCTACAACCCGGAGAACGTCACGCAGTACAACGTCGTGCCGGGGCTGATCGGCGTCGTGCTGACCATGACCTTGGTCATCATGACCGCGCTCGCCATGACGCGCGAAACCGAGCGCGGCACCATGGAATCCCTCCTCGCCATGCCGGTACGGCCCGGCGAGGTGATGATCGGCAAGATCGTGCCCTACATCGTCGCCGGCTACGTCCAGGTCGCGGTGGTGCTGGTCGCCGCCAGGCTCCTGTTCCACGTGCCGGTGGTCGGTAGCCTGGGCCTGCTCTCCGTCGCGCTGATCCTGTTCATCGCCGCGAACTTGTGCGTCGGGTTCACGTTCTCCACCTTGGCGCGCAACCAGCTGCAGGCGATGCAGATGTCGGTGTTCTTCTTCCTGCCGTCGATCCTGCTGTCGGGCTTCATGTTCCCGTTCCGCGGCATGCCCGGCTGGGCGCAGGCGCTGGGCGAGCTCCTGCCGCTGACGCATTTCCTGCGCATCGTCCGCGGCATCCTGCTCAAGGGCAACGGCGTCGCCGAGATCGCGCCCCACCTCGGCCCGCTGGCGCTCTTCGTGACGGTCGTGGTGTTCGTCGCGCTGCGGCGCTATCGCCGGACGCTGGACTGAGGGCGAGGGTCGGATCGAATTCGCGCGACGGCGAGGTCGCCCACCTCACCCTCCCCATTGCTGCGCAATGGGTCCCCTCCCTCTCCGCCCACTGGGGGGAGAGGGTGCGAGCGCAGCAAGCGGGTGAGGTGGGAGGCCGCCGGCCCATCAACATGTCATGACGCACTCTTGCCGATGCTATAACCCCCGCCATGCCCGCGACCGCGCCGCGACCGATCGAGCGACTGCCGCTGGCCGCGCTGCTGTGCGGCGCGGTGGCGATCGCGTTCGCGCCGATCTTCTTCCGCTGGAGCGAGACGGCGCCGGTGGCGACCGCGTTCTGGCGGCTGGCGCTGGCGAGCCCGTTCCTGTGGCTGCTGGCGCGGCGCGAGACGGTGGCGCGCACGACGCCGGCGACGCGCGGCGAGGTCGCGCTGGTGGCCGGCGCCGGCGTGTTCTTCGCCGGCGACCTGATCTTCTGGCACTGGTCGCTGGCGTGGTCGTCGGTCGCCAACGCCACGTTGCTGGCCAACGCCGCGCCGGTGTTCGTGGTGATTGGCGGCTGGCTGCTGTACCGCCGCACCGCGACCAAGCTGTTCCTCGCCGGCATGGCGACCGCGATGGCCGGCGCGGCGGTGTTGATGGACGCGAGCCTGACCCTGAGCGAGACGCGCCTGCTCGGCGACGTGTTCGGCATCGTCACCGCGGCGTTCTATGGCGCCTACATGCTGTGCATCGACCGGCTGGGCGGGCGGATCACCACGCTCGGCGTGATGGCGTGGTCGACGCCGGTCGCGGCGCTGGTCTGCCTGCCGGTCGCGCTGCTGTCCGACGGCGCGTTCGCGCCGGAGACCCTGCGCGGCTGGGCGGTGCTGGTCGGCCTCGCCCTCGTCGCCCAGGTGATCGGCCAGACGCTCGTCGCGCACGGCCTCGGCCGGCTGCCGGTGCATTTCGGCTCGGTCGCGCTGCTGCTCCAGCCGGCGACGGCGGCGCTGCTCGCCTGGGTGCTGCTGGCCGAGCCGATGGGCGCGCAGCAGGCCGCCGGCGCGGCGGTCATCCTGGCCGGCATCCTGATGGCGCGGCGCGGCGCCCGCGCGGCGGAGCCGCGATGAGCCCGC
>JBFWQM010000299.1:0-3465 GCA_050249455.1 Rhodospirillaceae bacterium | reverse complement strand
GCCCGCGCGGCGGAGCCGCGATGAGCCCGCCCGGCGGACCCGCGATGAGCCCGCGCGAAACCTTGCGCGCGCTGTTCGACTCTGCGGTCGCCGCCGCCGACCCGGCGCGCATCGTGCCGGCGCACCTGCCCGCCGCGCCCGCCGGCCATACCGTCGTGGTCGGCGCCGGCAAGGCCGCCGCGGCAATGGCGCGCGCGGTGGAGGACCACTGGCCGGGCCCGTTGTCGGGCCTGGTGGTCACCCGCTACGGCCACGGCGTGCCGTGCCGGCGGATCGAGGTGGTGGAGGCCGGCCACCCGCTGCCCGACGGCGCCGGGCGCGACGCGGCGGCGCGCATCCTCGCCCTGGCCGGCGCGCTGGGGCCCGACGACCTGCTGCTTTGCCTGGTGTCGGGCGGCGGCTCGGCGCTGCTGGTGCAGCCGGCGCTGGGCCTCGCGCTGGACGACAAGCAGGCGCTGACGCGCCAGCTGCTGCGCTCCGGCGCCGCGATCGGCGAGATGAACTGCGTGAGGAAGCATTTGTCGGCGATCAAGGGCGGCCGGCTGGCCGCCGCGGCGTTCCCGGCGCGCACCCTGGCGCTGGTGATCTCCGACGTGCCGGGCGACGACCCGGCGACGGTCGCCTCCGGCCCCACGGTGGCGGACCCGACCACGGCGGCCGAGGCGCTGGCCGTGCTCGACCGCTACCGGATCGACGTGCCGCCCGCGATCCGCCGCCATCTCGAAGGGCCGGACGCCGAGACGCCGAAGCCGGGCGACCCGCGCCTCGCCCGCAGTTCGGTGCGGCTCATCGCGACGGCAAAGGACGCGCTCGCCGCCGCGGCCGCGGCCGCGCGGGCGGGCGGGTTCGCGCCGACCGTCCTGGGCGATGCCCTGGAGGGGGAGGCCGCCGACCTCGCCCGCGCCCACGCCCGCCTCGCTTTGGCGGCGCCCCGGCCGGGGGTCATCCTGTCGGGCGGCGAGACCACGGTGACCGTCGGTCCCGCAGGCGGCCGCGGCGGGCGCAACGGCGAATACCTGCTGGCGCTGGCGGTCGCCCTGGACGGCGCGGCCGGGGTCCATGCCCTGGCCTGCGACACCGACGGGATCGACGGCAGCGAGGACAATGCCGGCGCCGTCATCGGCCCGGACACCCTGGCCCGCGCCGCCGCCGCCGGGCTCGACCCCGTTGCGATGCTGCGCGGCCACGATTCCTTCGGGCTGTTCGCCGCCCTAGGGGACCTCGTGGTCACCGGGCCGACACGTACGAATGTCAACGATTTCCGCGCCATATTGCTGACCTGACCGGCTTGCCCCGGTGGCGAGTCGACCCCAGGTTGGCTATAGGTGGAAGCATGCGACGTCATCGCCGCGCCAAGATCGTCGTCACGCTGGGTCCGTCCAGCGGCACGCCGGAGGTCATCGGCGCGCTGTTCCATGCCGGCGCCGACGTGTTCCGGCTGAACTTCAGCCACGGCACCCACGCCGAGCACGCCCAGCGAATCCGCGCCATCCGCCGGCTGGAGCACGAATCCGGGCGGCCGATCGCCATCCTGATGGACCTGCAGGGCCCGAAGCTGCGGGTCGGCAACATGGCCGGCGGCGGCGTCGAGCTGGCGGCCGGCCAGAAGTTCCGCCTCGACCTCGACGAGGCCGACGGCGATGCGGCTCGCGCGCCGCTGCCGCATCCGGAGGTCTTCTCGGCGCTGACCGAGGCGACCGACCTGCTGCTCGACGACGGCAAGATCCGGCTGCGCGTGGTGCGCTGCGGCCCCGACTTCGCCGAGGCCGAGGTGATGACCGGCGGGCGGCTGTCCAACCACAAGGGC
The DNA here is from genome assembly GCA_050249455.1 of Rhodospirillaceae bacterium. GTDB lineage: Bacteria > Pseudomonadota > Alphaproteobacteria > MPNO01 > VGEU01 > JBFWQM01. Next base: position 1,658 of record JBFWQM010000299.1, on the reverse strand, counting down.
GTCAACGTGCCGGGCGTCGTGCTGCCGGTGACGCCGCTGGGCCGCAAGGACCGCGACGACCTGCGCTTCGGGCTCGACCACGGCGTCGATTGGGTCGGGCTGTCGTTCGTGCAGCGGCCGGAGGACGTGGCGGAGGCGCGCAAGCTGATCGCCGGCCGCGCGATGGTGCTGTCGAAGCTGGAGAAGCCGGCGGCGATCGAGCGGCTGGACGAGATCGTGTCGCTGTCGGACGCGCTGATGGTGGCGCGCGGCGACCTCGGCGTCGAGCTGCCGCCGGAGGACGTGCCGAGCCTGCAGAAGGAGATCCTGCGCCATTGCCGCGCCGCCGGGAAGCCGGTGATCGTCGCGACGCAGATGCTGGAATCGATGGTCAACGCGCCGACGCCGACCCGCGCGGAGGCCTCCGACGTCGCCACCGCGGTCTACGACGGCGCCGACGCGGTGATGCTGTCGGCGGAGACGGCGGCGGGCCAGTACCCGGTCGAGGCGGTGCAGATGATGAACCGCATCGTCGCGCGCACCGAGCGCGATCCCGCCTACCTCGCCATCCGCCGCGCCGAGCACCCGGACCCGGAGGCGACCGCGTCGGACGCCATCACCGCCGCCGCGCGACAGGTGGCGCAGACCATCCGCGCCGCGGCGATCGTGACCTTCACAACGTCGGGATCGACCTCGCTGCGCGCCGCGCGCGAGCGCCCCGACGTGCCGATCCTGTGCCTGACCGGCAAGGTGGAGACCGCCCGCCGGCTCGCCGTCGCGTGGGGCGTCCACTGCGTCCTCACCCAGGACGTCGAGAACTTCGCCGACATGGTCGACCGCGCCTGCCAGGTCGCCAAGCGCGAGGAGTTCGCCGTCGAAGGCCAGCGCCTGGTCATCACCGCCGGAGTCCCCTTCGGCACCCCCGGCGCGACCAACATCCTGCGCATCGCGTGGGTGGGGAGCTGAGCCGCCTCGTTTCGAATGAGCTGGCTGCGTCGACGTTATGTAGGGGCGGGTTTCAAACCCGCCCGCAACGTTTGTGCAGGCGCGGAACTCGGCAAGGAAAAACAGAAAACAGGGCGGGTTTGAAACCCGCCCCTACGGTGCATCCGAGTTGCGGCGACGGGACACGTTCTCGTTCCATTGCAACGAGAGCCTAAATCCCCCGCCCCTTCAGCTTCTCGCGGAGCGCGCGGATGTGGGTGTTGGCGCCCGGCAGATGCGGGTGGACGGCGAGCGCGCGGTCGAAGGCGGCGAGCGCGTCGGCCTCGCGGCCGCGGGCGAGGTTGACCAGGCCGAGGCCGGACAGCGCGCCGAAATGGCGCGGCTCGCGCTTCAGGGTTTCGGCGATGTCGGCTTCCGAGGCATCGAGGTCGCCGGTCAGATAGTGGATGGTGGCGCGCTTGTTGTAGCCCTCGGCGTAGTCGGGGACCATCTTGACCACCTCGTCGAACACGGTAAGCGCGCTGCCGTAGTCCTCTGCCGCCATCGCCTCCAGGCCGAGCGCGACGAAGCGGTCGACGATCGGGTTGCCGGTCACCGTCCACAGCCGCCAGATCTGGCCCTCGAACTCGGCCGCCTCCGCCGCGTCGGGCGTGACGCGCAGCCTCTCGAACAGCGAATCGAGCTGCGGCACGGTCTGGTCGGCTACCGCCGGGAACGTGAAGGTCAGGGTCGCC
>JBFWQM010000298.1:0-5821 GCA_050249455.1 Rhodospirillaceae bacterium | reverse complement strand
CCCGTTCGACCTCCGCGGCCGACGGCGAGAAGATGCCGTTGATGACCGGGATCTGGTCGGGGTGGATGGCGGCCTTGCCGGTGAAGCCGAGGTCGCGGCTCGCCGTCGCCTCCACCTTCATGCCGTCAGGGTCGGCGAGGTCGAGCCACGGCACGTCCAGGAGGTCGAGCCCGAACCGCGCGGCGGCATGGACCACGCGCGAGCGGGCGTAGAGCAGGGTCTGCCACGTGTTCGCCGAGCGCAGGTCCGCCGACAGGTCGACCGCGCCGAACAGCAGCGAATCGATGCGCGGGCTGGCGCAGGCGATCGCATCGACGTCGGCCAGGCCGTGGGTCGATTCGATGATGACGTGGAAGCGGATATGGGCGCAGCTGCCCTGCAGCAAGTCGGCGAGCAGGCGGATCTCGGCCGCCGAGCCCGGCTTCGGGATCATGATCGCCGCCGGCGGCGCCGGGCAGGCGAGCAGCACCAGCACGTCCTTCAGCCCGTCCGGCGTCGACATCGAGTTGATCCGCACCATGGTCTCGACGTTCGCCGGCTGCGGCTCGGCGAACAGCGGCAGGGTCAGCGCGCGCGCCTCCTCCTTGCGCGGCAGCGCGACCGCGTCCTCCAGGTCGACGCAGACGATGTCTGCGCCGGCGGCGCACGCCTTGGCGAAGCGGTCGGGGCGCAGCCCCGGCACGAACAGCAGGCTGCGGCGGGGGCGGACGATGCGGCCGGAAGGCGTCTCGGTCATGGCTGGCTCCGGGTTCAAATCGGCGCCACTGCGCCAAGTTTCGGGGATCGCGTCAAGGGCGTGTCCGCGCCTCCAGCCGGCGCAGCGCCAGCGCGGCGATGACACCCGTGGTGCACAGCGCGGAGGTGAGGAGGGCGGCCGCCTCCCAGCTGCCGCTGACGGCGACCACCGCGGCGAGCGCCGGCGGGCCCAACAGGTGGCCGGTCGAGACCAGTTGCATGGTCAGCCCCATCGACGTGCCGACCAGCGCCGGCGACGGCGCGTGGCGGGCGGCGGAGGCCAGCACCGATGGGGCGACGAAGCCGCCGAAGAACAGGAACGCCATCGCGCACGCCTGGCGCAGCGCGCCGGGCAGGACCTCCGGGAAGATGCCGAGGGATGTGACGCCCATTGCGGCGCAGCCGATCGCGGTGACCGCCCACGGCGGCACGGCGCGGCGCATCATCGCTCCGGCGACCAGGTTGCCGAGCGCGTTGCACAGGATAGCGGCGGCGACCAGCGCACCGGCCTCCGCCGGCGTCGCGCCGCGGCGCTCGATCAGGAAGGTCGGAAGGAAGGCGCTGACGGCCAGGAAGTTGAGCGAGTAGCAGGCGAACGGCACCGCGACCAGGAACGACCGCGGCCGCATCACCACGGTGCGGATCGACGCCCACGGCGCCGGCTGCGCGCCGGCCGGCTGCGCCCCGAGGCCGCGGGTGCCGAGCGCCGCCGCCGCCAGCATCGCGCCGGCGAGCAGGCCGTTGGCGTGCCACAGGTCGCGCCAGCCCCCGACCTCCGCCATGAACGGCGGCGCGCCGACGATCATGGTGGCGAGCCCGACCGGCAGGTAGACGGTCCAGATCGCGAGCGCCAGGCCGCGGTCCGCCGGCGCGGTCGCCGACACCACCAGCGCCGGCGACACCGCGACGATGGCGACGAAGCCGCAGCCTTCGATCACCCGGCCGATCAGCAAAGTGACCGCGTCGTCGGTGCCGTAGCTGCCCAGCATCAGGAGCAGGATGGCGACCAGCAGCACCTCGCGCCGCCCGAACCGGTCGGCGATCGAGCCCGCCAGCATGCCCGCCGATGCGCCGATCAGGCTGAAGATCGAGACTAGCCAGCCCGCTTCGACCAGGTCGAGGCCGAGGTCGGCGCGCAGCTGCGGCAGCGCGCCCGCCGCCTTCCCCATCTGGAACGCCGCCACGATGCCGACGCCGACCAGCAGCGCCACGACGCCCCAGCGCGTGCGCGCGGGCGTTGGATCCGAGGGCGTCACCCTGGCTCCGATCGTCGCGTGGCGGCGCACGTCGAGCCCCCTCCCCTCGTGGGAGGGGGTTGGGGGAGGGGGCGCCTGCCGCAATCGCGTTGCTGCACCAGGGGCGCCGCGCTCCGGATCGAATCCGTCACTCCCCGAACACCGGCTCCGGCAGCCCCTGCACGCCGGCGTCGACGGCGAACAACGAGCCGGCGAGCGGCTGCTGCGCCAGCGCAGACTCGTCGAGCCCGACGGTCGCGGTGGTGATGTAGAGGGTCCGCAGGTCCGCGCCGCCGAAGCAGCACGACGTCACCGGGCGCACCGGCAGCTCGATCACCCGGTCGATGCGCCCGTCCGGCATGTAGCGTGTGATCCGGCCGCCGAACATGTGGGCGCTCCAGATGCCGCCGTCGGCGTCCACCGTGGCGCCGTCGGGCGACCCGAGCCCGTCGGGCACCGCGGCCACCGCGCGCCGGTTGGTTGGCACGCCGGCCGCGGGATCGAAGTCGAACGCGGTGAGGCGGCGCTCGCGCGAGTCGGCGAAGTACATCGTCCGGTCGTCCGGGCTCCAGCACAGCGCGTTGGGGATGCGCAGGCCGTCGAGCAGGCGCGCGACGCGCGCGTCGCCGCCGACCCGATACAGCGCGCCGACCGCCGCGTAGTCCGGCTCGCACAGCGAGCCGACCCAGAAGCGCCCGGCGCGGTCGACCTTGCCGTCGTTCAGCCGGTGCGCCGGCTTGTCGGGCTCCGGGTCGACGATCGACGTCAGGGCGCCAGTCGCCGGATCGAACAGGTGCAGGCCGTCGGCCAGTGCCGCGACCAGCCTGCCGCCGGCGGCGCGCCCGATCGAGCCGATCGCCGCGGGCATCGCCCAGGAGTCGCGCCGGCCGGTCGCCGGGACGAAGCGATGGATCGCCGGACCGTGGATGTCCACGTAGTAGAGCGCGGCCTGGTCGGGCGACCACAGCGGCGATTCGCCCAGGACCATGCGGTCGCGGACGATGCAGTCGGGGGTTGCTGAGCGGGCCATCCCCGGCACCTCCTGATCGGGGCGCGACTATGCACCGGCGCGCGGGCAGCGGCAAGGCGGCGCGGCGAAGTTCCCCGCGCGCGAGTCGCCATGCAAGCTATACTCGGCGCGCTCCAACGACAGGCCGGCGAGGGACCGACCATGACGCGACTGACGCTCCGCCTCGACTTCGGCGACAAGGGATCGATCGGCCACGGCAAGATCCGCATGCTCGAGCTGATCGGCGAGCATGGCTCGATCTCTGCTGCCGGCAAGGCGATGGGCATGTCCTACCGCCGCGCGTGGCTCCTGGTCGACGACATCAACCAGACCTTCCGCCGCCCGGCGGTGCAGAAGATGCACGGCGGCTCGCACGGCGGCGGCGCCGAGCTGACCGAGTTCGGCCACGAGCTGGTCAGCGACTACCGCGCCATGGAGGCCGAGGCGACCAAGGCCTTCCACAAGCGCCTGCGCCGCATCGAGAGCGTGCTGGCCTGAAGCTTCCACCGATGTCGGCGGCAAGGCGGCGGAGGGATCCGGCGCAACACCTTTCGCGCACGTCGATATAGCTAAACGAATATATCCTTTTGCGGCGCTGCCCTCCACACGATATATTCTAATAAATATAACGCGTGGAGAGCGAACATGACGATCGATCGAATCTGGGTCGGCGCGGCCCGTGCGGCGGTCGCGCTGGCGCTCGCCGGTGCGCTGACCGGCACGGCACAGGCGCTGCCGACGACGACCGAGTTCCTGCTGGCCGGACAGGTCTACAATTCCGGCACGATTGACCTTGCCGCGTTGCAGGCGCTGCCGGTGGTGACCCAGACGGTCACCTACCGTAACGGCGGGACGCCCGTCACCGCCACCTTCACCGGCGCGACCATCTGGGCGCTGCTCGGCCAGGCCGGCATCGTCACCGATCCGTCGGTGAAGAACGACGTGCTCGGCAAGTATTTGGTGGCGACCGGCAGCGACGGCTATCGCGCCGTCCTGTCGCTCGGCGAGATCGACCCCCGGTTCGGCGGCGGCGGCACCCCGAAGCTGGTCGCGTACCAGGTCGGCGGCCAGCCGCTCGGTGACAGCGGCTTCGCCCGCCTCACCGTGCCGGGCGACGACGCCGGCGGGCGCTACGTCTCCAACCTGGCCAGCATCGCGGTCTTCGATGCACCGCGCACCGCGGCGGCGACCGGCGGCGGGCCGTCGAGTGCGTTTACCGTCGGCGGCGAGGTGCAGGCGCCAGCCACCATCACGCTCGGCGACGTCGAAGCGCTCGCCTCGGTCACGCAGACCGTCACCTACAAGTCGGGCGGCAGCCCGGTGACCGCCACCTTCACCGGCGTGCCTCTGTGGGCGCTGCTGACCCAGGCCGGCCTCGTCACCGATCCGGCGGTGCGCAACGACGTGCTGGGCCTGTATCTGGTCGCCACTGGCGGCGACGGCTACCGCGCGGTGTTCGCGCTGGGCGAGCTCGACCCACGCTTCGGCGGCGGCGGCGACCCGATCATGGTCGCCTACCGCCAGGACGGCCAGCCGCTCGACGCCGACGGCTTTGCGCGGCTGGTGGTGCCGGGCGACGACGCGGGTGGCCATGTCTCCAACCTGGTCAGCCTGCAGGTGTTCCGTGCCGCATCGATCCCTTCGCCTGGCGCCGCGGTGGCGCTGATCGGTGCGGTCGCCTTCGCGGCGCTGCGCTGCCGGCGGCGGCGCGTGCGATGACAGGGATCGTGCGAAGCGCCGGCCTGACCCATTACTGCGTCGCGAACGATGGGTCCGAAGTACGGCTGGGCATGACCGGGGCGGACGGCGCGGCGTTCGAGCTGGCGATCGCCGCCGACGCGGTCTCCCGCCTGGTGATGACCCTGCCCACGGTGCTGCGCCAGATGCTGGTGCGGCAGTATCGCGACGATTCGCTGCGGGTGGTCTACCCGCTGTGCGGCTGGTCGGTGGAGGTGGCGCCCGACGGTCAGTCGCTGATCCTGACGCTCGGCACCAACGACGGCTTCACCGTCTCGTTCGGCACCAACGCGGCGGAGATCGAGGCGATCGCCGACACGGCGGGCATGGTGCCGCCGCCCGGCGCCCGGGCTAACTGAACTCGGGCGCCGGGCCGCTCGCCCTCAATCGAGGACGGTGAAGCCCTGCTTGACGAAGGCCGGCTTCGCCGCGTCGCTGCGCAGGAAGGTGACGAAGGCGGCAGCGTCCGCGTGCTTGGCGCCGGCCAGCACCGCGACCGGATAGACGATCGGCGGATGCGTGTCGGCCGGAAAGGCATCGACGATCCGCACGTTGGCATCTGCCGCGGCGTCGGTCTGGTAGACGATGCCGAGCGGCGCCTCGGCGCGGGAGACCAGGAGAAGCGCCGCGCGCACGTTCTCGGCCTGCGCCACGCTGCGCTCGACCGACGGCCACACGCCCAGCGCGGTGAGCGACGCCTTGCCGTATTTGCCGGCGGGCACCGTCTCGGTCTGCGCCATCGCGAGCTTGCCGCCGCCCAGGAGCGAGGCCAGCGGGAATCCCGGCGCGATCTTCGTGGCTACGGTGCTCGACTTCGGCGCGATCAGCACGATCCTGTTGGCCAGGAGGTCGCGGCGCGTGTCGGCGCGGATGAGCTTGCGCTCGGCGAGATAGTTCATCCAGTCGGTGTCCGCGGAGATGAACACGTCGGCCGGCGCGCCCGCCTCGATCTGTCGCGCCAACGCCGAGCTCGCGGCGTAGGAGATCCGGGTCGCCTTGCCCTGCGCCTGCCAGGTCTTCGCGGCATCGTCGAGCGCGTTCTTCATGCTGGCGGCCGCGAACACCACGACGCCGCCGTCCTGCGCCAGCGCCGGCACGGCCGCCG
>JBFWQM010000297.1:0-5823 GCA_050249455.1 Rhodospirillaceae bacterium | reverse complement strand
ATGTTGGCGGCGATCGTCTCCAGCCGGTCGTCGAGGTCGTCGCGCGCCGCGGTGTTGGTGCCGAATTTCGCCTTGTAGGCGTCGCCCCACCAGCCGGTGTTCGCGCCGTCGGTCAGCAGCACGATCGCCTGCACCCGCTTGCCCTCCGGGTCGGCCTCGGCCTCGTCGAACGGCGGCTCGGGGGTGATGACGTTCCACGCCCACAGCAGGCCCTGGGCGATGTTGGTGTAGCTGGTGCCGGTCGGGTTGACGGACAGGTCGTCGATCGCGTCCAGCACGGTCTGCTTCGTGTCGGTCAGCGCGGTGATGCCGTGGGTGTAGCACGGCGTGCATTCGATGCCGCCCCACCGGTTGTCGGCTTCGTCCTCGACCTGCTCGCACTCGGACCGGCTGCTGCGGGTTGGCTCGTGCTTGTCGGTGTCCACCGGCTCATAGCCGATCCACGTCCCCCAGTTCGCGCCGTGGTCGGCGATCACGGTATCGGCCTGGCCGGCGTTGTTCTTGCCCTTGTCGGTGCGGAAGCGGGCGTAGACGCAGCCCTCCCAGTCCTCGTCCGGTTCGGTCAGGAAGTTCACCGGCGAGTTGTTGGTGCGCCAGACATGGCTCTGGTTGCTGCCGGTGACGGGGTTCTTGAACCGGGTGACCTGCTCCTGCCACGGGTCGCCGTCATAGGCCATGCCCTCGTAGGTGACGTTGACCTTGGCGGTCCACGGCACCAAGCCGATCTTGAGCAGGTCCTTGGTCTCGTTGTCGCCGAACAGGATGTCCACCAGGGAGGTCGCGGCGGCGCGCGCCGCGGCGATGCGCGAGGTCGCACCGGCGCTCTCTGTCATCGAGGTCGAGAGGTCCACCGACAGCACCACGTCGAGGTAGTTGGTCTGGCGGGTCACCTGGTTGGCGGCCGAGACGGTGAGGCTGTCCACGCCGACCACGCGCATGAAGGTCGTCGGGAGGGTCGCGCTCGCCGACAGGTCCAGCCGGTCGCCGCTGGAATCGGTCGAGGGCTCGATGTCGAGCGGCGACACCGCGGCGCCCATGAAGCCGGGCGGGAAGTTGGCGTCGAAGTACATCTGGATGTCGGCGTCGCGGGTGTCGTCGAAGAACGCCCGGCCGCCGGCCAGCGCCGCGGCGTCGAGCGCCTGCGACAGCCGCGCCTTCACGAAGTAGCCGCGCGCCGTGTCGGTCGCGATGCCGACGAAGGCGGTGAGGGCGACGATGGCGAACGCGATGAGCGGCGAGACGGCGCCGCCGCGATCCGCGGCGAGGCGGCGCAGGGACGCGGGGACGGCAGGACGACGACGCATGACACCCGGTGACGCTGTGCGACGGCAATGCCGCACGCTGCCCGGCCATCCTTTCCGGGCGGTAAACGAACGGGGTGAATCGGGCGTCCGGAATCCGGCAGGCCGCATAAACCGGCGGCCGGTTGCCGGCGGTTAGCGGAGCTTTTACTTAACTCCTCCGGACAATTCCGTATTCCCTAAATATTCGCTAACGATTTGGCAAGACTGTTTGGTCAAGGTCGGGAGCTTGTCGCCACAGCGTTGCGTCCAGGATCGCCATGTCCATCCAGACCCGCATGCTCCGCCGCCTGCCCGCCGACCGCGGCGGCGCCGTCTCGCCGCTCGCGGCGTTCGCCATCGTCGCCCTGGTCGGCTTCGTCGGCATCGCGACCGACACGGCCCGCGGCTATTTCGTCAGGGCCCGCCTGGCGCAGGCGCTCGACGCCGCGGCGCTGGCCGGCGGGCGGGTGTTCTTCGAGGACACCCGGGACGCCGACATCCAGAAATACTTCTCCGCCAACTTTCCGGACGGCTACATGGATGCGACGCTCACGCCGATCGACATCCAGACGTCGAAGGACGCCGGCGGCGACCGCCTGGACCTGTCGGCCAGCGCCACGCTGCCGACGACGTTCATGCGCATCGCCGGCATCAACAGCATCACTGTGTCCGCATCCAACCAGGTGACGCGGCAGACTGCCTATCTCGACGTCGTGCTGTCGATCGACCTGTCGACCTCGATGAACCAGAGCGCCGGCAGCACGACGCGTATCGCCGCGGCACGGACTGCCGCGAACACGCTGGTGAACATCCTATATGGCGAGGATGAAACCAAGGACCTCCTTAAAATCGCGCTCGTTCCGTGGACAGCTAAGGTAAATATCACGAATAACGGACAGTCCTTTACGTCCTATACACAGCCAACGGTTACGTCTTTTAAAAATCCTGCCAAAGCAGGGTCGCCATCTCAAACTAAACTATACTATGCAAACAATGCGCCGGGTATTCCGCTTCTGTCAGCGCCGACAAGCGCGTGGAAAGGGTGCGTATATGCGCGAGTGTACTGGGATCAGAGAACTAATTCTTCTCATGCAGGTCACGCCGATACTATAATGGGGGAAAATTCGGGGAGCTGGGGCGCTTGGAAGGGTTTTGAGCCGGTTCTCTCTGAAGGAGAAGTCGTAAGTGGAAGTTCAGAATGCAATGCGCCATTTTACGATAATGGAAATACGGAATGCACGCCATGCTATAACCGTGGCATCACGCGGCTTACAAACGTCAAGTCAACGATCACCCAGGCAATAAACCAACTTACGGTCTTGAGCTCAGAACAGAACAGTTATACGAATCTTCCTCAGGGTCTCTATTGGGCTTGGCACGTGATCACGCCAGAGGCCCCCTTCAGCGAGGCGGACGCCAATCCGCAGGGCAAGCGAATTCAAGCCATCGTTTTCCTGACCGATGGCGAGAACTACAGGCAATATGGTGACGCGTACAAGAGGGTGTTCAGCGAAAGCACCTTGAATACCCGCGCTCAGACCATCGCCAACAACATCAAGGCTGGCGGCATCAAGATCTACGCCATCCAGTTCGGCGACGCGCCGACCCTGACGCAGCAGAACCTGATGAAGGGCATCGCGTCCGACCCGGACGACACCTATTACAAGTATGCGCCCGATGCGGCGGCGCTGGAGGCGGTGTTCACCGAGGTCGCCAACGGGCTGTCGGAGCTGCGCCTGTCGAAGTAGGCGGGCGCCTCAGCGCACGGCGGCGCGGCGGACGCCGGCGAAGGTGGCGATGCCGGCAATCACCATGATGCCGGAGATCCAGAACACCCAGCGCGGGTCGCCGAGGTCGAGGATCCAGCCGAAGATGATCGGCGTCACGGCGGCGCCCACCGCGGCGCCGGTGGAGACGAAGGCGAACACCTTGCCGTGCTGGCCCTCCGGGGTCATCGAGAACACCATCAGGTCGCGGGTCGCCTGGATGGTGCCGCGCGCGAGGCCGGAGGCGGTCAGCACCGCGATCAGCGCCACCACCGGCAGCGACACGCTGCCCACCAGCACGTTGAGCCCGCCCGCGACCAGGAGCCCGATCGCGGCGGTGGAGAGCCGCGAGCCCCAGCGGTCGGCGATGAAGCCGCCGACCAGCGTGCCGGCCGAGATGCCGATCAGGAACCCGGTCAGCGCCGCGTTCGCGAGCGCAAGCGTCAGCCCCGACATGTCGATCAGCGCCGCGGCGGCGAAGTTGCGCACGCCGCCGAACGCCATGTTCATCACCACGTAGAAGACGAAGCACAGCACGATCGGCAGCGAGGTCAGGAGGAGGAGGCTGTCGCGCAAGCTGGGCTGCGCCCCGGCCTTGCGCGCCTTGCGTTCCGCGGCGGTCCCCTCCGCGAACGCGCTGCCCTGCAGCCACACCAGGGCCGCGACCGCGAGCCCGGTCAGCCCCAGGATGGCGAACGCCGCGCGCCACGACAGCGCGGCGGCCAGGAACACCATGATCATCGGCACCGCAGCGGTCCCGACGTTGCCGGTGAAGCTGTGGAAGCTGAACGCGCGGCCCAGCCGGTCGCGCGCCACGGCGTTGGACAGGATCGCGTAGTCGGCCGGGTGGTAGACCGCGTGCGCCAGCCCGGCGACGGTGAACAGGCACAGGAGGGCGAGGTAGCTCTCGGCGATCGCGATCAGCGCGACCGCCGCCGACTGCACGACCAGGCCCGCCAGCAGCACCCGCCGCGCGCCGATGCGGTCGACCAGGAACCCGGCCGGCGTCTGCCCCAGGCCGTAGGCGACCGCGAACCCGGTCATGGCGAGGCCGAGCGCGGCGTAGCTGGTGGCGAACTCCTCCTTCAGCAGCGGGAAGAGCGGCGGCAGGCAGTAGTTGAAGACGTGGCTCATGAAGTGGGCGACGCTGATGAGCCCGATGACCCGGGTGCCGCCGCCGCCCGCGATCGCCGCCATCAGCCGCGCCCGCCCGCGGCCGGCGCGAAGCGTCCCTTGACCGCGACGAAGGTGACGAACGCGACCGCGACGAGCGCCGCGGTGACCCAGAACACCAGCGCCGGCTCGCCGTGGTCGAGCATCCAGCCGAACAGCAGCGGGATCAGCCCGGCGCCCAGGTTGGCGCCGCTCGAGGTGAAGCCGATCACCCGCCCCATCGAGCCGTCCGGCGTCACCGACCGCAGCAGGAGGTCGCGCGACGGGGTCAGGATGCCCTGCAGGAAGCCGGACAGGGTCATCGCGGCGAACAGCATTGCGTCGGGCAGCGCGACCAGGCCGACCAGCAGGATCAGCGCGCCGGCCGGGATCAGGGTCAGCGCCGCCACACGCATCGACGGCCCGTAGCGGTCGGCGACGAAGCCGCCCACCGCCATGCCCGCCGAGGTGCCGACCAGGAGGCCGGTCAGCGCCGCGTTCACCGTGACCAGCGGCGTCTGGTACAGCGCGTCCATCGCCGCGACGAAGAAGCTGCGGATGCCGCCGACCGCGCTGATCTGCACCACGAAGTAGAGGAAGCACATCAGGATCGGCAGCGACAGCAGCAGGCGGGCCGTGTCGCCGACCGTCGCAGGCGGTCGCGCCTCGCGCGGCTCGCCGCCCGTCGTGGTGCGGTGGTCGCCCAGGAGGCTGCCCTGAGCCCACAGCACCGCCGCGACCGCGAGCCCGGCGGCGCCGACGATCATGAACGCCGCGCGCCAGTGCCACAGCTCGGCGATGGCGATCATCAGCGCCGGCGTCAGCGCGAAGCCGATGGTGCCGACCACCGAGTGGCTGGCGAAGGCGCGGCCGAGCCGCTGCTTGGGCACCGAGGCGGCGAGGATGGCGTAGTCCGCCGGGTGGAACACGGTGTGGCCGATGCCGGCCAGGGTGTAGAGGACGAGGAGCTGCCAGTAGCTGTCGATCAGCCCGATCAGCGCCACCGCGCCGGCCTGCAGCACGAAGCCCGCGACCAGTACCGGTCGCGCGCCGATGCGGTCGACCAGGAACCCGACCGGCGTCTGGCCGAGTCCGGCGGCCAGCCCGAACGCGGTCATGCACAGGCCGAGCAGGGTGTAGCTGACGTCGAGGTCGGCGCGCAGCAGCGGGAAGACGGGCGGCAGGACGAAGAAGTAGACGTGGCTCATCATGTGCGCGGCGCACACCAGCCCGATCACCTTCACGTCCCGGCTCAGCGCCATGCCGAGGGCGGCCATCGTCGTCCGTCGCTCCGTCCGATGTGCGGGAACGGGCCGCCCCCAGGGGCCGCCCGCAACGGCCGCGTTATAGCACCGGGGCTGCCTATGGAATAGGCGCGGCGCCTTCGGACGTGGTCATGCTGGCCGCGCATTGCTGCGGCAACGCCGCAGCCCCACCTCACCCCGACCCTCTCCGCCCCCCGGGGCGGAGAGGGAGAAGAGGGAAACCCTCTCCGCCCTTCAGGGGGGAGAGGGTGCGGGCGAAGCGAGCGGGTGAAGTGGGTGTCGCCGCCATGGGATGCCGGCCGCCATGCCGCAGGTGCCGCGTCACCCGTACACCAGCCGCGGCAGCGCGAGCGAGAC
>JBFWQM010000296.1:0-5845 GCA_050249455.1 Rhodospirillaceae bacterium | reverse complement strand
ACGTCAACCTGCGCCCGGCGCGGCTGTTCGCCGGCGTCACCTCGCCGCTGCGCGACCGCAAGCCGGGCGACATCGACCTGTGGATCGTGCGCGAGAACGTCGAGGGCGAGTATTCCCAGATCGGCGGGCGGATGTACCCCGGCTCCGACGACGAGATGGCGATCCAGCAGGCGGTGTTCACCCGCAAGGGCGTCGACCGCATCCTGCGCTTCGCGTTCGAACTGGCGGCGAAGCGGCCGAAGCGGCATGTCACCTCCGCCACCAAGTCGAACGGCATCATCCACTCGATGCCGTACTGGGACGAGCGCTTCGCGGCGATGGCGGCCAGCTATCCGGGCGTCAAGGCCGACCAGTACCACATCGACATCCTGTGCGCCCACTTCGTGACCCACCCCGACTGGTTCGACGTGGTGGTCGGCTCCAACCTGTTCGGCGACATCCTGTCCGACCTCGCGCCGGCGGTGACCGGCTCGATCGGCATGGCGCCGGCCGGCAACATCAACCCGGAACGCGCGTTCCCGTCGATGTTCGAGCCGGTGCACGGCTCGGCCCCGGACATCGCCGGCCGCGGCGTCGCCAACCCGATCGGCGCGATCTGGTCCGGCGCGATGCTGCTGGAGCACCTGGGCGAGACGGCGGCGGCGGCGGCGATCGTCGAGGCCATCGCCCGGCACCTGGCGGAAGGCGGCCCGCGCACCCGCGACCTCGGCGGCAACGCCGGCACCGCCGACGTTGGCGAGGCGATCGCGGCGGCGGTGTGAAGGCTCGGGCGGGAGGCGGAGGCGTCCCCTCCCCCAGCCCCCTCCCACGAGGGGAGGGGGCTTCTAAGCCCTCCCCCTCGACGGAGGAGGGTTGGGCGGGGGTGGGGCCGCGCCGCGATTCTCGCCCGCCTTCATCCGCGCCTGGCGGGCGCCGGTGAGGACGAGGTAGAGGTCGGCGGCGAAGATCACGACGGCGCCGACGACGACCCACAGGTCCATGCCCTCGGCATAGAGCAGCCAGCCGATCAGCGCCATGAACGGCAGGCGCAGGAAGTCGAGCGGATAGAGGATCGTGATGTCGGCGAGCGCAAGCCCGCGCGCGATCGCGTAGTGGGCGAACACGCCGGTCGCGCCCAGCACCAGGATCGCCCAGGCGTCGCCCCAATCGGCGCCGGTCCAGCCGACCGCGAGCGCCGAGACGAGGCCGAGCGGGAACTGCATCAGGTTCATGTAGAAGACGATGGTGCTGGCCCGCTCGCTGCGTGTCATCAGCTTCACCAGGACGCCGGAAAGCGCATAGCCGGTGGCGCCGGCCAGCATGATCAGCGCCGCCGGGCTGACCGCGCCGGTGCCGGGCCGGAGCACGATCAGCACGCCGACGAAGCCGAGCGCGATCGCGCCCCAGCGCTGGGCGCCGACCCGCTCCTTGAGGATCAGCGGCGCCAGGATCGCGGTGAACAGCGGGATGGAGAACTCCAGCGACGTCACCTCCACCAGCGGCAGCAGCATGAGGGCGTAGACCCACGTCGCCTGGGCGCAGAAATGGACGGTGTTGCGCACGCCGTGGATGCGCAAGTTCGGCGAGTGCAGGTTGCGCAGGCCGCCGCGCACGACGAACGGGAGGGTGAGCAGCAGGCCGACCATGCTGCGCCAGGTCAGCACCTCGAACGGGTTCATGGTATCGCGCAGGTCGCGCACCGCCACCGCCATGGCGACGAAGCACGCCATCGAGACGAAGAACCAGAGGACCCCGCGCAGGATGTCGGACGTGCGGCGCGGTCGTGCGGCGGACGCGCTCAGGTCCATCGTCGTCTCACGCCGCCGCGGTGCGCGCGTCGGCGGCACGGGCGCGCCGCGTCTCGCGACGCATCAGCACCCAGGTCGCGCCGAAGATCACGGCCGCGCCGACCCACGTCAGCGGATCGCTGCCTTCGCCGAAGAACAGCCAGGCGAAGCCGGCCACCAGCGGCAGCTTCATGAAGTCGACCGGCATGATGACGCTGATCGGCGCCAGCCGCATCGCCTGCGCCAGGCAGTAATGGGCGATGCTCGCGGTGACGGACATGCCGAGCACCGCCGGCCAGTCGGCCAGCGCCGGCCCGGTCCACACGACCAGCGCCGGCGCCAGCGCCATCGGCACGTGCATCAGGTTCATGTAAAAGACGATGGTCTCGCTCGATTCGGTGCGCTGCAGCGATTTGGCCACGACGTTCGCCATCGCGTAGAACCATGCCGACACCAGGACAATCACCGCCACGTCGCTGACCGCGTGCAGCCCCGGCCGCAGCACCACCAGCACGCCGCCGAAGCCGATCAGGGTGACAAGCCAGCGGAAGCCGCCGACCCGCTCCTTGAACACCACCGCGACCATGGCGATGGTGAACAGCGGCACGGTGAACTGCAGCGCCATGCCTTCCGACAGGTTGATGTCGGCGATCGAATAGAACCACAGCGCGATGCCGAGGTACTGGACCAGGCTGCGCAGCGCATGCGCCCCCGGCCGCCGCGTCTTCAGCATGCGCGTGCCGACCCGCAGCATCACCGGCAGCATGATCAGGCAGCCGATGAACGCCCGCCAGAACGCCAGCTCGAACGCCGAGATGGTGTCGGTGAGCGCGCGCACGAACATGATCATGG
This sequence comes from Rhodospirillaceae bacterium, assembly GCA_050249455.1. Lineage (GTDB taxonomy): Bacteria > Pseudomonadota > Alphaproteobacteria > MPNO01 > VGEU01 > JBFWQM01. The sequence goes on along the minus strand of JBFWQM010000296.1, from coordinate 3,227 downwards.
CGGCGAACGCCACGCCGCCCGACAACATCCACGCCACGGCATGGACAATGTTGCGGACCTCGCGTCCGGGGGCGGGTGCAGCGGCGGCTGGCATCGGCACTGTCTAGCACAGGGGTCACGCCAGCCAACGCCGTAATCGGGGCCCGTGTCGCGGGCGCCGTCATCCGGCCATTGCATGCCGCGGCGAAAACGGCGGAACCCGTCATGCGGCGCAGGCGACGCTAATCCACTTAGAAAATAATCGTATCGTCGAAATTGACATTCGATGGATGTATTCGGTAGTCATTCAAAAAATCAAATCCAATTTACCTCAGAGCTCGTCCCTCTAAAATCATAATGGAATTTTTCACTAGATGCTCGACCGAAAGTTGTCGTTTTCCAATGTGATATTAACTACCTCTCTAATATATGTTATTCTATGTTGTTATCACTATTATCCTTTTATCTCCGACGATGCGCTGATATCGCTGCGCTACGCCGCACGCTTGGCCGATGGCCAGGGCCTGACGTGGAACGACGGCTACTACGTCGAGGGCTACAGCAACCTCGGATGGATTCTCCTGATCGCGGCGGCGGCGGCGCTGGGGGCGGATCCGGTCGCTGCCGCGCGCATCCTCGGGCTCGTGCTTACCGGCGCCGTGGTCGGCGCGTTCGTGGTGATCGGCCGGCGACGCGGCGGCCGGTCGCCGGCGATGCCATGGCTGCTCGCGCTGGGCGCGAGCGCCCACACGCTGGCGATCTGGGCCATCGGCGGCCTCGAGCAGCCGCTGGTGCTGTTCTGCCTCTTCTTCGGCTACCTCGCGCTCGCCGGCTGGCGGGAGGCGCGGGACCACCGACGCCTGTGGGGCGCCTCGGCCCTGTTCGGGGTCCTCGCCCTGGCGCGCCTGGACGGCATTCTCTTCGCGGGCGCGTTCAGCCTTTCGATCCTGTGCTTCCGGCTGCCGTGGCCGCACCGGCTGTCCGCCGCGGCACGGCTGGCGGCGCTGCCTGTCGCGGCGGCGGCCGCGCAGGTGCTGTTCCGGCTCTTCTATTACGGCGCTGCCGTGCCCAACACCGCACGCGTCAAGCTCGGCTTCACGCCCGAGCGCGTGTTCGCCGGCATCGACTACGTCGGGGACGGCGTGCTGGCCCTGGCGCCGCTGCTGGCGGCCGCGATGGCGTGCTGGCTGCGGGCAGGGAAGGATCGCGACGACGCGCTCAGGGCGGGCGCGCTGGCGACGCTGGCGTGGGTCGCCTACCTCGTGGCGATCGGCGGCGACATCTTTCCCGGCTTCCGCCACTTCACGCCGGTCATCGCCATCGTCCTCGTGATCATCGTGCGGACGCAATCGGCGGCGTCGGCGCCCGGCCGAGCCGGCCGCAGTACGCGGATCGGGTGGCCGTCGGTCCGGGCGGCGGCGGCCCTCGCCGTCTTCTTCGCCGCGTTCCAGTTCGCGGTGCCGGCGCACCAGCGCGCGAAGGCGGAGCGGTGGGAGTGGGATTGCCGCGCGCTCGCCGCGACCCTGCGCGATCGCTTCGAGGATCACGAGCCCGTCATCGCGGTCACCGCCGCGGGCTGCCTGCCGTACTGGACCGAGTTCGAGAGCATCGACCTGCTCGGCCTCAACGACCTCGAACTGCCCAACCGCCGTCCGGACGACTTCGGCGCCGGCTCACTCGGGCACGAGCTCGGCGACCTCGACTACCTCCTCGAACGGGCGCCCGACATCGTCGTCTTCCACGTCGGGCACGCGCCCAACTTCGCCTACCGGCGCCAGGTCGCCGCGGACCCGCGGTTCGCGCAGGCCTACTGCGCGGTCACCGTCGACGTCGATGCGGTGGGCGAGCGGCTGGTCTACCTCCACCGCGCGTTCGCGGAAGAGGTCGGGGCAGAGGACGGCTGCCCGGCGTCCTAGGGCGCTTCGGTCTCCAGCCCCACCAGCCCGCGGGCGAACGACATGGCGTCGAACGGGCGCAGGTCGTCGGCGCCCTCGCCGACGCCGATCGCGTGGACGGGCAGGCCGAAACGCTCGGCCAGCGCCACCAGCACGCCGCCGCGGGCGGTGCCGTCCAGCTTGGTGACGATCAGCCCGCTGACCTGGGTCATCTCGCGGAAGATCTCCACCTGGGAGTGCGCGTTCTGGCCCGTCGTCGCGTCGAGCACCAGCAGCGTGCTGTGCGGCGCCTCCGGGTCGAGCTTCTTCAGGACGCGGATAACCTTCTGCACCTCGGCCATCAGGTCGGCGCGGTTCTGCAGCCGGCCGGCGGTATCGACGACGAGCAGGTCGGCATTCTCCTTGCGCGCGAACTCCAGCGCGTCGAAAGCCAGGCCGGCGGCGTCGGCGCCGGTCGGGCGCGCCACCACCGGGCAGCCGATGCGCTCGCCCCAGATCTGGAGCTGGCTGACGCCGGCGGCGCGGAACGTGTCGCCGGCGGCGAGCACGACCTTCCTGCCGTCGTCGCGATAGAGCTTGGCGAGCTTGCCGATCGTGGTGGTCTTGCCAGAGCCGTTGACGCCGACGACGAGGACGACATGCGGCTTCCTCGCCGGGTCGAGCAGCAGCGGCTTTGCGACCGGCGCCATGATCGCGGCGATGTCCTCGGCCAGCGACGCCTTGACCTCCTCGACCGCGACCTCCTGGTTGAACCGGGTCTTGGCGAGCTGGGCGGTCAGCTTGGCGGCGGTGGCGACGCCGATGTCGGCGGCGATCAGCACCTCTTCGAGCTCCTGCAGCGCCGCCTCGTCGAGCTTGCGCTTGGTGAAGATCGCGGTGATGCCTTCGGAGATGCGCTGCGAGGTGCGCGCGAGCCCCTGGCGCAGCCGCGACAGCCAGCCGCCGCGTTTCTCCTTCTCCTCGCTCATGCCAGCGCCTCGGCTGTCAGGGTCGCATCGCGGCGGCCGGTGATCCGCGCGGCGACGATGCTGCCCGGCGTCGCGGGGCGGTCGAGCGCGACCGGCGCGTAGTCCTCTGCCCGCCCGGCGTCGCCGTCCTCGGCCAGCACCTGCACCGTGCGGCCCGCGTGCGCGTCGAGGAACGCATCGAGCCGCTCCGCGCCGGCCGCGCGCAGCCGCGCCGCGCGCTCGCGCCGCACCGGCTTCGGCACTGCCGGCATCTTCGCAGCCGGCGTGCCGGCGCGCTCGGAGTAGGGGAAGACGTGCAGGTACGCGATGCCGCACTCGTCGACGATGTCGAGCGTGCGGGCGAACATCTCCTCCGTCTCGGTCGGGAAGCCGGCGATCAGGTCGG
>JBFWQM010000295.1:0-5892 GCA_050249455.1 Rhodospirillaceae bacterium | reverse complement strand
TACGGGCAGGGATTGCGGGTCGACGTGGTTGACCCTCGCGCCTGCCGCAGGCTAACTAGAGTCCAGGCCAGCGGTAGACGTGGCCGGAAACCAGGAGGTGTTCACGTGGGAATCCTTTTCCGCGCCTGTCTATCCGTCGTCGCCGCTGCATTCCTGTGGGTCGGGAATGCCGTCGCCGCGGACCCCGTCAAGATCAAGGTGCCGTGGGCGGTGACTCCGGCCCACCTGACGCCGCTGCTGTTCCACGACAAGTCGAAGCTGAAGCACAACGGCAAGTCCTACGACGTGGAGGTGCTTTTCCTGCGCGGCTCCGGCGAGAATGTGACGGCGCTGGCGGCCGACGAGATCCAGATCGCGGCGGTGAACTTCCAGACCCTGCACAACCTGATCCACCGCGCCAACCTCGACGTGCGGGTGATCGCCGACGTGTTCCAGACCCGCAAGGGAAAGGCGGGCGGAGAATTCTACGTCGACGGCAACAAGATCAAGACGATCGCCGACCTGAAGGGCAAGCGCGTCGCGGTCAACGCCCGCGGCAGCGGCGTCGATGGCGCGGCGCGCGCCCGGCTGGCGCAGGACGGGCTGAAGGACGGCGAGGACTACACCATCGTCGAGATGCGCTTCGCGGCCATGCTGGCCGCGCTGGAGGCCGGTCGCATCGACATGGCCTTCCTCAACCTGCCGTTCTCGCTGACCGCTAAGAAGAAGGGCTACAAGGAGATGTTCGGCCTGGTCGACGTGCTGGGCGAGCAGCAGACGGTGATGTGGGTGGCCAAGGACCCCTGGCTCAAGGCCAACAAGGCGGCGGTGACGGACTTCCTGGAGGATGCGGTCCGCCAGCGGCGCTGGTTCCGCGATCCGGCCAACCGCAAGGAGGCGCTGGAGATCCTCTCCAAGGTCACCAAGATGCCGGCCAGCCAGTACGAGGAATGGGCGTTCACCGACTTCGACTATGAGCACAACCCCAACGCGATGCCCGACGTCGCGCTGCTGCAGAAGAACATCGACGACCTGGCCAAGACCGGCTTGGTCGACAAGACCTTCGACGTGAAGCCGAAGGTCGACCTGTCCTATCTCGAAGCCGCGCTGGCGAGGTTGAAGTAGCCGTGAGCACCGCCACACTTGCGTCCAGCGTTGCGGATTCGCACAGCGGGTCGAGCGTCTCGATCCAGGATGTCAGCCACGTCTACACCCCGCCGCGCGGGCGGCCGGTGCTGGCGCTCGACCGGGTCTCTATCGCCGTCAAGGAGCGCGAGTTCCTCGCGCTTCTCGGACCGTCCGGCTGCGGCAAGTCGACGCTGCTGTATCTCCTGGGCGGCTTCCTCAAGATCCAGCAGGGCACCATCACCGTCGGCGATCGCAAGGTGACGGCGCCGGGCCCGGACCGCGGCATCGTGTTCCAGCACTTCGCGCTGTTCCCGTGGAAGACGGTGCGCGACAACGTCCTCTACGGGCTGGAGAAGCAGGGCCTGCCGCGCGAGGTGCGGATGGAGCGGGCGCAGCGCTTCATCGACCTCGTCCATCTCAACGGCTTCGAGGACTCCTATCCGTCGCAGCTCTCGGGCGGCATGAAGCAGCGCGTTGCCATCGCGCGGACGCTCGCAATCGACCCCGGCATCCTCCTGATGGACGAGCCGTTCGGGGCGCTCGACGCCCAGACCCGCGGCCTGATGCAGGAAGAGCTGCTGGCGATCTACAACCGCACGCCCAAGACGGTCATCTTCGTCACCCACGACGTGCGCGAGGCGGTCTACCTTGCCGACCGGGTCGCGGTGATGAGCGCGCGGCCCGGCCGCATCAAGGAGATCGTCGACACCCGGTTCCAGGACATCGCGGACTACGAGGTGACCAAGTCGCGGCCGTTCCTCGACATGGTCGACTACATCTGGAACCTGGTCCGCGACGAGGCAGCGGCCGCCGCCGCGGCGCGGGACTGATGAACGCCGTCGCCCTGTCGCGGCCGGTGCCGCTGCTCATCATCGCCGCCGCGTGGGAGGCGGCGACGCGGGGCGGGCTGATCTCGCCGTACGCGCTGCCGCCGTTCAGCGACGTCGTCGCCTCGTTCCTGACGATGGCGGCGGACGACCTCTGGTTCCACGCGCTGCGCTCGCTGACCCGCGGCGGCGCCGGGCTGGGGCTCGCCATCGCGATCGGAGTCACGTCCGGCGTGCTGATGGCCTGGTACCGGCCGTTCCGAACTCTGGTGAACCCGATCATCCGGTTCTTCTACCCGCTGCCCAAGTCGGCGCTGATCCCGATCACCATCATGTGGCTGGGCCTCGGCGACATGTCGAAGATCGTGCTGATCTTCATCGGCTGCATGCTTCCCATCGTGGTGTCGAGCTACAACGCGACCCGCGGCGTGGAGGAGGTGCTGATCTGGTCGGCGCGCGGTCTCGGCGCGAACAACCGCGAGGTGCTGTGGGAGGTTGTGATCCCCGCCGCGCTGCCCGAGATCCTGAACGGCATCCGCACCTCGCTGGCGCTGGCCTTCATCCTGCTGGTCAGCTCGGAGCTGATCCTGTCGCGCGACGGCCTGGGCTACCTGATCGGCTTCCTCGGCGAGGGCGGCGACTATGCGGGCATGTTCGCCGGCGTCGCGACGATCGCCGCGCTCGGCTTCACCTGCGACCGCCTCTACGTCGCGCTGACCAACCGGCTCCTGGCGTGGAGGACCGCGGCATGAGCAGCGGCGCGATCCGCCAGTCCGGGGCCAGCGAGGCCGAGGCGATCCTCGCCCGCGTGCGCCAAGCCGAGCCGCGGTCGACGGCGCGGCGGCTGTTCGACGCGATCGGCCCGTTCGTGGCGATTACCGCGGTGCTGCTGGGCTGGGAGATCACTGTCCGCTCCGACGCGGTGATCGACTTCCTGCTGCCCTCGATCGGGGTCGTGACCAGCCGGATCTTCGAGGACGTCATCACCGGCCGCTTCTTCGAGAACCTGGTGCTGACGGTCTACCGTGCGCTGATAGGCTTCTCGCTGTCGGCGATGGTGGGGATCACGATCGGCATCCTGATCTCGCAGGTCCGCCTGGTGCGCTGGTTCTTCGACCCGGTGGTGTCGCTGTTCCTGCCGATGCCCAAGGTGGCCCTGATCCCGATCTTCATCCTGTGGTTCGACCTGTTCGACGTGTCGAAGGTGATGATGGTCATGGTGTCGACCATGTTCACCGTCATCATCGCGACGTGGTCGGGCACGCGCAGCGTGGAGCGCGAGCTCTTGTGGTCGGCGCGCAGCCTGGGCGCCAGCGAGCGGGCGGTGCTGGTCCAGGTGATCCTGCCCGGCGCGCTGCCGCAGATCATCACCGGGCTGCAGATCACCCTGCCGGTGTCGATGATCGTCACCCTGGTGACCGAGATGGCGATGGGCGGCGGCGGCCTGGGCGATGCCCTGCTGCAGGCCGCGCGCTACGCCGACTCGCCGGGCGTGTTCGCCGGCGTGCTCGAGATCGCGGCGACCGGGTTCTGCATCATCAGGGTGATGGACATCTCGCGCCGCCGCCTGCTGCGCTGGCACCAGGAAACCCAGAAGCGCGGCTGACCCCGCCACGGCGGCGCGGCGCAGTCCGGAGGGCGGGCATTGGCCCGCCCCTGGTTTTTTCTCGGCATTGTTGAAAAGGTGCGGGGGCCATCTCTCGATGGGCCCCCGCGAGGTTTCCGCCCGGAGGGTCGGGGCGTCAGAACATGACGCCGGCGGTGAAGATCACGGTGCGGCCGGGGGCCGGGACGGCGCGGTTGCCGAAGATGGTGCTGTAGTTGAGCTCGTCGGTGAGGTTGTAGGCGTTGACCGCGAGCCGGATGTGCTCGAACTGGTAGGCGACCAGCGCGTCGAACGACACGTCGGCCGGCACCTGCTGGGTGTTGGCGGCGTTGAGGTAGACCGCGTCGCGGTAGGTGACGCCGCCGCCGACGGTCAGGTTGCTGATCGGCATGTAGGTCGTCCAGACCGAGAACGCGCTGGTCGGGACGAACGGCACGTCCTTGTCGCGGTTGTTGGCGTTGGTCGAGTCGGTCGTCCTGGCGTCGAGGAACGAATAGGTCGCGTTGACGAACCAGCGCTCGGTGATGCGGCCGCTGGCGGCCAGCTCGAAGCCCTGGACGCGCTGCTCGTCGCCGGAGGAGGTGACGGCGCCCGTGGTCGGGTCGGTCTCCTTGGCATTGCTCTTGTCGATGCGGAACACCGAGCCGGACAGGCCGAGCTTGCCGTCGAGCAGCCCGATCTTGGCGCCGGCCTCGTAGATCTTGTGCTTCTCCGGCTCCAGGTCGTTGGTGTTGGCGTTCACCGGCGTGGGCGCGTTGGAGGCGAAGGCGCCCTGCGGGACCACCGACTGGGCGTAGGAGACGTAGTAGGTCTGGTTCGCGGTCGGCTCGACGACCAGGCTGGTCATCGGGCTGAACGCGTCGGACGACGTCGATACCTCCGTCTCGGGGCCGGTCGGCCCGCGGGTGCGGCTGCTGGTGTCGAAGGAATCCCAGCGCACGCCGCCGATGATCGAGATCTGCTCGGTGAACCAGAAGCGGTCGCTCACGAACACGCCGATGTTGGTCGAGTCGGTGTCGCGGAACGCGGTCGCCGCGGTCGAGTCGATGATCTGGTAGTTGTTGGTGTTGGCGGGGTTGGGATCGAGCAGGCTGGTGGTCGGGCGCGCCGGCGAATACGAGAACGAATGGCGCGAGTCCTCCTCGTGGGAGACGTCGATGCCGCCGACGAGCTGGTTGCGGAACGACGCCAGTTTGAAGTCGGCGACGGCGGAGACGATGTTCTGCACCCCCCAGCCGTCCTGCTCGTAGGGGCCTGGGCCGCCCAGTCCGCGCATCGGCTCGGTGGCCGGGTTGTTGTCGAACAGCGCGGTGACGCAGGCGGCCTGGCAGTTGGCCGGGCTCGCCGTGAAGTAGCGGTCGTAGAAGCCGAGGCGGGTGTCGTTGTAGACCGTGAACCAGTCGTTGGCCTTGTGCTGGAACCGCGCGGTGAGCTGGTCCTGCGTGGTTTCATCGCGGTCGGTCACGGTGCCGTACCAGTTCGACCGGTCGACGCCGTGCTCGGTGACCGGCTTGCCGACCGTGTCGCCCGGCGCAATGACGATGGGCACGCCGTAGTCGGGAATGCGGTCGTCATGCACGTGGAGGTAGGCCAGGCTGAACGTCGTGTTGGTGCCCAGCCCGAAGGCGACCGACGGCGCGACGGCCCAGCGCTCGGATTCCGTCCGGTCGCGGTCGACGATCTCCTGGTCGGTCGCCATCGCATTGAGGCGCACCGCGATGGTGTCGCTGATCTTCCGGTTGACGTCGACCGTGCCGCGCAGGAACAGGCCCATGCCGATGGCCGCGGTGCCGGCCTGAAAGTTCTCCAGGGTCGGCAGCTTGCTCTGGCTCAGGATCGCGCCGCCGGTGGTGCCGCGGCCGAACGACTGCGAGGAGGGGCCTTTCAGCACCTGCACCTCCTCGATGTTGAAGGCATCGCGCGTGAACACGCCGAACTCGCGCAGGCCGTCGGTGTAGATGTCGCCCTTGGCGTCGAGGCCGCGGAGGCGGAACTGGTCGCCGTTCATGCCGCCGCCGCCCTCGCCGACCATCACGGTCATGCCGGGCACGTTGCGCAGCACGTCGCCCAGCGTGATGGCGCCCTGGTCGCGGATCTGCTCCTGCGGGATGACCTGGATCGCCTGCGGGGTGTCCTGGACGCTGTTGGGGATGCGGGGGACGGCGACCGGCTCCTTCTGCGGGTTCGAGGTCGCCGTGCCCTCGACGGTGACGGGCGGCAGGGTGGTTTGCGCGGCGGCGGATGCAGAGATCGCTGCGCCCGCGAGGCCGACGGCGGTGCAGGCCAGCAGGCGGCTGGCCAGCCGCTGTCGGGCGGGCAAAGCGGACAGCGACGCCATGTCGGCGCCGTTCA
>JBFWQM010000294.1:0-5924 GCA_050249455.1 Rhodospirillaceae bacterium | reverse complement strand
GCCGGGGTCGGGCTCCGACCTCGCCAGCCTGACCACCCGCGGCGACGTGGAGGGCGACCACATCGTCGTCAACGGCCACAAGATCTGGACCACCTGGGCGCACCACGCCGACTGGATCTTCGCGCTGATCCGCACCGACCGCAACGCGCCGCGCAAGCAGGCCGGCATCAGCTTCATCCTGATCGACATGAAAACACCGGGCATCAACCCGCAGTCGATCAAGACCATCGCCGGCGACGACGAGTTCGCGCAGGTGTTCTTCGACAACGTGAAGGTGCCGATCAAGAACCTGGTCGGCAAGCTGAACGACGGCTGGCGCATCGCCAACTCGCTGCTGGCGCACGAGCGGCTCGGCAACGCCAACCCGCAGAACTGCATGGACGCCATCGACCGCATCGGCAAGGTGGCGAAGGCGTCGGGCATGTGGGACGACGCCGGCTTCCGCGACCGCTTCGCGCGCGCCGAGCTCGAGGTCTCCTCGCTCGCCGCCGCGTTCGCGCACGCGATCTCGCTGGTGAACTCCGGCCGAGAGCTCGGGCCCGACTCCTCGTTCATGAAGATCGTCGGCACCGAGGTGCTGCAGCGCCTCGCCGACCTCCTCGTCGAGGCCGCGGCCGGCGACGGCGCGCTGGTCGACCGGATCGACACCGCCGACGGCCGCATCGACGTCGCGACCTTGTTCTGCCAGGTCCGCCGCGCCACCATCTACGGTGGCTCCAGCGAGATCCAGCGCAACATCATCGCCAAGCGGGTGCTCGCGCTGCCGGGTTGAGGCCGCACGAAACGCCACGACGCAGAATGGCCGGGCACGTCCCGGCCATTTTCGTTTGGCGCATCGACGACCGACACGATGCGCCTTCACGGGCCGTATACCGACGTTCCGTAGGGGCGGGTTTCAAACCCGCCCGCGGCGCCGGTTCCGGCGTCGGTGTCGAACCGAAAAACAGAAAACAGGGCGGGTTTGAAACCCGCCCCTACACAGCAGCGGCGCAGCGCACGAGACGGGCGCGAATCGCATCTGTGGGCGTCACACCCCGAGATAGGTGTGCTTGACCGTCTCGTCGGCCTCGAGCTCGGCGGGCGTGCCGGCGAACTGCAGGCGGCCCTGGCTGAGGACGTAGACGTGGTCGGCGAGGCTGGTGGCGAGGTCATAGTTCTGCTCGACCAGCAGCATGGTGGTGCCGGCGGCCTTGATCTCCCGCATCTTCTCCTCCAGCGCCTCGATGATGACGGGCGCCAGGCCTTCGCTCGGCTCGTCGAGGATCAGGAGGTCGGGGGCGCCGATCAGCGCGCGGCCGATCGCCAGCATCTGCTGCTCGCCGCCGGACAGCTGGTTGCCGTAGTTGCCGCGCCGTGCGGTCAGGCGCGGGAAGATCTCGTAGATCTCGTCCGGCATGCGGCGCACCGGGCGGCCGCGGTTGGCGGCGAACGCGACGTCGAGGTGCTCCTGAACCGTCAGCGAGGGGAAGATGCCGCGATCCTCCGGCACGAAGCCGATGCCGCGCGCGATGATGCGGTAGGTCGGCCAGCGCGTGATGTCCTCGCCGCGGTAGATCACCTTGCCGCGGCGCGCCGGGGTCAGCCCGATGATGCTGCGCAAGGTGGTGGTCTTGCCGACGCCGTTGCGGCCGAGCAGCGCCACGCAGGTCCGCTCCGGCACCGTGAGCGAGATGCCCTGCAGCACGTGGCTGTCGCCGTAGTAGGTGTTGACGTCCTCAAGCGTGAGCATGGCCCTTGCCGAGATAGGCGTTGCGGACGTCCTGGTTGGCGCGCACTTCCTCCGGCGTGCCGCTGGCCAGCAGCTTGCCGTAGCTCAGGACGGTGATGCGCTCGCACACCCCGAACACGACGTCCATGTCGTGCTCGACCAGGAGAAGCGTCACATCGCGCGGCAGCCGGCTGATCAGGTCAACCAGCCGCTGGCGCTCCGACGGCGAGGTGCCGGCGGCCGGCTCGTCGAGCAGCAGGAGCTTGGGGCTGGAGCACAGCGCCATGCCGACCTCGAGCTGGCGTTTCTGGCCGTAGGACAGCGCGTTGACCGGCATGCCGAGCACGGTGTCGAGGCCCATGCGCGCGGCGATGGCGCGTGCCTGGTCGATCACCTCGGCGAAGCGGCCGCGGTCGGCCAGCACGCGCCAGCGCGAGCCGTGGTGCGCCTGGACCGCCAGCCGCAGGTTCTCCTCCACCGTCAGGCCCTCGAACAGCGTGTTGCGCTGGAATGACCGCGCCAGGCCGCGGAAGGTGATGTCCTGCGGCGACAGGCCGGTGACGTCCTGGCCGTCGACCATGATCCTGCCGGCCGACGGGCGGTACCAGCCGGTGATCAGGTTGAACAGCGTGGTCTTGCCGGCGCCGTTGGGGCCGATCACGGCGTGGCGCTCGCCCGGCTGCACCGCGAGGTGCAGGTCGTTGATCACCGACAGCGCGCCGAACGCCATGTTGAGGCCGACGATGTCGAGCATCGCCATCGCGCTACTCCGCCGCGCCCGGCGCGCCGGACGGCTTGCGCCAGCGCCGCCACAGGTCGACGCCGAAGCCGGCGAGGCCGCGGCTGAACAGCGCCACCACGATCATGAAGAACAGGCCGAAGAAGATGATGTACTCCTCGGTGACCTCGCTGAGCTTGGCCTTGAGCAGGACGAAGAACGCTGCGCCCAGCACCGGGCCGAGGAAATACTGCCGGCCGCCGATGATCACCATCAGCAGGCCCTCGCCCGACAGCTCCCACGTCATCGCGGCCGGGCTGACGAACTGCTGGTACTGCGCGGTCAGGATGCCGGCGAAGCCGGAGACGACGCCCGACAGCACGAACGCCGCGTTCTTGTACAGCGTCACCCGGTAGCCGAGCGCGATCATCCGCTTCTCGTTCTCGCGGATGCCGACGAGCGCGCTGCCGAACGGCGAGCGCGCGATGCGCCAGCACAGCCACAGCGCCAGCGCCGTGCAGGCGAGCACGTAGAAGTAGAACACCGTCGTGTCGTGGGTGGAGAGGCCCGCCCACGACAGGTCCGGCCGGCTGATCCCCGGCATCCCGTCGTCGCCGCCGGTGGCGCGCACCTTGATCGCGATGCCCCAGTAGAGCTGCGACAGGGCGAGCGTGATGACCAGGAACTGGATGCGGCTGACCCGCATGCAGATGACGCCGGTGACCAATCCCAGGACCGCGACGATCACGATGGTGGCCGGCATGGCGAGCCATGTCGGCCAGCCGAACAGCACCGTCAGCACGCCGACGCCGTAGCCGCCGAAGCCGAGGAACATCGAATGGCCGACCGAGACGTAGCCGGTGTAGCCGAGCAGGATGTTGATGCCGAGCGCGAAGATGGCGAACAGCATCACCTCGATGGCGAGCGTGACGGGGTACTCTCCGATCACGAAGGGCAGCGCGATCGCCGCCGCCGCGGCGATGACGATGCGCAGCGCGCCGGTCATGCCGCCTGGCCCTTGACGCCGAAGATGCCCTGGGGACGGACCATCATGACCCCGGCGAGCACGACGTAGACGGCGAACAGCTGCGCTTCCTCGACATAGGCCTGCGCCATGGTGTCGATCATGCCGACCAGGATCGAGCCGTAGAACGAACCCTTGAAGTTGCCGAGCCCGCCGATTACCACGACGATGAAGGTGACCACCAGGATCGAGGCGCCCATCCGCGAGTAGATGCTGAGCACCGGCGCGGCGATCACGCCGGCGAGCCCGGCCAGCGCGCAGCCCAGCCCGAACACCACCGCGAACACCAGGTTGATGTTGATGCCCATGCCGAGCACCATCTCGCGGTTGTCGACCCCGGCGCGCACCACCGCGCCGAACACCGTGCGGTCGAGCAGGAGCCATACCGCGACCGCGACCACGAGCCCGACGCCGATGATGAACAGCCGGTAGATCGGATAGGTGAAGCCGAGGATCTCGACCGCGCCGTCGAGCACCGCCGGCACCCGGATACTGAGGTACTCTGCGCCGAAGATCAGCTCCATCACGCCCATGATGACGAACAGGAGCCCGAAGGTCAGGAGCGCCACGTCGAGGTGCGAGGACCGGCCGCGGTTGACCAGCGGCCGCTGCACGAAGACCTCCAGCAGCACGCCGAAGAACGCGGCGACCGCCGGACCGACGACGAGGGCGAGCCAGAACGAGCCGGTCGCCGTCGCCACCACCGCGCCCGCGTAGGCGCCGATCGTATAGAACCCGCCATGCGCGAGGTTGAGCGAGTCCATCAGGCCGAAGATGAGCGTCAGCCCGACGGCGAGCAGGAAGATCAGCATCGAGAGCTGCAGGCCGTTCAGGAGATAGAGGAGGAAGGTACTCATGGGTCGGTCGCCGGCCTGGCCCGCTCATGCAAAGCCCCGATCGCCGATCGGGGCTGTCGCATGCGCGCGGGCGCCGGCCCCGCGATCGCGGGGCCGGCGTGCAGCCTGTTCAGCGGTCAGCCACCCATCTTGCAGCCGGGAAGGTCCTGGCCGCCCGGGAAGGTCTCGACGTACTTGCGGGTCAGCTTGCCGTCGGCGCCCTTGACGATCTCGACCAGGTAGATCTGGTCGAGCTGCGCATTGTTGTCCTTGTTGAAGCGGAACTTGCCGCGCGGCGCGTCGAACTCGACGGTCTGCAGGGTCTTGATGAAGGCGGCGCCGTCCTTCACATCGCCTTTCGCCTTGTCGAGCGCCATCAGGATCGCGACCGCGTTCTCGTAGCCGATCGCGGCGTTGACGTCGGGCTCGCTGCCGAACTTCTTGGTGAAGGCGGCGGCGAACTTCTTGCTGCCTTCGCCCGGCGCGTCGGGGGTCGCGGTAGCCACGTAGCGCGCGCCCAGCGCGGCGTCGCCCATCGCGTCGAACAGCGCCTCGTCATAGAGCCACTGGTCGCCCATCAGCGGCAGGCTCTTCTTGAGGCCGAAGGCGGCATGCTGCTTCACCACCTGGATCGACTCGGCGCCGCCGTAGAACGAGTAGATCATGTCGGCGTTGGCTTCCTTGGCCTTGGTCAGCAGCGGGCCCCAGTCCTTGGTCTTCTGGAAGGCGCTCCACAGCTCGAGCACGACCTTGCCGCCGCCCGCCTCGAAGCCCTTCTTGAAGCCGGCGATCATCGCGTGGCCGGCGGCGTAGTCCGGGCCGATCGTGACGGCCGTCTTCTTGCCCTGCTTCGCCCAGTAGGCGCCGGCGCCCGACTCGTAGGCGTTGGCGCTGAACGAGGCACGGGCGAGATACGGGTTGCACATCGAGCCGGTGATCTGGTCGGCGACCGCGAAGGTCAGCACGAACGGCTTCTTCTCGGTCTCGGCGAACTTGGCCATCGCCACGCCGACGCCCGAGCTGACGACGCCGGACAGGATGTCCACGTTGTCCGACTTGACCAGCTTGTTGGCCTTCTGGATCGCGCCCTTCGGATCGTTCTCGTCGTCGGCGCGGATGATCTCGATCGTCTTGCCGCCGGCCTTGTTGCCCCACTGCTCGAGCGCGAGCTTCCAGCCGTTGTCGATGCCTTCGGCAAGGCTGGCGTAGATGCCCTTGTAGGGCAGCATCAGCCCGATCTTGACCGAATCCTGGGCGTGTGCGGCGCCGGTGAGCCCGAAGGCGGCAAACACGGCCGTGGCCGCGGCGACGATGCGATGATGCCTCATAGGTAGACTCCCTGGTGTAGACGACGTCCGTTGACGGCCCAGTATCCGGGCTTCTTCGTCTCGCGGCGCGGGCAATATAACGACCGCCCGTATTGCGTGCAATTGAACCGGGCAGCGACTGCCTGCCAGCGCGGCAATCAGGCGGCGGTGGCGGCCTTCCCGGCGTCCGCGCTCTCGCCCACATCGGGCGGCGGCGGCTCGGGCGCCAGCTTGCGGCGGCGCGCCTCGCGATAGCCGAACAGCAGCGTGCCGACCACGCCGCGGTCGACGTCGCTGGTGCCGAACAGCGCATCGCAGATCGGGAACGTCA
>JBFWQM010000293.1:0-5963 GCA_050249455.1 Rhodospirillaceae bacterium | reverse complement strand
GTGTCGATGAACAACATGGACGAGACGATGAAGGAGATCGACCGCGCGATCAAAGACCTCGGCGCGGCCGGCATCCAGATCTTCACCAACATCAACGGCCGGCCGCTCGACGACCCCGAGTTCCAGCCGCTGTTCGCCAAGATGGCCGAGTACGACCTGCCGATCTGGATGCACCCGGCGCGCACCGCCGCGATGGCCGACTACGCGTCCGAGAAGCGCTCGCGCTACGAGCTGTGGTGGTGCTTCGGCTGGCCCTACGAGACGAGCTGCGCGATGGTGCGCCTGGTGCTGTCGGGGCTGTTCGACCGCCACCCGAAGATCAAGGTGCTGACCCACCACCTGGGCGCGATGGTGCCCTATTTCGATGGCCGGGTGGACGGCGGCATGGCGGTGCTGGGCAGCCGCACCACCGACGAGGACTATTCCAACGTCCTGCCGTCGTTGAAGAAGCCGCACATCGACTACTTCCACATGTTCTATGGCGACACCGCGATGTTCGGCAGCTTCCACGGCACCAAGTGCGGCATCGAGTGGTTCGGCGCCGACAACGTGGTGTTCTCCACCGACGCGCCGTTCGGGCCGATCCAGGAGACCTTCGACGTCATGGACCGCGTCGGCCTCGACCGCGGCGCGGCGGAGAAGATCTTCCTGAAGAACGCCGAGAAGCTGATGAACCGCAAGCTGACGTGATGGCAGGCGCTCTCTCGGGGGCCGCGATGACCAGGAAGAAGCGCCCGCGCCTCGACGACTTCGAGGACGGTCCGCGGATGAAGAAGGCGGAGTCCGACGCGCGGCTGCACGAGTTGTCGTTCCAGATGCGCCGCGTGCTGCTGGCCTACGTGCGGCTGCGGCGGCGCGCCATCGTGGTCCTCGAGGGGTGGGATGCCGCCGGCAAGGGCGGCGCGATCAAGCGCATGACAGCCGACCTGGAGCCGCGCCACTACAAGGTCTGGCCGATCGGCCCGCCGGAGGACCACGAGCAGGGCCGGCATTATCTCTACCGGTTCTGGCAGCGCCTGCCGGAGCCGGGCACGATCGCGATCTTCGACCGGTCGTGGTACGGCCGCGTGCTGGTGGAGCGGGTCGAGCGGCTGGCCGAGAAGCCGGCTTGGTCGCGCGCCTACGGCGAGATCAACGACTTCGAGCGGATGCTGAACGACGACGGCGTGCGCATCGTCAAGCTGTTCCTGCACGTCAGCGCGGCCGAGCAGCGCCAGCGCTTCGAGGAACGCATCCGCGACCGCTACAAGCGCTGGAAGATCACCGCCGGCGACATCCGCAACAGCAGCCACCGCCGCGCCTACACCACCGCGATCGAGGAGATGCTGGTCCGCACCTCGACCGAGGCGTCGCCGTGGACCGTGATCGCCGCCGACGACAAGCACTATGCGAGGGTCGCCGTGCTGCAGCACGTCACCGCCGCGCTGGCCGACCGACTGCCCCTGGAGCCGCCCGAGCTCGACCCGGACGTCGCGCGGGCGGCGCGCGAGGTCCTGGGCCTCGACGTCGCCCGGCTGGTCAAGGACGGCGACGGCGCGCCGTGAACAGCCGGTGACGTCCTAGCGGGCCACGGGCGCCTGGCCGGCGTCGTGGGGGCCCCCGGCGATCCGTCCGCGCGATTCGGCGATCGCGCACGCCAGCACGGCGCCGAGGAAGCCGAACCAGGCGCCGGCGATGACGTCGCCGAGAAAGTGCGCCGCGATCAGGACGCGGCTCGCGCTCACCGCGACCGCCACGCCCGCGAACCACCATCGCCACCGCGGGTGCAGGATCATCAGCACCGCGAACACCGCCCAGATCGTCTGCGCATGGCCGGACGGGAACGAATTCAGGTGATGGAAGTCGAAGGCGAAGGGCGAGAAGCCGAAATCGCCGCCCGCGAACAGCTCCCGCGGCCGGGTGCGGCCGAACACCGGCTTCAGGACGTTGACGACCAGGCCGGATGCGGCCAGCGAGCCGAGCACGCACAGGGCCGCACGCTCGCAGGGCCGGATCCGCAGGGCGATGGACCGCAAGCGGCCCATCCGTTCGCCCGCGCGGCAGATCAGGATCACCGCCAGCGCGATCACGATATAGGCGGTCGCCCGGCCGAGGTCGGTGATCGTGTGGAACACCGCGAACAGCGGCGTGCCGCCCCACGAGTCATGGAAATACCGCGCGATCGGCTCGTCGAGCCAAGCCACGCTGGCCGCCGTTATGGCGAACACGACCACGGACCAGCGGAGGTAGGACACGATCATCGGTTCGGCGGCTCAGTGAAACTGCGCGTTCGGGGCCGGGGATCGACCGGCCGGGTCGGGAGCGGACGTCGACCGGGACGGGCGGCGTACGCGGATCGGATCCTAACGGCCCGACCGCACTTGCATCCCGATGACCAGGCCGATCGGCAGAAAGTACACGAGCCAGAACTGGTTGGCGCCCGAGATTAGCGTATAGCCGTGGGTCATTCCATTCACCAGCCCGAACACCATGAGCGCCACGGCCGTCGGGTCGCCCGATGCCCGGAAGGACGAGAGCGCCCTCCAGGCAAAGACCGCGAGCAACGCCGCCAGCAGCAGGCTGCCGACCAACCCACCGTAGATCTGGTTCGCGACAAAAATGCTGTGGGGATCATAGATCCGCTGGCCCTGGGGCAGCGTGCCGAACTCCAGCCGGGCGGTGATGCCATAGCCGAAGACCGGACGCTCGCCGATGATCCGCATCGCCTCGCTCCAGATCATCAGCCGGTAGGAATCGAGCCGGCCATAGAAGTCGGCGAGGTCCGTGAACGAGATGACGATGGCCGTGAGCGTCACGGCCAGCGCGATCGCCGCTCCGACCCGTCCGCGGCCGAGGAGCGCGAGCACGATCGCGGCGACGACCAGCGCGGCCACGGCGCCGCGGGCCTGGGCCAAGGCAAGCAGGACAAGGACGAGCGCGAGGCAGGCGATGACGGCGGCGATGCGCCAAAGGTTGCGGCGGCCGGACCTGTACAGGAACGCCATCCCGAGCGCGACCGCGCCGCCGTACATCATGGTGCCGTCCAGGAGCTCGCGCCCCATCGCGACCGGGAACAGGCGCGCATCGTCGCCGCCGACGAACATCGCGACCGATGCCGCCGCGCCCAAACCCGCCGCCGACAGCGCAACCTTGGAAAAATCGGTCGGGAAATCCTCGCGGCTGGCGGTCAGGTAGGCCGCGATGACGACGAAGCACAGGATCAGCACGAAGTGCCGCAGCATGTCGAAGGCGCGGAAGATCTCGGGCGGACCGCAGATGAACGTGACCGCCAGGAGGTAGCCGCCCCAGACGCCCAGGGCGACGAACAGCGGTTCGCGCAGGATCGAACGCACCAGGGCGCGGTCGGCCAGGATGAACACGGTCGGCAGCAGCAGGAGATGCGACAGGAACCGGCGCCACGACGGTTCGAGCAGGAAGAGGGCGGCCGACAGGATGCAGAACGCAAGGAATGCGGTCTGGTCCGGCCGCCGCGTCAGGAGCGGCAACAGCCCGGCGTCCCAGCGGCGCGTTGCGGGTTTCACTTGCATTCAGGTCTTCGATACCGAGGACGTAAAGCCCGGCGGTCAGCCTAAATAGGCTTGCGAGTCATGACAATTCCCGCCGGTCCGGAGACCGGCCGTTCAGGGCGCCCCGATCCGGGCCGGACGCGATACTTGTCGGATCTTGTCGGAGGACCCGCCCGTCGCGGCCGCGGCGCGCTGCCAATGCCGCCGCGCCGCCGGCCGCCGCGGTCCGGGACGGCCGCGTCAGGCGGTCCGGTGGATCAGGTGATAGCCGAACGGCGTTTCGACGATCCCCGAGGTCTCGCCGACCCCGAGCCCGAAGGCCGCATCCTCGAACGGGCCGACCATCATGCCGCGGCCGAACTGGCCGAGGTCGCCGCCCTGCCGGCTCGACGGGCAATCCGAATGCTCGCGCGCCAGTTCGGCGAAGTCGCCGCCGTTGCCCAGCGCCGCCTCGAGCTCGCCGGCGAGCTGCAGCGCCTCGTCCTTCGAACGGCTGGCGGTCGAGCGCATGGAACCCTGATACATCAGCAGGATGTGCGACGCGCGGACGGAATCGGCCATGGGCAGTCTCTCCGGCTGGTGTGGCGATCGGCGGCACAATGGTCCGCCGACCGCTTGGAGTCCAGGGTTATCCCGGTCAGTTCCCGAACGCGCGCTGCGCCGCGTCCGCGGCATCGGTCCAGATGCCCTTGGCCTTGTAGAAGGCGATCGCGGCCGGGTGATAGGGCGCGGCCGGGATCTCAGTCACCGCGTGGTTGTTGGTGTAGCCGCGCACCGACGGGTTGGCCCGGACCAGCGCGTCCTCGTGCTCCCACAGGGTCGCGAGGATCGCGGTCACGACGTCGTCCGGCAGGCCGGCGTGGCAGATCATCGCGGCCTCCTGGGTCACCATGGTGCCGCCCTTGGGCGCCCATTCGTTGTCTTCCACGACCGTCGCCCACACCGCGCCGGGAAAGGCCTTTGCGCGGAAGGCGGCCAGCCGCTCCGGCGTCGCGTCGAAGGGCATGAACCGCAGGCCGACCTTCTGGTGCCCCTGGCGCACCACCGGCATGGTGGTCAGGCCCCAGCTCGCGTCGGCGCGGCCATCGACCACCGCCTCCACCGCGTCGACCACGTTGACCACCGGCACCGGCGTCACGTCGGCATAGGTCATGCCGTAGGCGGCCAGGCCGCCGGTGCTCATCCGCCGCATCGCCGGCTGGCCGCCGAAGTCGGCCGTGACGCGCCTGCCCTTCAGGTCGGCAACGGCGCGGACCGGCGAATCGCTTCGCACCATGAAGCCGAGCATCTGGGTGCCGCGCGAGGATCGCAGCAGGCGGATGTTGCGGGTATGCAGTTCCGTGTCGATCTTGTTGTACGCCATCCAGATGCTGGAACTGAAATGGAGGCCGAGCTGGGCGCGGCCGGCATTTACCTCGGGGAACCACGCTTCGGGTCCGGTGTAGGCGCGCACGCGCACCTGGATCGGCGAGCGCTGGCTGACCAGCGAGGCGATGACGTTGGCGGAAGCATTCGTCGTGCTGCCCGCCTGGTCGGTCGTGAATACCAGCGGCGTGTCCGCCGCACGCGCCGTCGTCGCGAGCAAGCCCGCCAGCATTGCAGCGGCTGCAAAGAACCAACGCACTTGCGTCATACCTGGCCTCCCCTGAGTTCTCGTCCTTCCATAATTCATAGGCTACTAATGAAGACAAGCTGATGTTCGCGCGCTCCGACAAGAACAGCCCAAGCCGACCGGCAACCTTGCAATGACCGACGACACCGGCGCCACCGCCGGTCGCTATCGCCGCCTCGACGGCGCGCCGCGCCGTCTGGCGCACACGCTGATGGCGGCGATCACCGTGCTGGGCGCGATGTGGGCGACGGAGCTGCACCGGTCATTCGGCTGGGCGCTCTTCAAGGAGCAGTTCCTTGCTCTGATGTTCGGGCTGGGGATCGCGGCCGGCTTCATTGCCGTGAAGGCGCACCGCCGCGAACGCGGCGACGTCGTACCGTGGTACGACTGGGTGGCAGCCGCCGCCGCGCTCGCCGCGGCGCTCTACGTCGTGGTCCATTACCCGGTGCTGCTGCGCAGCCTGGCGGCGACCACGCCGGACCGCTGGATCTTCGGCGCCATCGCCGTGGTGCTGGCGCTGGAGATGTCGCGCCGGCTGTCGGGCTGGTCGCTGGTGATCCTGGCGATCGCGTTCATCCTGTACACGCGCTATTCGCACCTGTTTCCCGGCGTCTTCAAGGCGCCGAGCACGGAATGGGCCCGCCTGTTCGCCTACCTCTATCTCGACACCAACGGGCTGCTGGGCCTGCCGATCAACGTCGCCATCGGCGTCGTGCTCGCGTTCGTGCTGTTCGGGCGGGTGCTCAACATGCTGGGCGCCGACCAGGTGCTGACCGATTTCGCGCTGGCGCTCATGGGGCGCTACCGCGGCGGGCCGGCGAAGGTGGCGGTGATCGCCTCCAGCC
>JBFWQM010000292.1:0-5980 GCA_050249455.1 Rhodospirillaceae bacterium | reverse complement strand
CCGCAGGGCCTGTTCGGCCACACCCGCATCGGGAAGGGCAAGTTCTGATGAGCGGGTACTGGTCCGGCGTCCTCGCGATCCTGTGCATCAACGTCATCTTCGCGTACTCGGTGTTCCTGCCGGCGGCGGCGGGCCAGCTCAACCTGGGCGGCGGCGGCTTCATGGCGATCGGCGCCTACACCGCCGCCTACCTCAACTCGGAGCTGGCCTACTCGGTCTGGGTGACGATTCCCGCCGCGATGCTGCTGACCGGGCTGGTCGGATTCCTGATCGCCTTCCCGATCCTGCGCACGCGCGGGGTCTACATGGTGCTCGCGACCTTCGCCTTCGCCGAGATCGTCTCCGGCATCATCATCAACAACGAGGCGCTGGGCGCCGCCACCGGGCTCAGCGTGCCCGACTATCTCGGCCTAGGGATCCTGGCGCCGTTCGCCGTGGCGGTGGTGATCGTCGTCATGTACCTCATGTCCACGCGGTTCGGCCTCGCCATGCGCGCGGTCCACGACGACGAGAACGTGGCGACCCTGTTCGGCGTCAACATCCGCCTGACCCAGGTCGCCTGCTTCGCGATCGGCGGCGTGTTCGCGGGCCTCGCCGGGGCGCTCTACGCGCACCAGTACAGCTTCGTCGAGATCCAGTACTTCAACGTCATGGTCAGCATCTACGTGCTGCTCTACGTGCTGATCGGCGGCACCCAGACGCCCTACGGACCGTTGTTCGGCGCGGTGTTCTTCACGCTGCTGCCCGAGCTGATGCGGGTCGGCGCGACGTGGCGCTACGTCATCTTCGGCGTCTTCCTGGTGGTGATCATGATCGTGCGCCCGGAAGGCGTGGTGACGCGCACCCTGCTCGACCGGCTGAGCTTCCGCCGCGCGGCGAAGGCGGGCGCGCCATGAGCGGTGAGGCGGTCCTCGACTTCGCCGGCGTCAGCAAGAGCTTCGGCGGCCTCGCCGTCATCAACGACGTCAGCTTCGCGGTGCGGCGCAACAGCCGCACCGCGCTGATCGGCCCCAACGGCGCCGGCAAGACCACCGTGTTCAACCTGATCAGCGGCGTCTATCCGGTCGATGCAGGCAAGGTCGTGGTGAACGGGATCGACGTCACCGGCATCCCGCCGCGCGACCGCATCGCGCACGGGCTGTCGCGTAGCTTCCAGAACATCCGCCTGATGCCGCATCTCTCCACGGTCGAGAACGTGATGCTCGGCCAGCACGTGCGCGCCCGCGGCCTGCTTGACCTGGTCGCGCCGCTCGGCTGGGGCCCGGGCCGGCGCTGGCGCGAGCGCGCCGAGGCGGCGCTGGCCCGCTTCGGCCTCGGCACCTATCCGGGCCAGATCGTCGCCAACCTGCCCTACGGCATCCAGAAGCGCATCGAGGTGGTGCGCGCCCTGATGGCCGAGCCCAAGGTGCTGCTGCTGGACGAGCCCGCCGCCGGCCTCAACCCGCAGGAGACCGAGGACCTGCAGACCCTGCTGCGCCAGGTCTCGGACTCCGGCGTGACGTTGCTGGTGGTCGAGCACGACATGCATTTCGTGCGCCGGCTGTGCGAGCACGTGATCGTGCTGAACTTCGGCCAGAAGATCTTCGAGGGGACGCCCGACGAGGTCCATCGCGACCCGGCGGTGCTGGAAGCCTATCTCGGCGCCGAGGCGCGCCCCGCGGAGCCGGTCGATGCTGCTTGAGGCCGAGCGCCTGGACATCCGCTACGGCCGCAACCACGCGGTCAAGGGCGTCGACGTCGCGATCGCCGAGGGCGAGATCGTCACCGTGCTGGGCGCCAACGGCGCCGGCAAGTCCTCGCTGCTGAAGGGCTTCGCCGGGGTGGAGCGGCCGGCAGGCGGGCGCATCGTGTTCGGCGGCGAGGACATCACCGCCTGGACCGCGCCGCGCCGCGTGCGCGCCGGCCTGGTCCTGGTGCCGGAAGGACGGCAGATCCTGATCAGCCTGTCGGTGCACGAGAACCTCCTGATGGGCGGCTACTGCCGGCGCGACGAGGACGGCGTGCAGCGCGACATCGAGTCGATCTACGAACGCTTCCCCAACCTCGCGCAGCGCCGCCACATGCCGGCCTCCGTGCTGTCGGGCGGCGAGCAGCAGATGCTCGCGATCGGCCGCGCGCTGGTGGCCCGGCCGCGCCTGATGATGCTGGACGAGCCCTCGCTCGGCCTGAGCCCGATCCTGGTCGGCCGCCTGTTCGCGCTGATCGAGGCCCTGAACAAGGACGGGCTGACCATCCTGCTGGTCGAGCAGAACACCACCAAGGCGCTGCAGACCGCGCACCGCGGCTACGTGCTGGAGCTCGGCACGGTCGTCGCCGACGGCACGGCCGCGGCGTTGCGCGCCGACAAGCGTCTGGAGGCGGCCTATCTCGGCGGGCACTGACCGGGCAGGCGCCCCGGCCGGACCCTATCCCCAAAACACGCGCCAACGACTGACGGAGGGATACCCATGAGACGTCATCTGACCGGCACCGCCGCCGCGCTGCTCGCGCTGGCGGCATTCGCGACTCCACCGGCGTCCGCGCAGGATATCGTGCTCGGCCTGTCGATGGCCAAGACCGGCCCGTTGAAGTCGGCGGCGGAAACCACCGAGATCGCGGTCGACATGGCGGTCGACGAGATCAACGCCAAGGGCGGGGTCAACGGCAAGAAGATCAAGGTCGTCAAGTTCGACACCAACAGCGACCCCAAGCAGGCCGCCGTCGCCACCCGCAAGTTCGCCGAGGACGACAAGGTGCTGGCGATCATCGGGCCGTTCTCCACCGGCGAGGCGGCGGTCGCCTTCGGCGTCGGCGAGCGACTGGGCATCGTGCAGATCCCTAATGCGTCGTCGGCGCCCGGGCTGACAAAGGGCAAGCAGTGGGCCTACCGGCTGACCGAGGACGAGGGCAAGCAGTTCACCCGCCTGGTCAAGACCATGGCGCGCAAGAACATCCCCTACAAGAAGGCCGAGATCTTCTACGTCAGCGACGAGCGGATCGCGAAGGTGGTCGGCACCGAGCTGATGCCGCCGCTGTTCAAGGAACAGGGCGTCGCGGTCGGCGAGCCGATCGGCTTCCAGTATTCCGCCTTCGACCTCGCCCCGCAGGCGACCAAGGCCATGCAGTCCGGCCCCGACATCATCGGCGTCGCGGGCCTCGTCGGCCCGGCCGCCAAGGTGCTGAAGGAAATGCGCCGCCAGGGCTTCAAGGGCCGCATGGTCGGCTCGCAGCTGTTCGCCGATCCGCTGACCGAGGAGCTGTTCGGCACCGAATCCGACGGCACGATGTTCACCTCCGGGTTCTGGCACGACCAGAACGACAGGACCCGCGCGTTCAGCAAGGTCTTCGTCGAGAAGAGCGCCGCTGCCGGCATCAAGAAGCCGTTCCCGCACCATGTCGATGCGCAGGCCTACGACATCGTCTACCTGCTGTCGCAGGTGATGACCACGGCCAAGGTCACCGGCGATGCCGGCAAGCTCGACGCCGAGCGCAAGGCGATCAAGGACGGGCTCAAGGGCATCGTGTTCTCCGGCGTGACCGGCAACAACGTCTGCTTCGACAAGGACAACGATGCGGAGCTGCCCGGCTTCGTGATCGAGATCAAGAACGGCAAGTGGACCAAGTTCGACGAATGGCCCGCCGACCCGTGCACGTGAGACGCCCAGGCGTCGGGGAATTGTTAATCGAGGGGCGGGTCTGAGACCCGCCCCCGCGTAGCGGTCGAGACGTCGGGGTTCCCGATCCCTCGCGCCAACCCGTGACCGACCGCCGCCCGGGGCGCTATAAATTCCCCGCCGCTCCACAACGCTTGCGAGGACACTCGATGACCGCAACGCCTGCCCGCCGCGCGCGCCTGGTGAACGGCGTCGCGGGGGTGGCGGCGGGCATTGCGGGCGGCGCGGTCTGTGCCTGGATCAACACGCCGCTGCCGTGGCTGATCGGCGCGCTGGTCGCGGTCGCCGCCGCCAACCTCGCCGGCTGGCGCATCCATAACCTGCCGCGCGGGCGCGAGTGCGGCCAGGTGCTGATCGGCACCGCGATCGGCCTCTACTTGACGCCCACTGTCGCGGCCGTGATCGCGATCCATTTGCCCACCATGCTGGTCACGGCGCTGCTGCTGACCCTGATGGGGGCGATGGGCGCGGTGATCCTGGGCCGCATTGCGCGGGTCGATCCGGTGACCGCCTATTTCGGCAGCGTGCCGGGCGGCATGGCGGAGATGCTGGTGATCGGCGACCGGCTGGGCGCGCGTCCGGTGCAGATGACCATCGCGCAGGTGGTGCGAGTGACGATCGTGGTGCTCACCATCCCGGTGGCGCTGACCTGGCTCGGCGGCACCGGCGTCGACCCCTATGCCCGACCCAACATCCCACTCGACTGGCCGAAGCTCGCGCTCCTGCTCGCCCTTACCCTCGGCGTCGCTGCGGTGCTCAACCGGCTGCGGCTGACCAACGCCTGGGCGCTGGGCTCGGTGGCGATGGCCGGGGCGTTGACCGCGTTCGAAATCCATCTGTCGTCGATGCCGACCTTCCTGTCCAACTTCGCCCAGGTGCTGATCGGGGTCGGCATCGGCCAGCGCTTCAACCGCGAGGACTTCGCCCGCTCGCCGATGGTGATCGTGGGCGCCGCCGTATCCACCGTCGCGATGATGGCGCTCTGCGTCGGGCTCGCGTTCCCGCTGGCGGCGATCACCGGCCTCGCCATGCCGTCGATGGTGGCGGCCACGGCGCCGGGCGGGCTCGCCGAGATGTCGATCACCGCCAAGGTGCTCGGCCTCGGCGTGCCGGTGGTGACGGCGTTCCATGTCGCCCGCATCTTCATGATCGCGCTGACCGCCCTGCCGATCTATCGCGGGCTCCAGGCCCTCCAGGCTCGCCGCACTGCAGCAGGCGAATAGCAGCCAGCCGGATTTCGCCTGCGACGGCGCGCCGCAAGTCCTTGCGACGCAAATCATTCGCAACGATTCCCAATTTATGTTGCACTGCAACATCATTCCCGCATAATCGGCAGGCCGCTTTCCGCATGTCACGCGTACAGGTTCATTTGTCCAGGGTCGGATTGCGTGCGCTCGCCCCCCAGGTCGCCGCCGGCGCGGCGGGCCTCGCCGTCGGGGGGCTCGGCGGATTGCTGTTCTCCCGGATCGGCACGCCCTTGCCCTGGCTGCTCGGGCCGCTGGTGTTCGTCGCCGCAGCCAACCTGTCGGACTGGCGGATCGGCGCCTTCGCCGGCGGGCGCGAGTTCGGCTTGGCCACCATCGGCACCGCGGTCGGGCTCTACTTCACCCCGGCGGTGGCGGCGCTGGTCGTCCTGCACCTGCCGACCATCCTGGTGGCGGCGTTCCTGCCGATCCTGATCGGGGCGATGTGCGCGACGGTGCTGGCGCGGATCGGCCGGCTCGATCCGCTGACCGCCTATTTCGCCAGCGTGCCCGGCGGCATGTCCGAGATGGTCGAGCTCGGCCTTCGCCTCGGCGCCCGGCCGGTCGAGATCATGATCGCGCAGATCGTGCGGGTCACCATGGTGGTGATGATCGTGCCGGCGGCGCTCGCGCTGTTCGGCGCCTCGGGGGTCGAGGTCGCGGCGAAGCCGGCGGCGATCGCGCTCGACCTGCCGCGGCTGGCCGTGCTGCTGGCGGCGAACCTCGCGCTCGCCTGGGCGCTGACGCGCGCCGGCCTGACCAACGCCTGGCTGCTCGGCCCGATCGCGCTGACCGGTGTCCTGACCTACCTGGAGGTCCACCTGTCGGCGATGCCCGGCGCGCTGTCGACCGCCGCGCAGCTCGTGCTCGGCGTCTGCCTGGGCCAGCGCTTCCGCCGCGAGTCGTTCACCCGCTCGCCGCGCGTCGTGCTCGGCGCGTTCGTCTCGACCCTGATACTGCTCGTGCTGTGCGCGCTGCTCGCCGTCGCGCTCGGCGCGCTGACCGGGCTGCCGGTCGCCTCGATGATCGCGGCGACGGCGCCGGGCGGGCTCGCCGAGATGTCGATCACGGCGAAGGTGCTCG
>JBFWQM010000291.1:0-5987 GCA_050249455.1 Rhodospirillaceae bacterium | reverse complement strand
GCCGACAGCGCGGGCTGTGTCAGGCCCAGCCGCCGGGCCGCCGCCGACAGGTTCTTCTCCTCGATGACGACGCTCAGGCGGTAGAGCCGCGTCTGGTCGATGTTCATGGGCGCTTCCTGGCGAGTCCGACCCAATCATAAAAAATTTTTTATGCAAGGCACGGCAAATCTATTTTACTGAATGGAAGGCCGGCGGCCAAATGGCGGGCAATCGCCACCGCGCCGATGCGCGGCAGAGCCAGGGAGGTCGCCGTGACTACCCAGCCCGTGTCGGGCGCCGCACCGGCGCCACCGCCTGCCGCGTCGGACCGCACCCGCGCCGTCCGCGCCGCGCTCGAAGAACTGGTGATCGAGTTCGCCTATTGCGTCGACCGCGGCCCGGTGGGCTCTGCGGCCGACCTGTTCGCGCCGGACGGCTGGTACGGCCAGGGCCCGGGCCGGCGCAGCACCGGCCGCGAGGCGATCCGCGAGGCCTACCGGCTGCGCGCCGCCGCCGGGCCGCGCACCGCGCGCCACATCATGACCAACATGCGGTTCCAGGAGATCGACGCGACGCACTGGTCCGGCCAGTCGATCATGCTGATCTTCGCCGAGAACGGCACGCCGCCGCTGCCCGCCCAGCCGCTGCTGGTCGCCGACGTCGAGGACGTGTTCGTCCACCGCGACGGGCGCTGGATGTTCCAGTCGCGCCAGCTCACCGACATCTTCGCCGACCCGGCACGGACCACCGTGCTGCCGCTGTCCGCCAGGGAGAACGCGAGATCATGAATACCGCCGTCTTCTGCGCATCCCATTCGCCGCTGATGCACTGCTTCTCCAAGGCGCCCAAGGAGCACGAGGCAATCAAAGACCTGTTCGCGCGCCGCGCGGCGGAGATCGCCGCGTTCGACCCCGAGCTCGTCATCGCGTTCGGCCCCGACCACTACACCTCGCTGTTCCGCAAGCTGGCGCCGCCGTTCTGCATCGGCATCGCCGCGCACGCCACCGCCGACATCGGCGGCCATGCCGGCACGCTGAACGTGCCGGAGAAGACAGCGGTCGGCTGCGCGGCGGCGCTGCACGAGAGCGACATCGACATCGCGGTCTCCTACGACCTCGCGATCGACCACGGCCTGTCGCAGACGATCGTCAACGTGTGCGGCGCGCTCGACCGCTACCCGACGATCCCGATCGTGTTCAACATCATGACCAGCCCGCTGCCGCCGTTCCGGCGCAGCAAGGCGCTCGGCGACGCGGTGGGGCGCTACGCCAAGGAGCTCGGCAAGCGTGTCCTGTTCATCGGCTCGGGCGGGCTGTCGCACAACCCGACGGTGATCTTCCCGCCCTACGGCACGGCGGACGAAATGATCACCACCTACCAGATGCTCGGCCCGCACGAGGACCAGCCGAAGCTGACGGCGTGGCTCGACCACATGGACGCGATCCACCGCGAGGCGGCGGTCGCGCTCGGCTCCGGCGGCATCACCGCGGCCGACTGCAAGCTCAACCGCGACCTCGACCTCGAATTTCTGGAGTTCGTGACGACCGGCCGGGTCGACAAGGCGGACAAATGGAAGCCGGCCGAGCTGGTCGAGCAGGCCGGCATCGGCTCGGTCGAAATCTACACCTGGATCGCGGCGTGCGCCGCGCACGCCGCCGCCGGCGGCAAGCCGCCGGTCCAGGACATCTACGCCCAGACCGTCGAGTACGGTGTGGCGCTCGGCATGGTGCACGCATGACCAAGGTCGAGAAGATCAACTGGAACGAGCTGCCCCGGGAGGTCGTGCGCAAGGGCGTCTCGCGCGCCGGGTTCCAGGGCGACAACGCGATGATGGTGATGAATTGGCTGGAGCCGGGCATGCAGGTGAACCCGCACAGCCACCCGTTCGAGCAGGTCGTCTACATCGTGCAGGGGACGGCGAACTTCCACGTCGGGGACGAGGTCATCACCGCCGGGCCCGGCAGCGTGATCCGCATCCCGCCCGGCGTGATGCACTACGCCGAGCCGGTGGGGACCGAGACGGTGCTCAACCTCGACATCTTCGCGCCGATCCGCGACGACTACCGGCACCTGACCCAATACCAGCAGAGGAAGTGACGCGCACGAAGGGCGGACGGCGCGCCCTGCGCCGGCCGCCGGTGCCGGCAAGAAGCAAAACCTGAAAGGGGAGGTACGCTCATGTGGGCGCAGGAGATCAACTGTCTACGCCGGTTCGCCGCCGCTGCTGCCGCGGCATCGGCCGTCGTCCTGGCCGGCGCCGCGGCGCACGCCGCCGAGCTCAGCGCCGAGATGAAGGCCGTCGTCGCAGAGGCGAACAAGGAAGGCGCGCTCAAGGTGATCTGGCCGGGCAACCTGCTCGGCGGCGCCCGCGGCCTCGCGACGATCGAGCAGAACATGAACAAGATGTTCGGCTCGCAGGTGAAGATGAGCCACACCCCGACCGGCAGCCTGATCCAGCTCGCGTTCCAGATCGCCAACGAGGCGAAGGCGAAGACGCCGGCCGGCACCGACGTCTACATCGCGGTGTCCAACGTCCTGCCGATGATGGCGGAGAACAACCTGCTGACGAAGGTCGACTGGCAGAAGCTGCTGCCCGGCCGCGTGACGCCCGCCATCGTCGAGCTCGACGGCGGCGTGCTCAGGCTCGCCTCCACCATGTACGGCGTCACCTACAACACCAAGCTGGTCCCCAGCCCGCCGCAGACGCTCGAAGGCTGGCTGGCGCCGCAGTTCAAGGGCAAGCTCGCGACCAACCCGCAGGGCGTCGCGCTCGACGTGCTCGCCGCCAACGACATCATGGGCCGCGACAAGGCGCTCGATTTCGTCAAGCGCTTCTCGCCGCAGGTCGCCGGCCTGATCAACTGCACCGACCAGAACCGCGTCGGCACCGGCGAGTTCGCCGCCATGATGTTCGACTGCGGCCCGATCGACGCGATCAAGATGAAGGAGGCCGGCCTGCCGGTCGACCAGCTGTTGCTGCGCGACTACACGCCGCTCAGCTACTTCTACGGCCTGGTGCCCAGCAACGCGCAGCACCCGAACGCCGCCAAGCTGCTGATCGCCTATTTGGTGACCGAGGAAGGCCAGCGGCTGCAGTGGGACCTGTGGCGCGCCGACCTGCACCAGCTGCCCGGATCGAAGCTGGCGGCCCGGCTCGATGCGGCGGTCAGGAACGGCGCCAAGCCGGTGGAGGTCGACGCGCGCTGGTACATGACGCATCCGGAGGCCACGGCGGCGCGCAACGACATCCTGAAGATCATCCGCGAAGGGCGGTAGGGCAGGCGGCACGGGCCCCGCGGCAGGATCGTGAAGGCGACCATGAAGTCGGCGGCGGACAGCGCGGCGTTCGGCGCGGCGGCGTGGCGCCGCCCGCCGGCGCGCCGCGCCCCGGGCGACCGCGATCCGTGGCGGCTCGGGCTCCTGGCCGCGGTGACTCTGGCCTCGCTGCTGATCGGCGGCAACCTGCTCTTCATCTTCTGGACCAGCATCCTGGAAGGATCGGTCGGCGGTCTCGGGACAGAGTACAGCGTCGCCGCCTACCGCGAGGTGTTCACCGACCCGTTCGTGCTGCGGGTGTTCGCCAACACCACCGGCTTCGCCGCCGTCACTCTGGTGGTCTCGCTGGCGTTCGGCATTCCGATCGCCTGGCTCGCCACGCGCACCGACGTCGCCGGCAAGCCGCTCATCTTCACGATGATGACCGTCGCCGTGCTGATCCCCGGATTCATCCCGGCGATCGGCTGGGTGTTCCTGCTGCATCCGACCGTGGGGCTGGTCAACTCCGCGATCGAGGCGGCGTTCGGCGCCGGCACCGCCCTCAGCATCAACAACATCGTCGGCATGGGCTGGGTGCAGGGCCTCAGCCTGGCGCCGCTCGCCTTCATCATGACCGCATCGGCGTTCCGGGCGATGGACCCGGCGCTCGAGGAGGCGGCCGCGATGGCCGGCGCCAATCCGCTGACCACCTTCTTTACCGTGACCCTGCGGCTTGCGTGGCCGGCGATCATGGCGGCCTCCATCTTCATCTTCACCATCGGCTTCGCCGCGGTCGACACGCCGGCGATCATCGGCTGGGGCCGGCGCATCTTCACCTACAGTACCTACGTGCTGGTGCTCCTCAACCCGACCTCCGGCCCGCCGCAATACGGCGCGGCGGCCGCGACCAGCGCGCCGCTCGTGATCTGGGCGCTCGCGATGTGCTGGCTCTACAACGACATGCAGAAGCGGGCCCGGCGCTACGCGGTGATCACCGGCAAGGGCTACCGGCCGATGCTGGTGCCGCTCGGCCGCCTGCGCTGGCTGGCGGTCGGCTTCGTCGTGCTGTTCTTCCTCCTGAACTTCGGGCTGCCGCTGATCGTGCTGGTGTGGGCGGCGTTGCTGCCGTTCATCCAGCTGCCCACCGTCGAATCGCTGGCGATGCTGTCGCTCGAGAATTTCCGCTCTATCGACTGGGGCACGACGCTGACCGGGCTGAAGAACACCGCGATCCTGACGGTCTCGGTCGCCACCGTCGTCACCGTGCTGTCGTTCGCGTTCTCGTGGGTGGTCCTGCGGTCGAACGTGCGCGGGCGGGCGGCGTTCGACGTGTTCGCCTTCCTGCCGCACGTCGTGCCGGCGACGCTGTTCTCGATCTCCAGCCTCCTGATCGGGCTGTTCGTGATCGGGCCGGTGGTGCCGATCTACGGCACGCTGTGGATCCTGATCATCGCGTCGGTGGTGGTGCGCATCAGCTACGGCTCGCGGATGACCAACAGCGCGCTGATCCAGATCCATCGTGAGCTCGACGAGGCCGCGCAGATGAGCGGCGCGACGACCGGCGACCTCATCCTTCGCGTCCTGCTGCCGCTGATGGCGCCGGCGCTGCTGTTCACCTGGCTGTGGACGGCGCTGCTGACGTCGCGCGACCTGACGGTCGTCATGTTCCTGACCACGGGCGGCAACCTGACGCTTCCCTACATCGTGTGGAGCAACTTCGCGTTCGGCCAGCAGGGCGCCGCCGCCGTGCTGTCGCTGCTGCTGCTGGCGGTCACGCTGCCGCTGATCTTCGTCTACGCCAAGGCGCTCGACCGATGGAAGCTCATCTGATGGCCCGGCGGCCGGGACGGGACCGATGATCAGGATCGAGGACCTCAACGTGGTCTATGGCGGCGGCGCGCAGCGCCACGTCGCGGTCGATGGCGTCTCGATCGAGGTGGAGGCCGGCCAGTTCTACACGCTGCTGGGGCCGAGCGGCTGCGGCAAGACCACGACGCTGCGCTGCGTCGCCGGCCTGCACCGGCCTGACGGCGGGCGCATCGTCGTCGGGCGGACTGCGGTGGTCGACGCCGGGCGCGGCGTCTGGGTGCCGCCGAACCGGCGCCGGATCGGCATGGTGTTCCAGTCCTATGCGATCTGGCCGCATCTCAGCGTGTTCGACAACGTCGCGTTCCCGCTGCGCCGCCTGCGCCCCCGGCCGCCGCGCGCGGAGATCGAACGACGCGCGCTCGACGCCCTGGCGCTGGTCAAGCTGGACGGGCTGCACGGCCGCGCCGCCACCGACCTCAGCGGCGGCCAGCAGCAGCGCCTCGCGCTTGCCCGCGCGCTGGTCGGCGAGCCGCAGGTCCTCCTCCTCGACGAGCCGCTCAGCAACCTCGACGCCAAGCTGCGCGAGGAGATGCGCCAGGAGCTGAAGGCGCTGACGAAGCGGCTCGGCGTCACCACCCTGTTCGTCACCCACGAGCAGGTCGAGGCGCTGACGATGTCGGACCGCATCGCCGTGATGCACGACGGCCGCATCGACCAGGAGGGGACCCCGCTGGAGATCTATTCCGCGCCGTGCAACCCGTTCGTTGCCGACTTCGTCGGCAAGACGAACCTGGTGAAGGGCCGGGTCCGCGGGTCGGAGCCGCACGGCTCGGACTACCTGCCCGCGATCGACACCGAGATCGGGATATTGCTCTGCCGCTCGCGCCAGCCGCACGCGCCGAGCCTGGGCGTCACCATCGCGATCCGGCCGGAGAACATCGTGG
>JBFWQM010000290.1:0-6005 GCA_050249455.1 Rhodospirillaceae bacterium | reverse complement strand
CGTGCGGCGACGACGGCTGCCAGTTCTCCACCTGGGGCAGCTGCGACAAGGTCACGTTCAACTTCGGCCTGTTCGGCGGCTATGCCGGCCCGCCCAACCCGCGCTTCATCATCCGCGGCAGCGACTACTTCGACCAGATCAAGAAGGGCAAGGACGTCAAGCTCGGCCAGTACGAGCTCTTGACCAAGCAGGCGCTCAAGGGCGACTACGTGCTGACGTCGAGCTCGAAGGACGCCGAGCCGCTCAAGGAAGGCGACATCATCGTCCACAGCGTCGGCGCCGCCGGCGGCTACGGCGACGTGCTGGAGCGCGAGCCGGACGCGGTGATGAAGGACCTGCACGAGGAACTGATCACCCTCGACATCGCCGAGAAGATCTACGGCGTCGTCATCGATCCGGCGACCGGGCTGGTCGATGCCGCGAGGACGGCGAAGGCGCGCGAGGCGGTGCGCAAGCAGCGCCTCGCCAAGGGCAAGCCGTTCGACTCGTTCATCAAGGAGTGGTCGAAGAAGAAGCCGCCGGCACAGATCATCGCGCGCTACGGCAACTGGCCGGAGCCGCGCCTGCCGAAATACGACAACGCCTTCTGGGGCCTCTACAAGAACGGCGCCGCGCGATGACGGCGGTCCGGCATCCGCGCCTTTGTCGCGTAGGGGCGGGTTTCAAACCCGCCCGTGCCTGCCGCTGAGACGGCCCGTGGGCGCCCTGTTCGACCGCAACGTCCGGCTGACCGAGGGGCTCGTCTACCACACCGACGCCTACGAGCGCGGGCCGGGCGTCGACCCGGAGCTGATCTGCCACGGGCTGGAGCCGGTGACCGAGATCGAGGCGCGCGGCATGGCGCTGACCTCGGACCTCGACGTCGAGCTCTTGCACCACAAGCTGACGGCGATCGTGGAGGAGGCGCGCGACGTCTACATGGCGCTCTCGATCACCGAGAGCGTCATCACCGGCGACATGAATTGCGGCCTGTTCACCGCCTCGGGCGATCCGGTGGCGGTGGCGACCGGCATCTACTTCCACACGATGCTGAACAACGCCCAGCTCAAATACGCCAACGCGTACTACCGGCCGCACCCGACGGTGGGCCTGCGGGACGGCGACATCTACTTCTTCAACGACGAGGCGGCGGGCGGCGTGCACGCCTTCGACATGTTCACCGGCGCGCCGGTGTTCGTCGGCGACCAGCTGATCGCCTGGGTGACCTGCGGCGGCCACCAGGGCGATTCCGGCTCGCCGGTGCCCGGCGGCTTCAACGCCAAGGCCAAGACGCGCTACGAGGAAGGCCTGCACATCCAGATGATGCGGATCGGGAGCGACTGGCTCCTGAACCAGGACGTGCTCGACATGATGACCGGGTCGGTGCGCAACGCGTTCGTGTTCGCCGCCGACCTGCGCTCGCGCGTGGCGACGCTGAAGCTGATCCGCGACCGCCTGCTGCGCGAGGTGGAGCGGCGCGGCGTCGAGGCGGTGGTCGGCGGCATGCGCAAGGTGCTGGTGCGCGCCGAGGCGGCAGCGCGCCACCGCCTGTCGCAGCTCAACGACGGCATCTTCCGCGCGGTGATGTTCAATGACGACGACCTCGGCGGCGACCTCGGCCTGACCCGCATCCCGGTCACCATGGTCAAGGAAGGCGACGGGCTGACCATCCTGGTCCAGGGCGTGTCGCCGGAGAACCGGCTGGGCCCGATGCATTCGACCTGGCACCTGGTGCGCGCGGCCACCGCGGTCTACCTGTTCTCCTATTTCTACCGCGGGCTCGCGCCCAACGCCGGGCTGCTGCAGCCGGTGCGCTATCTGGTGGAAGGGCCGTCGATCGCCAATTCCAGCTTCGACCTGGCGCACGGCATGGGCACGTCGATCGCCGCCTGCGTCGTCAACGGCACGCACGTCCTGGGATCGAAGCTGCTGTTCGACAGCCCGTACCGCGAGGCGGTGCAGGCGCCGCATTCGCGCAACCAGAACGTCTTCGTGTTCGCCGGCGAGAACCGGCTGGGCTACATGGCGGCGAACTTCACCGGCTCCGCCAACGCCTCCGGCCAGGGCGGCCGCGTCGACGGCGACGGCGAAAGCGCGATCGGCTTCTTCTGGGGCCCCTTCACCGACGCCGGCGAGACCGAGGAGATGGACACCCGCCTGCCGCACTTCGTGCTGAGCCGGCGGATCGACCGCAACTTCCACGGCTTCGGCAAGTACCGCGGCGGCGCCCCGATGGTCGAGATGTCGACCGCGTGCGGCCACCGCGGCTGCATCCTCTCCTCGTGGGGCAGCGCCGACAAGCTGAGCCACAACCCGGGCCTGATGGGCGGCTATTACGGCCCGCCCAACCCGCGCATCATCATCCAGGGCACCGACCTGTTCGACAAGGTGAAGCGCGGCGAGGACATCGACGTCAGCTACTACACCCTGCTGACCGAGCAGTCGCTCAAGGGCAAGTACCGGGTCGAGCCGTCCGGCCAGCTCGCCGAAAGGTTCGACGAGGGCGACGTGATGATCTTCAGCATGGGCGGCGGCGGCGGCTACGGCGACGTGATCGAGCGCGACCCGGATGCGGTGCTGCGCGACCTCCACGACGGCATGATCAGCGCCGAGGTCGCGCGCGCGGTCTACCGCGTCGTGATCGACCCGCGCACCGGCCTGGTCGACGCCGCCGCGACGGAGAAATCGCGCGCGGCGCTGCGCAAGGAACGGCTGCGGCAGGGCAAGCCGTTCGATACGTTCGTGAAGGCGTGGTCGCGGCGCAAGCCGCCCGCGAAGGTGATCCGCCACTATGGCGCCTGGCCGGAGCCGCGGCAGCCTGGCTACGACAAGACGTTCTGGGGGCAATACGCCTGATGGCCGCCAAGCTCGATGCCTACCAGTCCAAGGCGCGGCGCGACCTGTTCGTGCCGATCGCCTTCACCCTGGCGATCAGGCTGGAGCAGGCGACGTACGCGGAGCTGGCGGAGGACCCGGGCTTCGCCGCGTTCACGCTGCGCTCGACGCTCAAGCTGTTCAAGGCCGACGGCATCGTGAACTGGTTCGATCCGTGGCTGGAGGCGGAAGCCGCCGGGGCCGCGGTGGCGCGCGACGACCTCGGCCGCGCCGCGGGCGCGCCGGCGGCGCCGAAGGCGCTGCCCGACGCGAAGGACTTCATCGCCGCGGCGCCGATCGCGCGCGTCCTCGACCTCACGCGCCGGCTGTGCGCGGAGACCAAGGACGACGCCTTGGTGTTCGGCACCCTGACCGGTCCGCTCGGCCTCGCGCGGCGACTGGCGCCGAAGGGAAAGAAGGGTGCGGAAGCGGTGCGCGCCGTGGCGCCGCTGTCGCTGGCGCTCGCCAAGGAATATTGCGAGGCGGGGGTGTCGGCGCTGCTGATCGCGGAGGAAGAGGCGGTGGCGTCGGCCGAGGCGCTGAAGCCGCTCGACGCGCTGCTCAACCTCGCGAACTACTACGGGACGCCGGCGATCCTGCTGTGCCGCGCGCCGGTGGACGCGGCGGCGCGCAAGGACATCGCGGCGCTCGGCTTTCGGCTGGTCGCGGCGCCGGACGGCGGCGACAAGGCGCACGCGGTGCCGGGCGACATGCTCGCCGACCCGGCGGGCGCCAAGGCGTGGGTGGCGGCGCAGGCGGGGTCGCGCGGCGGCCGCCTGTTCCTGACCGACTGGGACATGGCGCCGGAAACGGCGCCGGAAGCGGTGATGGCGTGGCAGGCCGCCATCGCCGGCGTGTGAAGACGAAGGAACGGCAGGGACTTCATGTACAGCATCGACATCGATATCGGCGGCACGTTCACCGATGGCTTCTTCTCGGACGGCAAGGAGGTGCGGACCGAAAAGGTGCTGACCACGCCGCATGACATCACCGAGTGCTTCATGAACTGCGTGGTCGCGGGCTCGAAGGCCTTCGAGCTCGACCTGGCGGAATTCCTGCGCCGCACGTCGGTCGCGCGGGTGTCCACCACGGTCGGGACCAACCTGATCGTCCAGCGCGCCGGGCCGAAGCTCGGCCTGATCGTGACCGAGGGGCACCAGACCGACCTCTACGGCAACGGCACCGCGCCGATCCTCGACCACTTCGTCCGTTCGGACATGGTCTACGGCGTGCGCGAGGAGATCGACGACAAGGGCCGGGTGGCGGCGGAGCTCGACTCCGACGAGCTGCTGCGCGCGGTCCGCCAGCTCGTGCAGGCCGGCGCGCGGATGATCGTCATCAGCTTCGCCAACGCCTGGCGCAACGCGCACAACGAGCAGGCGGCGCGGGCGGCGATCCGAGCCCGCTATCCGGTGCACTATTTGCGCTCGGTGCCGCTGCAGCTCGGCACCGAGGTCAGCCACGTCGGCGACGACCACGCGCGCACCAACTCGGTGGTTCTGAACGCCTACATCCACAGCGAGATGGCGCGCACGCTCTACCGCGCCGAGGACAAGGTGCGCGCCGCTGGCTACCGCAACCCGCTGCTGATCGTCCACGCCAACGGCGGCAACGCCCGCGTCGCGAAGACGGTGGCGCTCAACACCCTGCACTCCGGTCCCGCGGTTGCGACCCGCGGCGCGGCGGTGCTGGCGAAGATGCTGAAGCTGAAGCGCGTGGTGACCGCCGACATGGGCGGCACCAGCTTCGACATGGCGGTGATCGACGACGGCGTGCCGCCGAGCGCCGACACGCCGGACATCGACGGCGTGCGTGTCGCCGTGCCGATGATCGGCGTCGATTCGCTGGGCGCCGGCGGCGGCTCGATCGCCAAGGTCGACGGCGACGCATTGCGGGTGGGCCCGGAAAGCGCGAGCTCCGCCCCCGGCCCGGCATGCTATGCCAAGGGCGGCATGGAGCCGACCGTCACCGACGCGAACCTGATCCTCGGCTTCATCGACCCGGACAACTTCCTGGGCGGGCGCATGAAGCTCGACGTTGAGGCGGCGACGCGGGCGATCGACCGGCGCGTCGCGCGGCGGCTCAACGTCCCGGTGCCGGAGGCCGCGTTCGACATCCGCGCCGGCATCGACCGCGCGATGGCCGACGACATGAGCCGGCGGCTGGCCGCCCGCGGCACCAAGCCGGCGGACGTCACCATGTTCGCCTTCGGCGGCGGCGGGCCGCTGCACGGCTGCGCCATCGCCGAGCGGGTCGGCATCCGGCGCATCGTCGCGTTCCCGTTCGGTTCGGTGTTCAGCGCCTTCGGCGGCTCGACCACCAGCGTGCAGCATCACTACGCCAAGACCGTCGGCCTGCCGGCCGGCAAGGCGAAGGAACTGGACGCGCTGCTGGCGCAACTGCGCGAGCAGGCCGAGCGCGACATGATCGGCGAAGGCTTCGAGGTCGGCGACATCGGCTATCGCGCCCAGGCGGAGCTGTCGGCCGGCGGCAAGCACCGCACGGTGGAAAAGACGGGCCGCAAGGTCCGCCTCGCCGACCTGGTGGACGGCGGCAAGGGCACCGTGGAGCAGCTTCGCCTGATCGCCGAGTGCAAGGTCGCCAACTGGCTGCCCACGGCGGCCAAGGGCACCGCCAAGAAGAAGCCGCAGCCGCGTGCGACCCGCGCCATCGCCTGGCAGCGCGGCGAGACGATCCCGACCGCGATCTACGACCGCTTCGCGTTGGCGCCCGGCCACGCCATCGAGGGGCCGGCGCTGGTCGAGGGGCCCGACACCAGCTATGCCGTCGCGCCCGGCTGGCGGCTGGAGGTGGACCCGTACGGCAACTTCGTTATGATCCACGGGTAAGGCACCTGTCGCGTTCGGAGGCCGCCATGGCCAAGCTCCTCGACGGCGTTCGCGTGGTCGAGCTGGGGACGATGATCACCGGCCCGTTCCTCGGCATGCTGCTGGCGGAGCAGGGGGCCGACGTGATCAAGGTGGAGAACCCCGACGGCGGCGACCCCTATCGCCGCCATGCCGCGGGGTTCGAGGCCGTCAACCTGGGCAAGCGCAGCGTCGTGCTGGACCTGCGGACAGCGGAAGGGCGCGAGGCGCTGCTGAAGCTGGCCCGCCACAGCGACGTCCTGGTGGAGAACTTCCGGCCCGGCG
>JBFWQM010000289.1:0-6005 GCA_050249455.1 Rhodospirillaceae bacterium | reverse complement strand
GCCGCGAGCTCGAGGCGTTCAAGCCCGACGCGCTGGTCATCCTGGGCGACGACCAGGGCGACATGTTCGACATCTCCAACGTGCCGGCGTTCAGCGTGTTCATCGGCGAGTCGGTGTGGGGCTCCACCGTGCCGTCCTATGTCGGCGAGGCGCCGGAAAAGTCGCGGGTCCACATCCCGGTCCACCAGGACCTCGCCCGGCACATCCTCAAGGGTCTGGTGAAGCGCAACTTCGATCCCGCCAGCAACGCGATCATGCGCCCGCTCGGCCGGCCGGACCGCGGGGTCAGCCACGCCGTGGTCTACCCGGCGCCGCGGCTGTTCCCGAAATTCGACATCCCGATCGTGCCGATCTTCATGAACGAGTATTTCCCGCCGATGCCGTCGGCGGCGCGCTGCTACGATCTCGGGATCGCGCTGCGGGACATCCTCAACGAGAGCAAGCTGCGGGTCGCGATCTACGCCTCCGGCGGCCTGTCGCACGACCCAGCCGGGCCGCGCGCCGGCTGGGTCGACGAGCCGCTCGACCGCTGGGTGCTGGAGCGGCTGGAGAACAACGAGCCGGAGGAGCTTAAAAACCTTTTCACTTTCGATTCCGACACCCTGCGCGGCGGTACCGGCGAGATCCGCGCCTGGATCAGCGTCGCCGCCGCCTGCGGCCGCCCCGCCACCGTGGTCGACTACTTCAAGTCCCACCACGCCAAGGTCGGCCTCGCCTGGGCCTACTGGCCGTGGCCGGCGGAAGGCGCGGCGCGGCAGGCGGCGGAGTAGGGGGCGGCTCTCCCGCATTCCCGAGTCGTCATGGCCGTGCTCGTCACGGCCATCCGCGTTCTTCGGTGCTTTGCCGGCGGCCTGAAGCGGTGAATCGGTCCGGCGACGAGGCCGCCCACCTCACCCGCTCGCTACGCTCGTACCCTCTCCCCCCAATGGGCGGAGAGGGTAAATGGCGTCCCTCTTCTCCGCCCACTTTGGGGGGAGAGGGAGGGGACCCGTTGCGACAGCAACGGGGAGGGTGAGGTGGGTGGCCGCCGGCCCATCAGCCGCTGCATGTCGGCGGCGGCTCAGCCGCGCCCGAGCAAAAAATCCAAATGGATGCGGTTGAAGGTTTCCGCGTCCTCGAACTGGGGCCAGTGGCCGCAGTCCTGCATCACCTCGAACCTTGAGCCGGGTATCAGGCTGGCGAGGGTCCGGCCGACCTCGACCTTGGCCGTCGGGTCGTGGGTGGTCCACAGCACCAGGGTCGGCGCCTTGATCGCGCCCCACTGCGCGTCGGTCACCGCCCAGTGGCGGCGCGCCTCCATCGTGTGCAGCGCGACGATGCGGCGGATGCCGATCTTCATCGCCGGGTTGGTGTAGATCTTGAGCCGGGTGGCGACCAGGTCGTCGTGGACGTCCGACTTGTCGAACATCAGCCACTGCAGGCGGGCTTTGACCCGCTCCCAGTTCGCCTCCTCGACGGCGGCGAGGGTGGAGGTGCGGATGCGCTCCAGCGCCTCGGGGTCGATGCGCTCGGCGCCGGCGGTGTTGAGCACCAGCTTGTCGACCCGCCCGGGATAGGCGACCGCGAAGTGGCCGGCGACCCAGCCGCCGAGCGACTCGCCCGACAACATTGCGGTCTTCAGCCCCATGACGTCCATGAACCCGCGCACGTGGTCGAGGTAGCGCGGGATGACGTAGTCGTAGTCCGGCTTGTCGGTGTGGCCGTGGCCCAGCATGTCGATGGCGAAGGTGTCGAAATGCTCGGCGTGGGCGGCGAGGTTCCTCACATAGGCCTCGGCGTGGCCGCCGGTGCCGTGCAGGAAGATCAGCGCCGGCTTGCCCGGCGTCCCGGCGCGCAGATAGCGGGTGCGGATACCGTCCACCGTGACGTAGCCCTGGGTGAACGGCACGCCCTGCAGGTCCGCCCAGATGCTGCGATGCGCGCTGGGGTCGCGCGGTGTCCGCGGCTGCATGCCCGTCTCCCTGGCTGTTTCCGCGGGTTGTAGGGGGCCGGCGCAGGGGCGGTCAAGCTCAGGGGACGGCGCGCATTCCGGCCAGGGTGCGGTCGACCTCGATCCGGCTGACCAGGACGCCGCCTTCCTTGGTCACGATCTCCACCGTCGCGGTGTCGGCGTCCTTCTCGGTCACGTTGCCGACCCGCAGCCGGTCGTTGCGCAGCCAGGCGAGGTGGGCGTCTACGATCCGCTTCACTTCGTCCAATGTCAGCGCGCGGTCGACCGGGCCGAACATCAGCGGCAGCGGCACCGGCCGCCAGCGCCAAGCCTCCGCGTCGTCATCGTCGTCGTCGGCCGCCGGTCCGCGCTCGCGCATCATGCCGGGGCTGACGGTGCCGCGCGGGCCCATCATCGCGCCCGGGCCGCCGCCGGGGCCGTGGCCTAGCTGCATCATCGGGCCGCCGCCCGGCCCGGGCCCGGCGCCGGGACCCGGTCCCTGCGCTGCCGCTGGCACGGCCAGCGCCGCCGCCACGATCGCCGCCAACCACGCTGCTCGCATCGCCGTCTCCGTCGCTGTTTCTAGTACTATGAGCGGTCAGCGCCGCCGGCGCCTTGCCTTGGGTTAAGCTGCCGATCGTCGTGAACCACGCGACCCAATTATTTGTTTTTATTGTCGTCTCTGGCTTGACCGGAGGACCCTGTCGATGCCGGCGCACGCGGCATGATGGGGCCCCCGGTCAAGCCAGAGGACACCAAAGCTGAAAATCAAAATGGTACCTGTCGTTTCTTGACGTGGCGTCTCAAGCCATCCGGCGGTAGATGATGGTCGACCCGTCGCGGACGATGAACTGCATCTGGAGCCAGCGGTCGTCGTCGGCGGCGTACCAGACCGTGCGCTCGACGCCGCCGGTGACGGCATAGCGCTTGGCGGCGAGCTGCGCCCCCGCGGCCTCGATCGTCTCCGCGCCCTGGGGGGCGACCGCGATCGAAACCGGTTCGGCATCGTCGACGTTCAACGCATTGGTGCGGTTGATGATCACCGGATTCCAGAAGGTCGCGGGCACCGCGTCGGCAGGCGCGGTCGCGGGGCCCTTGGTGCGATCGACCACGAGCTTGCCGTCGGCCAACCGGGCCGACGCGGTGGTCTTGGTCCCGTCGTCGTTGGTGCGCACGTCGTAGGCGAGAAGCTGGTCGCCGCGCCAAGTTTCGCTGCGGAACTGGCTGAACCGGTAGGCGACGACGAACGCGATCTTCACGACGATCTCGAGCTTGGTGTCGAGTACCAGCGTGTCGCCCTCGTTGCGGAAGTCGAGGTAGAGGATCCCGAGCTGGCTGCCCTCGCGCAGCACCTCGAACCGGGTGTCCTGGTGGTTCGGCGCCGCCCAGGCGGCCCGCGGCAGCGCCGCGGCCAGGCCGAAAGCGCCGGCGGCCTGCAGCGCGGCACGGCGTCCGACGAGCCGGGTCATGCCGGCCGCGCGAACTGCTTGCCCAGCGCCAAGCCCTGGCCCTGGTAGGACGAGCCGATGGCGGCGCCGTAGAGGCGGTCGGGCACGCCGGTCAGCCGCTCGTAGCGCAGGCGGCCGATCATCTGGCCGTGCTCCAGCAGGAACGGCACCTCGTGCGAGCGTACCTCCAGCACCGCGCGGCTGCCGCTGCCGCCGGTCGCGGCGTGGCCGAAGCCGGGATCGAAGAAGCCGGCATAGTGGACGCGGAACTCCCCCACCAAAGTGTCATAGGCGATCATCTCCGCCGCGTGGTCGGGCGGCACCGTGACCGCCTCGCGCGTAGCCAGGATATAGAAATCGCCCGGGTTGAGGATCAAGCCCCGGCGCTGCGGCGCGGCGATGACCTC
Organism: Rhodospirillaceae bacterium; assembly: GCA_050249455.1. Taxonomy (GTDB): domain Bacteria; phylum Pseudomonadota; class Alphaproteobacteria; order MPNO01; family VGEU01; genus JBFWQM01. The sequence goes on along the minus strand of JBFWQM010000289.1, from coordinate 2,220 downwards.
CCAGAACTCGGCCGGGTCGTAGCGCCCGACGCCGTCCACGTCGATCACCGCCGAGTGGCGCTTGGCGCGGTAGCCGACGATGCCGGCGCCCGGCGCGCCCTCGAGGTCGAGACGCAGGCCGATGCTGGCGTGCTCGCGCACCTCCTGCCGGTCGATTTCGCCGTCGACCAGCGCCACCTGGTCGTGCAGCCGCAGCAGCTGGTCGCCCAGCGCCTCCGCCGTGCCGCGGCGCAGCCGCAGCTGGTTCAGCCGCGAGCCGGCGCGCACCTTCACCGAGAACGTCGACGGCGAGATCTCGGCATAGAGCGGCCCGCGGTAGCCGCGCCGGATGCGGTCGAACTGGGTGCCCTGGTCGGTGATGACGCGGGTGAATACGTCGAGCCGGCCGGTCGAGCTCTTCGGGTTGGCGGTGGCGCCGATCGCCGGCGGCAGCGACAGGCTCTCGGCCAGCGGCACGATGTAGACGCAGCCGCGCTCCAGCACCGCGCCTCGGGACAGGTCGATCTGGTGCATCTCGAACTGGCGGATCTTCTCCGCCACCGTGGCGTTCGGGCCGGGCAGGAAGCTTGCCTGCACCCGATAGGCGGTGTCACCCAGGCGCAGGTCCAGGCTGGCCGGCTGGACCTGGTCGTCGGCGATCGGCAGCGCGGCCGCGATCTCGCCCGAACGCAGCAGTTCGCGTATCGTCTGCGACGGCAAAAGACCCGTATAATGCCGCTGCATCGCTTCCCGGGCGCGTTCGGCCGGGGAGGCGGCGGGCCGGTTCGCTGCCGTCATCTCTCGTAACCTCGGCGGGATGCAGTCCGGGGAAGCTACCAGCGAATCGGCACCGGCACCATCGTTCGAGCGGGAGTCCACCGTATGCGCTTGACCGTCACCCTGGCTGCGGCCGCATTGGCCGCCGTTCTGTCCCCCGGCGCGTCCGCGTCGCCGATCCAGGGCGCCAAGCCGCAGAACATGGACGAACGGTTCGTGCCGGAACCGCTCGACTACAAGGTCTCGACCTGGGTGCAGGGGCTGGAGACGCCGTGGTCGCTGGTCTTCCTGCCGGACGGCCGCGCGCTGGTGAGCGAACGGCCCGGCCGCATCCGGCTGATCGAGGGCGGCCGCGTCGTCCCGACCCCGGTCGCGACGGTGGAGGTGGCGCGCGGCGGCGAAGGAGGCCTGCTCGGCCTCGCCATGCACCCGCGCTTCCCGGCGGAACCCTTCGTCTACGCCATGTACACGGTGGCGGAGCGCGGCGCGCGGGTGAACCGCGTCGCGCGGTTCCGCCTCACCGGCAGCACGGCGAAGCTCGACAAGGTGGTGGTGGAGACCATCCCCGGCGCGGCCAACCACAACGGCGGGCGCATCGCGTTCGGGCCAGACGGGATGCTCTACATCGCGACCGGCGACGCGCTGGACGCCGACCTGGCGCAGGACCCCAAGAGCCTTGCCGGCAAGATCCTGCGCGTCGACCCCAACGGCGCGGTGCCGGCCGACAACCCGACGGCGGGCTCGCCGGTCTACAGCCTGGGCCACCGCAACGTGCAGGGGCTGGCCTGGCACCCGCAGACCCGCGAGCTGTTCGCCGCCGAGCACGGGCCGTCGGGCGAGTTCCTGCTGTTCTCGCACGACGAGATCAACGTGATCCGGCCGGGAGGCAACTACGGCTGGCCCCTGGCGGTCGGCGCGCCGGCGCAGCCCAACCTGGTCGACCCGATCATCGCGTGGAACGACATCACCACGCCGCCGACCGGCATGACGTTCTGGCGCGGCACGCTGTTCGTCGGCACCCTGGCGAGCGAGGCGCTGATGCACATCACGCTGGAGAAGCCCGGCGAGGCGTGGCGCGCCAAGTCGATCGAGCGCTGGTTCGCCGACGGCGGCACCGAGGGCCGCTTCGGCCGCTTCCGCGACGCCGTGGTCGGCCCCGACGACGCGCTCTACGTCCTGACCGGCAACCGCGACGGCCGCGGCACCCCGAAGGAAGGCGACGACCGCATCATCCGCATCGAGGCGCCGAAGGGGCAGTAGCCTACAGCGCGCACGTCCTGAACCCCGCGAAGACGTCGCGGCGGTCGGGCGGGAAGAAGTTGCGGTAGGCGGGGCGGGCGATGCGGGCGCTGGTCGCCCAGCCGCCGCCGCGCAGCACCTTGCGGGTGCCGAACCACGGCTGCGAGTAGTCGCGGTAGGGGTCGGCCGCGAAGCCGGCGAACGGCAGGAAGTCGGTCGCCGTCC
>JBFWQM010000288.1:0-6047 GCA_050249455.1 Rhodospirillaceae bacterium | reverse complement strand
GTTTGCGCGGCGGCGGATGCAGAGATCGCTGCGCCCGCGAGGCCGACGGCGGTGCAGGCCAGCAGGCGGCTGGCCAGCCGCTGTCGGGCGGGCAAAGCGGACAGCGACGCCATGTCGGCGCCGTTCAGGGGGTTCGACATCGAAGAATAGCCCTCCATTCTCACGGAATGCGCTTTGTACGCATTCCAGTTTGATTTGCGCCGAAACACCGCATTCGCGCGCCCGGAAGGGCGGGCCTGCGGCATCGGCAGGGATTTGCGGGGAGGCTGGCTGGCTGGGCGGCCCGGGAGGGCGCCGGCGGGCTGACTCGGCTTACGGATCGTGGCCAACGTCACGAACGGGACACGACGTACGACTGTGTACTTGCGAACGAGTTGCAGTCGCAAGGATAATCTGTTACCGAAGCGATGCTTTTTTGCTCGTTCGCAGCCTAACGAAAGCGGCCCACCGGCGCTGGGTGGCGGCGGCAAAAAGGCGATCCGATCGAACCATCAACAGGGAGCCGCCGCACCGCAGCGATCACACGACAAGTTTTTCAGACGCCGCCGATACGCCAAGCCAGCCACGTGGGTCTCGTCCCCGAAAAGCCAGCCAGGTTTCAACCGGCAGAAATGCACGAAACCCCGAGGGACAGATGCCAGCAAAACGTCTTCAGCCAGCCCTGCCGAGTCTTCGCCGACCCGGCCTCGTCTCCCATACCGTCCTCACCTCCGTCGCGTTCGGCGCCACGCTGTTCGCGGGCGAGGGCGCCGGCGCCCAATCGACCCAGACCCTGCCGCCGGTATCGGTGGAGGCCGACCGTCCGACCGGACTGCCGGCCCCCGAGTTCAAGGTCGACCAGAGCGCCTCGCCAAAGCTGACCGAGCCGCTGCGCAACACGCCGCAGTCGATCAACGTCGTGCCGCGGTCGGTGCTCGACCAGCAGGGCATCACCACCCTGCGCGAGGCGCTGCGCAACGTGCCGGGCACCAGCATCGTGGCCGGCGAAGGCGGCGGCCCGCAGGGCGACAACCTGCGCATCCGCGGCTTCACGGCGAACAACGACCTCTACATCGACGGCTTGCGCGACATCGCGCAGTACAACCGCGACCCGTTCAACACCGAGCAGATCGAGGTGCAGAAGGGGCCGTCGTCGACCTTCTTCGGCCGCGGCTCGACCGGCGGCTCGGTCAACCTGATCAGCAAGGAGCCGACCCTGGATAGTTTCTATGGCGGCACCGTCGGGTTCGGGACCGATACGACCAAGCGGTTCACCGGCGACGTCAACCAGGGCCTCGACACGCTCGGCATGGGCGGCGCGGCGGTGCGGCTCAACTTCATGTACCACGACAACGAGGTCGCCGACCGCGACGTGGTGGAGTACCAGCGCTGGGCGGTCGCGCCGTCTTTCGCCGTCGGCATCGGCACGCCGACCCGCTTCACCCTCAGCTACCTGCACCAGCAGGAAGACAACGTGCCGGACTATGGCTTGCCGATCCTGAACGGCGCGGTGCCGCCGGTCGACCGGTCGAACTGGTACGGCTTCAAGGGCCTGCAGACCGAAGAGACCAAGGTCGACATGGTCACCGGCAAGTTCGAGCACGACTTCAGCAAGGACCTGAGCGTGCGCAACCAGACGCGGTTCGTGCACGACACCCGGTTCGCCATCGTCTCGCCGCCACGCAACGCCAGCGCCGTCACCGACTCGCTGACCCGCAACCCGACCGGCCGCGACAGCGTGAACGAGGCGTTCATCAACCAGACGGACGTGACGGTGAAGTTCGACACCGCGGGCCTGCAGCATACCGTGGTGACGGGCGTCGAGTTCGGCCGCGAGACCTACGACAACCAGGCGATCACCTTCGCCGGCGCGGCGACCGACAGCCTGTTCAGCCCGAACCCGAACACGCCGTTCACCGGCACGCGCACCAACGGCACCAAGACGAACACGACGACCACCACGCTCGGCCTGTTCGCCCTCGATACGATCAAGATCGGCCGCTACGTGGAACTGGTCGGCGGCATGCGCTGGGACCGGTTCGACGCCGACGTGGATTCGACGCCGGCCGGCGCCGCCACCACCAACTTCGGCCAGGTCGACGAGGAGTTCAGCTGGCGCGGCGCGATCGTCGGCAAGCCCGCCAGCAACGGCAGCGTCTACTTCTCCTACGCGACTTCGTTCAACCCGTCGGCGGAAGCGCTGACCCTGGCCGCCAACACGACCGGCGTCGATCCCGAGAGCAACCGCCTGTTCGAGATCGGCACCAAGTGGGACGTTCTCGCCGGGCGCCTCAGCCTGTCCGGCGCGCTGTTCCGCATCGACAAGACCAACGCGCGCACGCCTGATCCGCTCGGCGGCACCGTCCAGGTGCTCGACGGCGAGCAGCGGGTGCAGGGCTTCGAGATCGGCTTCACCGGCCGCATCACGGAGCAATGGAACGTGATCGGCGGCTACGCCTACCTGGACGGCGAGATCATCCGGTCCAACACCGCGAACGAGACCGGCAAGACGGTGCCGAACACGCCGGAGCACGCCTTCAGCCTGTGGACGACCTACGACCTGCCGTACAACTTCCAGATCGGCGGCGGCGTGCAGTACGCCAGCAGCCGCTACACCAACAACACCAACACCGGCAAGGTCGACAGCTACTGGCTGTTCGACGCCACCGTCGCCTATCACGTGACGGAGAACATCGACATTCGCGTCAACGGCTATAACCTGACCGACGAGTTCTATATCGAGCGCATACACGGCGGCGGCGCGCACCTTGTTCCGGGCGCCGGCCGTTCCGTGCTGGTATCCACCGCGTTCCGCTTCTGACGGATCGGGTGGGGGGCGCGCGGCCCCGCCTCGCCCTGCAGGGCGGGGCCGCGCATTTTCCGAGGAGGCGGCGATGCTGCTTCACATCCCCAGGGTGCTGAACGCGGAGCAGGTGACGCGCTGCCGCGCGATCATCGACGCCGCGCCGTGGGTGGACGGTCGGGCGACGGCCGGCTACCAGTCGGCGCGGTCGAAGGACAACATGCAGGTGCCGGAGAACCATCCGGCGGCGCGCGAGGCGGGCGACATCGTCCTGGCGGCGCTGGAAGGCAACCCGATGTTCATCTCGGCGGCGCTGCCGCTGAAGGTCTATCCGCCGCTGTTCAACCGCTACCAGGGCGGACAGACCTTCGGCAGCCACGTCGACAACGCCGTCCGCCAGGTCGCGGGCACGCTGCACCGCGTGCGCACCGACCTGTCGGCGACGCTCTTTCTGACGCCGCCGGAGGAGTACGACGGCGGCGAGCTCTCCGTGGAGGACACCTACGGGGTGCATCGGGTGAAGCTGCCGCCGGGCGATCTGATACTGTACCCGGCGACCAGCCTGCACCACGTGACGCCGGTGACGCGCGGCGCGCGCGTCTCGTCGTTCTTCTGGGTGCAGAGCATGGTGCGGGACGACGGGCAGCGCACGCTGCTGTTCGATTTCGATCGCGCCATCCAGCACGTCATGCAGGAGCAGCCCGACAGCCCCGCCGGGGTGATGCTGACCGCCTGCTATCACAACCTGATCCGGATGTGGGCCGACCTATGAGAATGAAAGCCGCACTGACCGCCGCGCTTGCCGCCGCTATCACGTCTTCCGCCGCTGCCGACGAGGGGGCCGTCAAGGTCGAGCTCAACAAGCTGGAGGAGAACCAGGGCGGCTGCCGGGTCTACCTCGTGCTCGACAACCGGACGGCGACCCCGTTCGAGGAGTTCCGCCTCGACCTCGTCCTGTTCGGTCCGGACGCCGTTATCGCGCGCCGGCTCGCCATCGACGTCGGCCCGCTGCGGCCGAAGAAGACCACGGTCAAGCTGTTCGACGTCAGCGGGCTCGCCTGCGCCAAGGTCGGCTCGGTGCTGGTCAACGACGTCCCGGCCTGCCGCAGCGGCCAGGAGGCTCGGCCCGACTGCATCGATCTCGTCGAGGCGTCGTCGCGCGGCGGCACGGTCACGATGACCAAATAAGCGGCAAGGCGGGCCTGCGGCAAGTTGTCCGCCCGTCCACCCGCTTGACGGGCGAAGCCGGATGGTTCATTGGTGGCGCAAATGCTAGTCATTCGCATTTGCGCACGCTTGGTCTCGAGTCCCGGTTCATGCGGATAAGCCATCTCCTTCAGCCGTTGACCCTCGCGGCCGTCTGGTTCTCCGGACGCTTGGCATGGGCGCAGGGCGCCCCCGCGGCCGACCCCGGCGCGCCGCCGGCCGTCCCGGCCGATCCGTCGGCGACCGCGCCAATCCCGGATGCCACGGCGCTGCCGCCGCCCGACGGCATGATGGCGACGGGGCCGGTGCTGCCGCACGACCTGACACCGTGGGGCATGTTCATGGCGGCCGACGCCGTCGTGAAGCTGGTCATGATCGCGCTGATCCTGGCGTCGGTCGCGACGTGGACGGTGTGGCTCGCCAAGACCCTGGAACTGCGCGCGGCGCGCCGCCGCGCTGCCGCCGGGGTCGGCGTCCTGGGCGGCGCGCGCTCGCTGGCGCACGGACTGGAGCAACTCGGCGAGGAGCAGGGGCCGGTGCCGGCGCTGGCACGCGCCGCCGCCCTGGAGCTTCGCCTTTCGGCCGACGCGCCGGCCGCCGACGGCATCAAGGAGCGGGCGGTGTCGCGGCTGCAGCAGATCGAGACCGCGGCCGGCCGGGCGATGACGCGCGGCACCGGCATCCTCGCCACCATCGGCGCCATCGCGCCGTTCGTCGGGCTGTTCGGCACCGTGTGGGGCATCATGAACAGCTTCATCGGCATCTCGCAGACCCAGACCACCAACCTCGCCGTGGTCGCGCCCGGCATCGCCGAGGCGCTGCTGGCGACCGCGTTCGGCCTGGTCGCCGCGATCCCGGCGGTCGTCATCTACAACGTCTTCGCGCGCTCGATCATGGGCTACCGCCATCAGGTGGCGGAGGCCTCGGGCGAGGTGCTGCGCCTGCTCAGCCGCGACCTCGACCGCCGCCAGGCGGCGGCCCACCTCAAGGCGGCGGAGTAGGGCGGTGGCGGTCCGGCTCGACCACGGCGGAGACGACCTCGCGGAAACCCACGAGATCAACGTCACGCCGTTCATCGACGTCATGCTGGTCCTGCTGATCATCTTCATGGTGGCCGCGCCGCTGGCGACGGTGGACGTGCCGGTCGACTTGCCCGCATCCACCGCCCGGCCGCAGCCGCGGCCCGACAAGCCGCTGTTCCTGACGGTGAAGGCCGATCTGGCGCTCGCGGTCGGCGACAATATCGTCGCGCGCGAGGCGCTGGCCGCGGCGGTCAACGCCGACACCGGCGGCGACAAGGACCGGCGCATCTTCATGCGCGCCGACAGGTCGGTCGCCTACGGCGACCTGATGGAGGTGATGAACCTCCTGCGCGCCGCAGGCTATCTGAAGGTCGCGCTGGTCGGCATGGAGACGACGCAGCGATGACCGCCATCTCGTTCTCGCTGCCGTTTGAGGGCGCCGACGACGGCAGCTCGGCGTGGACGCGCTGGGGCAGCTGCCTGGCGGTGGTGCTGGCGCTGCATGTCGCGGTAGGCGTCGCCGTGTCGGTCATCGAGGTTTCGACCGCGCCGCCGCCGGCGCCGCCGGCGGTGATGCTCGAGATGGCGCCGGAACCGGTCGCGCCCGCCGTCGTGCCGGTGGAGACCGTCGCCCAGGTCCAGCCGGTCACGACCGAGACCCTCCGCCCCGTCGAGCTCGAGCCGGTCAAGCCGGTGGAGCCGGTCCGCGCCGTCGAGCCGGTGGTGGAGAAGATCGAGATGCCCGACGTCCAGCCGGTGCTGGACCCGGAAGTCCAGGTCGCCGTCGCCGTGCCGCCGCCGCGGCCCAAGCCCGTCGTGCACAAGCCGCTGCCGCCAAAGCCGGTGCCCGCGCCGACGCCCGCCGTCGCGCCGCCGCCGGCGGCGCCGGTCGCGCCCCCGGCGCCCGTCGCGGCGGCGCCCATGGTGAACCCGACCCCGGCGCCGCCGTCGGACGTGTTGCCGACGTTCCAGAGCCAGCTGCTCGCGCACCTGATCCGGCACAAGCGCTTCCCCAACGCGGCGGGGGGGCGCCGCCA
>JBFWQM010000287.1:0-6068 GCA_050249455.1 Rhodospirillaceae bacterium | reverse complement strand
CGAATAGCGGCTGCGCCGCTGGGAACGAGTAGCGGCTGCGCCGCGGGACAGGGAGGACAGCGACGTGCGGATGGGACGAGCGTTTGCATTTTCGATCGCGGCGATGGCGCTGCTGGCGCCGGCCGCGGCGGCCGCCCAGGAGTGGCCGACCAAGCCGGTCAAGGTGATCAACGGGTTCCAGCCGGGTGGGCCCACCGACCTCCTGGCGCGCATTCTCGGCGAGCACCTGCACAAGACGCTCGGCCAGCCCTTCGTGGTCGAGAGCAAGCCGGGAGCTTCCGGCGTCGTCGCCGGCCAGGCGCTGATCGCCGCGCCCGCCGACGGCTACACCATCTACGTCGTCAGCTTCGGCGTGATGGTCACCGCGCGCGCGATGTACGCGAGCATGACCTATGACCCGGCGACGGCGTTCGCGCCGGTCACCACGCTGGTGCGCTCGCCGATGCTGCTGGAGGTCTCGGTCGACACGCCGGTGAAGACGTTCAAGGAGTTCGCGACCTGGGCCAAGGCGAACGAGAGTAAGCTGAACCACGGCTCGCCCGGCGCCGGCACCCAGCCGCACCTCGCCGCAGAGCTGCTCCGCCTCAAGCTCGGCTTCAACAGCCAGCACATCCCCTATCGCGGCGTCGCGCCCTATGCCCAGGGCATGGCGCAGCGCGAGGTGCAGTGGGCCTTCGATTCCCCCAATACCGGCCAGCAGCTCCTCAAGGGCGGCCACATCCGCCTGCTCGCCGTCAGCACCGACACGCGCTGGCCCACCTTCCCCGACGCCCCGACCCTGATCGAGGCCGGCATCGCCGACGCGTCGTGGCCCAACTGGTTCGGGCTGGTGACCGCCGCCGGCGTGCCCAAGCCGATCATCGACAAGCTCGCCGCCGAAACCGCGAAGGGATTCCAGCTGCCCGAAGTCGCCGAACGCATCCGCAACGCCGGCTACGAGCCGTGGACGATGAAGCCGGAGGAGATGTCGGCGTTCCTGGAGCGCGAACGGTCGCGCTGGGTCGCGGTGGTGAAGGAGAATAATATCAAGGTCGAGTGACGCGTCCGGGGTCCGCTCGCCCGGTTTCGTCGCCCTGCGCGATCAACCTGGCGAAGGAGAAGCGAGTTGAATATCGGGCGACGTGCCGTAGCGTTCGCGTGCCTCTGCGTCCTGGCGTCCTGGGCGGGCCTGCCCGCCCGGGCGCAGGACTATCCCAACCGGCCGGTGCGCATCCTGTCCGGCTTCCCGCCGGGCGGCGCGACCGACCTGGTCGGCCGCCTGCTGGCGGACCACCTCAGCCAGACCATGGGCCAGCCGTTCGTGGTGGAGAACCGCACCGGCGCCTCCGGCATCGTCGCCGGCCAGGCGCTGGTCGCCGCCCCCGCCGACGGCCACACGCTCTACGTGGTCAACTTCAGCATCATGTCGACGTCGCGCGCCATGTACCCCAGCATGGCCTATGACGCCGCCACGGCCTTCGTGCCGATCACCCTCCTGGCCCGCGCCCACATGGTGCTGGAGGTCAGCGCGCACGTGCCGGCCAAGACCTATGCCGATTTCCTGGCCTACGCCCGCGCCAACAGCGGCAAGATCAACCACGGCAGCCCCGGCGTCGGCACCCTGATGCACCTGTGCGACCAGCTGTTCAGCCAGCGGATCGGCTTCGCGAGCGAGCACGCGCCCTATCGCGGCGTCGCGCCGTTCGCCCAGGGCCTCGGGAAGGGCGAGGTCCAATGGGGCTTCGACTCGTCGTTCAACGCGCTGCAGGTCCAGCGGTCGGGCCAGGGCCGCCCGATCGCCACCGCGACCGCGCAGCGCCTGCCGGCATTCGCGGACGTGCCGACCCTGGCGGAGCTCGGCATGGCCGACGCGGTGTGGTCGAACTGGTTCGGCCTCGTCGCCGCCGCCGGCACGCCCAGGCCGATCGTCGAGAAGATCGCCGCGGAGGCCGCCGCCGGCTGGAAGACGCCGGCGGTCGCCGAGCGCATCCGCAACGCCGGCTTCGAGCCCGAGACCATGACGCCGGACGAAACCGCGCGCTTCTTCGCCGCCGAGCGCGCGCGCTGGACCGAGGTCGTGAAGGCCAACAACCTGAAGGCCGAATGAGCGCCTGCGCCGGGATGCGCCATCCGCCGAGGGCCGCAGCGCGGCGTTGACACGACCGCGGCGGGGGCGCATTTCAGGCGGCGGCAAGCGACGTGGGAGACGCAGGAATGGCGAAGAACCTCAGGGACATCGCACCGGGCCGGCCGGCGTCGCGCGGGGCCGGCAACCTGCGCGCCGTGCTGCCCTACCACGATCTCCGCGAGTGGCTCGCCGAAGCTGAGAAGATGGGCGAAGTCGTCCATGCCAAGGGCCTGAACACCGACGAGGAGATCGGCGCGGCGGCCGAGCTGGTCATGCATCCCGACGACGCGCCCTGCGTCGTGTTCGACGACATCCCCGGCCACAAGCCGGGCTGGCGCGTGCTGGTCAACTTCTTCGGCGGCAAGCGCCAGAACATGACGCTCGGCTTCCCGCCGGAGCTCTCGAAGGTCGAGCTGAGCGAGGCCTATTACCAGGATCAGATCAAGGACTTGCCGACGATTCCTCACCAGATCGTCGAGGACGGCCCGGTGCTGGAGAACGTGATGGAGGGCGATTCGATCGACGTCACCGCCTTCCCCACGCCGCTGTGGCACCCCGCCGACGGCGGGCGTTATCTCGGCACCGGCTCCTACGACGTCACCATCGACCCCGACACCCGGCAGATGAACCTGGGCACCTACCGGGTCATGGTGATGGACCGGAAGACGGTCGGCTTCTACATCTCGCCCGGCAAGCACGGCCGGGTCCACCGCGACAAGTGGCAGGCGCGCGGCGAGCCGATGCCCGCCGTCGTCGTGTGCGGCGGCGACCCGATGACCTTCCTCAACGCCTGCACCGAGATGCCGCCCGGCGTCTGCGAGTACGACGTCGTCGGCGGCATGCGCGGCGAGGCGCTGAAGTGCATCAGGGGCAGGCACACCGGCCTGCCCTTCCCGGCCGACGCCGAGATCGTGATCGAGGGCTTCGTCGATCCCCAGGAGCGGCGGCCCGAGGGGCCGTTCGGCGAGTGGACCGGCTACTACGGCTCCGACATGCGCGACGAGCCGGTGATGCATGTGAAGGCCGTCTACTACCGCAACAACCCGATCATCCTGGGCTGCCCGCCGCAGCGGCCGCCCGACGAGATGGGCCGCTATCGCGCCGTCACCCGCTCGGCCATGCTGCGCGCCAACGTCGAGAAGGCCGGCGTCCCCGACGTCACCGCCGCCTGGGCGCACGAGGTCGGCAACGGCCGCATGCTGCTCGGCATCGCGATCAGGCAGCGTTATCCCGGCCACTCCAAGCAGGCCGGCCACGTCGCCGCGATGTGCCATGTCGGCGCCTATGCCGGAAAGTACGTCATCGTCACCGACGACGACATCGACGTGTCGAACCTCGAAGAACTGACCTGGGCGATGCTCACCCGCACCGACCCGGCGGACTCCATCGACATCATCCACGGCGCGTGGTCCACCCCGCTCGACCCGCGGATCCCGCCGGAGGACAAGAAGGCCGGCAACATGACCAACAGCCGCGCCATCATCGACGCCTGCCGGCCGTTCCACTGGAAGAACGACTTCCCCAAGGTCAACGCCCCGACCCCCGAGGAAGCCCGCCGCGCCCGCGAACGCTTCGGCTGGCTCGTGGAGGGCAAGGACAGGCCCTGACGAGCGAGCCGATCGGTTCTTACGGAAGGGCAGGTCTCAGACCTGCCCTTTTTCTCTTCGGGAAGTCTCGAAGATCGGGTTGGCGTTTAATCTACCCCCGTTGGGCTACACCACCAGAAACAAATCCGTATCCCCCGTCTTCTCCCCCGCCGCGGTGATCAGCGCGTGGGCCTGGCCGCGGTGGTGGGTCTGGTGGTTGAACAGGTGGGCGACCAGGAAGCCGCGCGGGTGGGTCAGCTCGCGCCCCGCCGAGCCCGAGAACCACGTCAGGTCGCCGTCGAGCCAGTCCTGGGTCAGCTTTGCGGCCCACGCCTCGATCCCGGCGTCAGCCTCCTGCCGCGCCTCCTGCAGAGTCTCGAAGTCGTCGATGAAGGTCGCGGACTCCTTCATGCCCGCCTTCAGCGCCGGCCAGCCGGCGAACCGCGACATCCACGCGCAGTCGCCCCACAGGATGTGGCACAGAGTGCCGTGGATCGAATGCCAGAACGCGCCTTCCGGGCTCTTGCGCATTTCCTCCGGCAGCCGCGCGGCGGCGCCGTAGAGGCGGCGGTTCATCTCGCTGTTGTAGGCGGCCATCGTCTGGACGAAGCCGGGCTGGATCATGTGCGACTTGGCTTCGGGATTCATCGCGGACTCCGCTACCGTTCAGATCAGACAACGGGGTCGCCCACCTCACCCCGACCCTCTCCTCCCTAACAGGGACGAGAGGGAGAGGAAAGCCCTCTCCTCCCACTTTGGGAGGAGAGGGTTGGGGTGAGGTGGGCGGCCGCGGTCCACGCCGATCAGTTAAACACGTCCGGGAACTTGTCGCGCACCTGGCGGGCGAGCTCGGGCGAGGTCTGGGCGACCTTGGGGAAGGTCTCGATCCGCTCGTAGGGGATGCAGGCGTCGATGATGGCGCGGCTGTTGTAGAGCGCCTTGCCGGTCACCATCGGGTCGAGCCGCGACGACCACGTCTTGTGGACGACCTGCACGTCCTCGCGCGGGTCGCTGCGGGTACCCATCGCCCAGATCACGTCGTGGATGTCGGACGGGTCGATGTCGTCGTCGACCACCACGATGTAGCGCCCGACATAGCCGACCGGGTTGACCTGCGAGGCGACGAGGCCGGCCTGGGTCGAATGGCCGAAATAGCGCTGCTTGATCGAGACGACGACGAAGGTCCGTCCCGATCCCGCCTGGTGCACCCACACGCCCTTGACGTCGGGGATGCCGGCGCCTTCGAGCGAGTCGAGCAGCGCCGCCGAGCGGATGAAGCAGCGCTCGAACAGATGCGAGTGCGGCGGCTTCTGGCTCGCCGCGCAGGTCATGATCGGGTCGTTGCGCCAGTAGGCGCGGCGGATGTTGATGACGGGCTCCGGCTGCGCGTCGCCGGCGTAGTAGCCGGTCCATTCGCCGAACGGGCCTTCCATCACCTTCTCGTCGGGGACGCACTCGCCCTCCAGCACGATCTCCGAGTTGGCCGGGATCGGCAGGCCGGTCAGCGCGCCCTCGATGCAGTCCATCGGCGCGCCGGCGATGCCGCCGGCCCAGTCGAGCTCCGGCACCGTGTCGGCCAGCGTGTAGCGCGCGGCGAGGTAGCTGACCGGGTCGATGCCGACCACGATCGCCATCGGGCACGGCTTGCCGGCCTTGAAGTACTTGTCGCGGTGGATGCGCCCCTGCTTGCCGTTGGAGATGTAGGACGCGCACTTGTTGGGCCCGATCACCATGACGCGGTAGGTGCCCATGTTGACCCGGCCGGTGTCCGGGTCGCGGGTGATCACCGCGCAGGCGGTGCCGATGTAGCGCCCGCCGTCGAGCTCGTGGTGGATCGGCACCGGGAACTTGAGCAGGTCGACCGCATCGCCGTCGTCGATGTTCTCCAGGATCGGGCCGCCGTTGACCATGCGCGGCGGGACCGGCTTGTTGAGCTTGATCTGCTTGCGGAACTGGTTGAGGAGGCCCATCCGGTCGCGGGTGGCGAGGCTGGAATCGAGACCGAAGCCGAGCGCGAGCCGCAGCGGCGAGCCCAGCATGCCGTAGATGCAGCGCATCCCCTTGGGGTAGCCGGGGATGTCGTCGAACAGCAGCAGCGGCGACTTGTCGACCTTCTCGCGGTACAGCACCTCGGTGACCGCGCCCATCTCCTTGTCCCAGTGGGCGCCGCGCACCGTCTTCAGCTCGCCGCCGTTCTCCACCGCGGCGAGAAAGGCGCGCAGGTCGGTCTGCACGGCATTGCTCATCGTCGCTCCCCGTCTCTTCTCGTGCCGCGAGCCGCGGACTCGGCGAGGCCGCCCACCTCACCCCGACCCTCTCCACCCGCAGCGGGAGGAGAGGGAGCAGAATGCCCTCTCCTCCCCCCAGGGGAGGTG
>JBFWQM010000286.1:0-6108 GCA_050249455.1 Rhodospirillaceae bacterium | reverse complement strand
GGCCGGTGGCCGCGGTAGAGGATCGAGCCGTACTCGGTCGGCATGTCGAAGGTGTCGAGCACGTCCTTGATGCCGACCGGCACGCCGTGCAGCGGCCCCTTGCGCGGCGCCTGGTCGGCGGCGCGCGCGGCGAACAGCGCCTGGTCGGGATCGACGTGCGCCCAGGCGTGCACCCGCGTGTCGCGCGCGGTGATGCGCGCCAGGCAGTCGCGCACCAGCGCCTCCGACGTGACCTCGCCGGCGGCGATCTTCGCCGCGGCTTCCGACGCGGTCAGCAGGTTGAGACCGGCCGGGCCGGCGTGGCGGAGATCGGGCATCGGACGGAGCCTCGCGCTGGTTTTTCTTGTCCATAGTCATACGCGGCCGGAGAGCCGCTATCCAGACCCGCGCTCGGGCGCCGTTCACACCGACCTTGCGTAGGGCGGGTCTCAGACCCGCCCGCGGCGTGCGACACCGCGCCGGGGCCGAACGGAAAACAAAAAACAGGGCGGGTCTGAGACCCGCCCCTACGAAACGTTGGTGTCAGGGCTCGAACGCGCCTGCGGCGGCCGCTACTGCCGCAGCTTGAAGCGCTGGATCTTGCCGGTGGCGGTCTTGGGCAGCTCGGCGGCGAAGGCGAACCAGCGCGGGTACTTGTAGCGGGCGAGGCCGGACTTGCAGTGCTCCAGCAGCTCGGCGGCCAGCGCGTCGCCGGCGTCCGCCGGGTCCTTGAGCACGACGTGCGCCTCCGGCTTGACCAGCCCGTCGTCGTCGGCGCGGCCGACCACCGCGGCCTCCAGCACCTTGGGATGCTCGATCAGACGGGACTCGATCTCGACCGGCGAGCACCAGATGCCGCCGACCTTGATCATGTCGTCGGCGCGGCCGCAATAGGTGTAGGTGCCGCCCGGGTCGCGGATATAGGTGTCGCCGGTGACGATCCAGCCGCCGGCGATCATCGTCGAGGCCGTGCGCTCCGGGTTGTTCCAGTAGCGCCCCGCGATCGAATCGCCGCGGATCAGCAAGGTGCCCTGCTCGCCGTCGGCGACCGGCCGGCCCGCCTCGTCGACGATCTTCGCCTCGTAGCCGGGCACGACCTTGCCGCTCGTGCCCGGCTTCACCGCATCGAGGCTGTTCGAGATGAAGATGTGCAGGATCTCGGTCGAGCCGATGCCGTCGAGGATGACGAGGCCGGTGCGCTCCTGCCAGCGGCGGAACAGCTCGGCCGGCAGCGCCTCGCCGGCCGAGACGCAGACGCGCAAGGACGACAGGTCTGGTGTCGCGGTCTCCAGCGCGCGGAGCTGCGCGGCGTAGAGCGTCGGCACGCCGAAATAGACGGTGGGACGGAAGCGCTCGATGACGGCGAAGGTCATGTCCGGCGACGGCCGCTCGTCCGACAGCACCGCGGTGGCGCCGGCCCACAGCGGGAACGTCATCGCGTTGCCAAGCCCGTAGGCGAAGAACAGCTTGGCTGCGGAGAAGCAGACGTCGTCTTCGCGCACGCCCAGCACGCCGGCGGCGTAGTGCACGCAGGTGACGGCGATGTCGCGGTGACGGTGCACCGCGCCCTTCGGCCGGCCCGTGGAGCCGGAGGAATAAAGCCAGAAGCAGTCGTCGTCGGCCGTCGCCGCGGCCGGCGCCAGTGCCGCGGCCGCACGCGCCATCAGCGCCGGCAGCGCGCCGTCGCCCTCGGCGCGGATGACGTGCATGGGACGGCGGGCGGCGTCGCGCACCGCGGGCTCCACCTCCGCCGCGAACTCCGGCGAGTAGACGACGGCGGCGCAGCCGGAATCCTCGAGCATGAAGCGGTAGTCGGCGGCGCGCAGCAGGGTGTTCAGCGGCACCGGCACGATGCCGGCCTTGATCGCGCCCCAGAACAGATGGAAGAACGCCGGGCAGTCCTTGACGATCATCAGCACCCGGTCGCCCGGGCGGATGCCGAGCGCGAGGAGCGCGTTGCCGCAGCGGTTCACGTCCGCGGCGAGCGCGCGGTAGGTGACGTCGCCGCGCACGGTGCGGATCGCCGGCTTGTCGCCGCGGCCCTCGTCCAGATGGCGGTCGATGAAGGCGACCGCGGTGTTGAACACCGGCGCAAAACGGATCGCCGCCGGCGTCCGCGACGTATCGACCTCGATCGTGTGGTCGCGCATGGCGCCCTCCCTGTGCGACGCCTGTCGCGGGCTTCTCGACCTGGCGGCGAGGCGCACCCCCCTCCCCCTTGACGGGGGAAGGTTGGGAGGGGGTGAGCCGCCGCCTCGATGCGCGACCCGCTCAGTTGAACCGGACGTATTCGTACTCGAACGGCTGGCCGTTGATACCGCGCGGCGGCGGGGCGATCCAGCCGGCGATCTTGCCCGGCTCGATCACCGGCTTCATCAGGGTGGCGATGAAGGCGCGGTCGTCGGCGGTGGGCAGCCACGCGGACTTCGACTGCTGCCACACCTCCTCGGTGATGATCTTGCCGTCCGGCGTGACGTTGGCGTCGCCGAAGGTGCCGATGCGGCGGTTGAAGGCGCGGTGCGGCAGCCGGAACTCGAAGTCGATGCCGTGGCTCTGGACCATCTTGTTCCAGCGGTTGAGGCCGCGCTGGCAGTCGTTGATGTAGTCCTGGCGCAGCCGCTCGTTGATCGCGATCAGCGCCGGCTGCTCCACCGCGACGATGCGGTCGCCTTGGAGCTGGTGGACCGGCCACGTCGCGTCGGCCAGCGTGTGGTCGTCCTCCAGCTTGGCCTCGTGGTAGCGGCCCTTGAGCCCCTGGGTGAAGTAGTTGGCGGCGTTGGTCGAGATCTCCTGGCCGAACAGATCGAGCGACACCGAGAAATGGAAGTTGATGTATTTCTGCAGGGTGGCGAGGTCGATGCCGCCGAACTTGCGCACCTCGTCGGTCTTGTGGTCGCGCATGAGCTGGCAGGTGCGGTCGACGATGCGCATAACGCCGGATTCGCCGACGAACATGTGGTGCGCCTCCTCCGTCAGCATGAACTGGCAGGTGCGCGCCAGCGGGTCGAAGCCGGACTCGGCGAGCGAGGCGAGCTGGTACTTGCCGTCGCGGTCGGTGAAGAACGAGAACATGTAGTAGCTGAGCCAGTCCGGCGTCTGCTCGTTGAAGGCGCCGAGGATGCGCGGCTTCTCCGCGTCGCCCGAGTGGCGCTCCAGCATCGACTCCGCCTCCTCGCGGCCGTCGCGGCCGAAATAGGCGTGCAGCAGGTAGACCATCGCCCAGCAGTGGCGCCCCTCCTCCACGTTGAGCTGGAACAGGTTGCGCAGGTCGTAGAGCGACGGGCAGGTCTGGCCGAGGTGGCGCTGCTGCTCCACCGCCGCCGGCTCGGTGTCGCCCTGGGTGACGATCAGGCGGCGCAGCGCGGCGCGGTACTCGCCCGGCACCTCGTTCCACACCGGCTCGCCCTTGTGATCGCCGAACGGGATGGTGCGGCCTTCCACCGGCTTGGCCAAGAAGATGCCCCAGCGGTAGTCGGGCATCTTGACGTAGCCGAAATTGGCCCAGCCGTTGGCCTCCACGCTGATCGCGGTGCGCAGGTAGACGTCGTAGCCATGGCTGCCGACCGGCCCGAGCGCCTGCCACCAGTCGAGGTAGCGCGGCTGCCACGCCTCGAGCGCGCGCTGCAGGCGGCGGTTCTCCGTCAGGTCGACGTTGTTCGGGATGCGCTGGCTGTAGTCGATCGCCATGTCCGGTTTCCTATGCTCAGACGCGGTGCTTGTCGTAGCCGGGCTTGCGGCCGGTGCCGTAGAGCTTCAGCGCGCCCTCCTCGCCCACCGCATTGGGGCGCTGGAAGATCCAGTTCTGCCAGGCCGACAGACGGCCGAATATCTTGCTCTCCATCGTCTCGGGCCCGGGGAAGCGCAGGCTCGCCTCCATGCCGGTCAGGCCGTCGGGGGAGAAGCTGGCGCGCTCCTCGATCGCGAGGCGCACCTCGTCCTCCCAGTCGATGTCGTCGGGGGTGAAGGTGACGAGGCCGAGCTCCTCCGCCTCCTCCGCCTCGATGTCGCGGCCGATCTCCGCCTTCAGCGCGTCGGCGCGGTCCGGCTCGTGGAAGAAGCGGCGCTGCAGCCGGGTCAGGCCGTTGACCATCGGCAGCGGCCCGAAGCTCATCGCCGACAGCCGCAGCCGCGCCGGCGGCTCGTTCGAACCCTCCAGCGTGCCGTTCAGCATGTAGGCGCGGTCGGCGGCCAGCGCGAGCTCCAGCAGCATGCCGGCGAAGCAGCTTCCCGGCTCGATCAGCGCGATCAGGCTGCGCGCCGACACGTCGATGCGCTTGAAGGTGCGCTTGAGGTAGAGCGCGATCTCGCGCGCCAGCCAGTCGCCCTGGTTGTCGAGCAGGAGCGTCTCTGCGGCCACCACGTGGTCCGGGTTGCCGACGGTGCGGAACACCCAGGTGCCGACCTCCTCCTCGTTCAGCCGCAGGTGGACGATGGCGTCGTCGAGCTCGCGCGCCAGCGCCAGCGGCCAGAACGCCGCACCCTGCGCGTGCATGCCGGCGACGTCCGCCGGCGGCGGCGCGGCGGGCGCCTTGACCGTGATGTTGGCGAGGCTCTGGGCGCGGTCGATCTCCACCGTCACGTGGTCGTAGGCGACGCGGTCGGCCTCCATCTTGCGGTTGAGCGGCGTCAGCGCGATGCCCTTGGCGTTCTTCGGCCGGTCGGACTTCGCCGCGAACCCGGCCGCGCGCTCGGCCACCACCTCGTCGAACTTCGACCGCGGCACCAGCTCGTCGATCAGCGACCAGTCGACCGCGCGCTTGCCGCGGATGCCCTCCGACGTCGTGCAGAAGAAGTCGGCGCGGTCGTGGCGCACCTTGCGCTTGTCGACCAGCCGCGTCAGCCCGCCGGTGCCGGGCAGCACCGCGAGCAGCGGCAGCTCCGGCAGCGAGACGGTGGAGGAGCCGTCGTCGATCAGCATGATGTAGTCGCACGCCAGCGCCAGCTCGTAGCCGCCGCCCGCCGCGGTGCCGTTGATCGCGCAGATGAAGGTCTGGTGCGAGTTGTCGGTCGCATCCTCGATGCCGTTGCGCGTCTCATTGGTGAACTTGCAGAAGTTCACCTTGTGCGCGTGGGTCGCCTTGCCGAGCATGTTGATGTTGGCGCCGGCGCAGAAGACCCGCGGCTTGGCGGAGGTCATGACCACGCAGCCGACCTCCGGATGCTCGAAGCGCAGCCGTTGGATCGCGTCGTAGAGCTCGATGTCGACGCCGAGGTCGTAGGAGTTGAGCTTCAGCGTGTAGCCCGACCCCAGCGTCGCGTCCTCCGCCACGTCCATGGCGAGGCGGGCGACCGAGCCGTCGAAGGAAAGCTTCCAGTGGCGGTAGCGGTCCGGATGGGTCTGGAAATCGACCCGCGTCGGGGCGCCTGCGGCGTCGGCCGGCATGCCGTTCTCCTCGCTCCCTGGGCCGGCGACGGCGATGGGCCGCGGGACGCCGGCATTGATTTGATGGTCCCCCGCAACCGAGGGGCAATCCACCGCAAAATTGCTGACTAGTCAACAATTTTGTAATCACCTATTCTCGCGTCAAGGGCCCGGCGGCTTGAAGGCCGCCGGCCCGGAACGCTAACCTTGCACGCCGAGGCCGAAGCCACGGCACTGGAAAAACGGCGGAAAATGACGCTGGAGGCGATCGAGCGGGAGGCTGCGACGGCGACCGGGCCGGCCCGCCTGCTGCGTGACTGGATCGACCGGCACGCCCGCGAGCGGCCGGACAAGGCCTTCGTCGAGTCGATCGACCAGGGCAAGCGGATCACCTATGGCGAGCTGGCCGTTGCGGCAAATCGCATCGCGCATGCGCTGGCCGCGCGCGGCATCGGCCGCAACGACCGGGTGGCCCTGCTCTCCAACAACTCGATCGAGCACCTCGTCACCTTCATCGCGACGATGGCCTACGGCGCGACGTGCTGCACCATCCACGTCGAGATGAACGCGGTCTATTTCGAGGACATCCTGAAGGCGGTGAACGCCCGCCTGGTGCTGTGGGAGGACGGGCTGGGCCTGGAGCGGCTGGCGGACGCGGTGCCGGGCGAATGGCTGCCGCTGGGCGAATGGCAGGGCGACGCCGGCACCGGATGGTTCGCCGAGGTCGCGCGCCAGCCGGCCGGCAACCCGCCTTCGGCTGGCGCGGG
>JBFWQM010000285.1:0-6140 GCA_050249455.1 Rhodospirillaceae bacterium | reverse complement strand
GCCATGGTGCTGGCGATCGGCCTGGTGGTCGACGACGCGATCGTCGTGCTGGAGAACATCCACCGCCACATCGAGGACGGGATGCGGCCGATCCAGGCGGCGATCAAGGGGATCGGCGAGATCTCCGGCGCGGTGGTCGCGATGACCTTGACGCTGGCGGCGGTCTACGCGCCGGTCGCCTTCGCGCCGGGGCGCACGGGGCGCCTGTTCGCGGAGTTCGCGCTGACCTTGGCCGGCGCGGTGCTGGTGTCGGGCTTCGTCGCGCTGACCCTGACGCCGATGATGTCGAGCCTGCTGATCCGCCACAAGGCCGCGCACGGTCGCGTCTTCATGGCGCTGGAGCGCGGGTTCGTGGCGGTGAACGAGCGCTATCGTCGGGCGCTTTCGGCAACGCTGCGCGCGCGCGCCGTGGTGATCCTGGTTGCCGTCGCGGTCGCCGGCGCGAGCGGCTTCCTGTTCACCAGCCTGAAGTCCGAGCTGGCGCCGCTGGAGGATCGCGGCGTGCTGTTCACCGCCGGCAACGCGCCGGAGGGCTCGACCGTCGATTTCACCGCCCGCTACGCGACCCAGTTCGAGGCGCTGCTCGACACCATCCCGGAGGTGCAGCACTACTTCGTGATCGTCGGCTCGCGGGCGGTCAACGAGCTGATCTCGTTCTCGCAGCTCGCGCCATGGGAGTCGCGCGACCGCACCCAGATGGAGATCGTGCGCGAGATCCAGCCCGAGCTTGCCCGCATCGCGGGCGTGCGCGCCTTCGCCAACAACCCCGGCTCGTTCGGCCAGAGCGCGCGCAACAAGCCGGTGGAGTTCGTGATCCAGACGTCCGAGAGCTACCAGAAGCTCGACCAATACGTCGATGCGCTGCTCGAGGAGGCGCGCAAGTACCCCGGTCTGACCAACCTCGACAGCGACCTGCGCCTCAACAAGCCGCAGCTCGAGATCGACGTCGACCGCGAGCGCGTGGCCGACACCGGGGTCGGCGTCGCGACGGTGGGGCGCACGCTTGAGACACTGCTCGGCGGCCGCCAGGTGACCCGCTACAACCAGAACGGCGAGCAGTACGACGTCCTGGTGCAGGTCGCGCCCGACGACCGCCGCCAGCCCGGCGACATCAGCGACATCTACGTGCGCGGCCGCGACGGCACCATGGTCCAGCTCTCCAACCTGGTCACGGTGCGCGACACGGTGGCGCCGAAGGAGCTGAACCGGTTCAACCAGTTCCGCTCCGCGACCATCACCGGCAACATCGCGTCCGGCTACTCGCTGGGCGAGGGGCTGGAGGCGCTGGAGGCGGCGGCCGACAAGGTGCTGCCGGCGGCGGCGCGGACCGACTATTCGGGCGAATCGCGCGAGTTCAAGGAGGCGGGGTCCAGCCTCCTGTTCGTCTTCCTGCTGGCGCTGGGGTTCATCTACCTGGTGCTATCGGCGCAGTTCGAGAGCTTCGTCGACCCGCTGATCATCATGCTGACGGTGCCGCTGTCGATGACCGGCGCGCTGCTCGCGCTCAACCTGACCGGCTCGACGCTCAACATCTACAGCCAGATCGGGCTGATCACGTTGATCGGCCTGATCACCAAGCACGGCATCCTGATCGTGCAGTTCGCCAACGCGCTGCAGGCGCAGGGACACCCGATGCGGGACGCCGTGGTGGAGGCGGCGGCGCTGCGCCTGCGCCCGATCCTGATGACCACCGGCGCCATGGTCGCCGGCGCGGTGCCGCTGGCGATCGCCACCGGCGCCGGCGCCGCGAGCCGCCAGGCGATCGGCTGGGTGATCGTCGGCGGCATGACGTTCGGCACGCTCCTGACCCTGTTCGTGGTGCCGACCGCCTATCTCCTGCTCGCCCGCGACCGCAGCCGGGTGCGCGCGCGCGACGCCGACATGGCGCTGGAGCCGGCGGAGTAGGGCGCCGCGCCTAGGCCAGCGCCGTCGCCAGGTTCGCCGCCAGCTCCTCCATGTCGTCGGTGCCGTTGCGGCGGCCGGCGATGGCGATATGGGGGGTCAGGATGACGTTGGGGAAGCGCTTCAGGGGCTCGTCGGGTGCCGATGGCTCCTCGTAGTGGACGTCGAGGCCGGCGCCGCCGAGGCGGCCGGTCTCCAGCGCCTCCATCAGCGCGGCGCGGTCGATGATCGGCGCGCGCGAGATGTTGACCAGCATCGCGCCGCGCTTCATCTGCGCGAACGCGCGGCGGTCGAGCAGCCCCTCGGTGCTTGCGTTGGAGGGCAGCTGGACGGTGATGAAATCCGCCTCGCCCAGCACCTCGTCGAAGCCGGCGTGGCGCGCGCCGAGCGGGCGCTCCAACGCTTCGGGCAGGCGATTGCGCTGGTAGTAGAGAACGTTCATGCCGAAGGCGCGGGCGCGCGCCGCGATCTCGCGCCCGATCTCGCCCATGCCCAGCGCGCCCAGGGTGGCGCCGTAGAGGGTGCCGAGGCCGGAAACCCGCGCCCAGTTGGCCGATGCGCTGTGGCGGCGGTCGTACATCTTCGGCGCGAAGCCGCCGGCGCGCAGGCTGTCGAGATCGACCCGCCCGTTTGTCTGCGGCAGCTTCTTGGCCAGCGCGATCATCATCATGAAGGCATGCTCGGCGACCGCGACGTTGACCCGCCGGCGCAGCAGCCGCACGGCGACGCCATGGCG
Organism: Rhodospirillaceae bacterium; assembly: GCA_050249455.1. Taxonomy (GTDB): domain Bacteria; phylum Pseudomonadota; class Alphaproteobacteria; order MPNO01; family VGEU01; genus JBFWQM01. Next base: position 3,502 of record JBFWQM010000285.1, on the reverse strand, counting down.
GGCGCAGGCGTCATGGTCGATGTTGCGCGCGTCGGTGCCGAACTTCTGCACCAGCCGCAGCCGCGGCGCGATGGCGAGCTCCGCCTCGCCGACCTCCAGGTTCTGGATCACCACGGCGTCGGCCTCGGGCAGCGCGGCGCGGAAGCCGTCCTGGTCATCGACCTGGCGCACCTGGGCCGGGAACAGGGCCGGATGGCGGCTGCGGACGGACGACCGCCAGCCGTCGAAGTCCGGCACGTCGACCGAATAGTAGTCGGCGATCGCCGCCTGGCGGTCGGCAGGCGTGCTGGGGTCGAGCAGCACGCCGACCGCGCGCAGCACTACGTCGTCTTCGACCAGGATCACGGGCATCGCTGCATCCCCCAGGCGGGCGGGGACGCAGCTTAGCGGCGGCGGCGGCGACCGGCCAGGGTCATCGCGTCAGGGCTGTGGGGCGAGCGCGCGCCGCGTGTTGATCCTGTAGAAGTTCTCCATGAACCGGCGGATGTGTCCGGCATCGCCGGCAGTCAGCCGGCCGTCCAGGGCGGCGCGGCTGATCTCGAAGGCGCCGTCCGGCAACGCCTCGCGCGGCGCGCTCAGATTTTCGAAACCCATCGACCATTCGGCGAACATCCGTTGCTCGGCCGGCAGGCGCAGCAGGACGTCGACCCGGCGGTGACGGCGATCGCGACCGATCCGGGCAAACGTCTCGTCGACCGCCGCCTCGCCGCCTTCCAGGACCTGGAAGAAGTTGTCACCGCAGGTCAACAGCATGCCGGTGACGCTCGCGCCGGCGTTGTTGCGACGGGAGACCGCGAGGATCTCTTCCACCATCGCGTCCGAGATCCGCACGGTGGCGGAGCTGACGTAGAGCAGTTGGATGTGCGCCATGGCTCGACTACTCGAAATCGGAATAGGATGCTGATAAGGGATCGATGTTAGCGAATCGCTAAAGCTTCGCCCGGATCGCGCGCCGTCACCGCCGCCGACGGTTGGCCTCCCGGCGGACCAGAACGCGGAACGGAACGCGCAACACAACAAGGGGCGCCGCGGCCATGGACTTCGACTACGTCATCGTCGGCGCCGGGCCGTCGGGCTGCGTCCTGGCGCACCGGCTGTCGTCGCGGCCGGGCAACCGGGTGCTGCTGGTCGAGGCAGGCAAGGACCATGCGCCGGGGCGCGAGCCGCCGGAGCTGCTCGATTCGCTCGCCCACATGGCCTACATGAACCCGAACTACACCTGGACCGAGCTCCGGGTCCGCTATGCCGCCAACCTGACCAACCGGCCCGACGGCACGCCGCCGCGCAAGTACGAGCAGGGGCGGGTGGTCGGCGGCGGCTCCTCGATCAACGGCATGATGGCCAACCGTGGCCTGCCGGAGGACTACGCCGAGTGGGCGGCGCTCGGCGCGCACGGCTGGGACTGGGACGGCGTGCTGCCCTATTTCAAGCGGCTGGAGCACGACCTCGACTTCGACGGGCCGATGCACGGCAAGGACGGCCGCATCCTGGTGCGCCGCCTGTTTCCCGAGGTCTGGCCGGGGTTCACCAAGGCGGCGGCCGATGCGATGAACCAGGCCGGCTTCCGCTACATTCCCGACCAGAGCGCTGACCACGGCGACGGCTACTTCCCGATCGCGATCTCCAACGTGCTCGACCGCCGGGTCTCGGCCGCGACCGCCTATCTCGACGCCGTCACCCGCCAGCGGCCCAACCTGACCGTCATGGACCAGGCGCAGGCGGAACGGCTGGTCACCGACGGCCGCAGGGTCACCGGCGTCGTCGTCAACCGCGGCGGCCAGTCGCAGACCATCGCCGCGCGCGAGGTGATCGTGTCGGCCGGCGCGCTGCATTCGCCGGCGCTGCTGCTGCGCTCCGGCATCGGGCCCGGCGCGCATCTGCGCGAGCACGGCATCGCCGTCGTCGCCGACCGCGCCGGCGTCGGGCAGAACCTGATGGAGCATCCCAACGTTTCGATCTGCGCCTGGATGAGGCCGGAGGCGCGGCTGCCGCCGACCGTGCGGCGCCAGATGATCGTCGCGCTGCGCTACAGCTCGGGGGTGGCGGACTGCCCGCACGGCGACATGTTCATGGTGCCGACCAACCGCACCTCGTGGCACCCGCTGGGCAAGCGCATTGGCGCGATCATGGTGTGGGTCAACAAGTCCTACTCCAAGGGCCGCGTGCAGCTCGCCTCGCCGGACTTCCGCCGCCACCCCGACGTCCATTTCAACATGCTGTCGGACCGCCGCGACATGGAGCGGCTGAAGGCGGCGATGCGGATGATCTACGGGCTCTACGCCCGCGCGCCGCTGCAGGCCGCGGTTTCGCAGCTGTTCCCGGCGACGCTGACCGACCGGGTGCGCAAGGTCAGTGCCATCAACCGCTCGAACCTGATGAAGACCGGGCTGCTCGGCGCGGTCATGGACAGCGCGCCCATGCTGCGCAGCGCCGCGATCCGCAACGTCATCACGCCGGGCATCCGCATCGAGGACGTGATGGCCGACGACCGCTCGCTGGAGTCTTGGATCCTCGACAACGTGGTCGGCACCTGGCATCCGTCGTGCACCCTGCGGATGGGCGCGGCGGACGATCCCTACGCCGTCACCGACCCGGGCGGGCGCGTCTACGGCGTGGAGGGCCTGCGCGCCTGCGACGCCTCGGTGATGCCGGTCGTGCCGCGCGCCAACACCAACGTGCCGTGCATGATGATCGGCGAGAAGATCGCCGACGCGGTCCTGAGCGGGAGCTGAGCGATGATCGAGCTCTACCACAACGACATGTCGGTGTGCGCCCAGAAGGTGCGGTTCACCTTGGCCGAGAAGGGGCTGGAATGGACCGGCCATCACCTCAACCTGCGGGCCGGCGACCAGCAGAAGCCGGAATACCTCAAGCTCAACCCGGCGGCGGTGGTGCCGACCCTGGTTGACGACGGGATGGTCATCCTGGAGTCGACGGTGATCGACGAATATCTCGACGACGCCTACCCGGCGCCGCCGCTGAAGCCTGCCGACGCGGTCGGCCGTGCCCGCATGCGGCTGTGGACCAAGCAGCTCGACGAGGGCGTCCATTTCGCCGTCGGGACGATGAGCTACTGCATTGCCTTCCGCCACCAGTTCACCGTCAAGCCGCAGGCCGAGATCGACGCCTACATCGCCTCGATCCCCGACCCTGCGCGCCGCGCGCGCATCGGCGAGTCGATCCTGAAGGGCACCGACGCGTCGGTGTTCAAGGACGCCGTGCTGCGCTACCGCCGGCTCCTGACCGACATCGACGCCGCGCTGCGCGACGGGCCGTGGCTCGCCGGCGCCTCGTTCTCGCTCGCCGACATCGGCTATGCGCCCTACATCACGCGGCTCGACCAGCTCGGCTTCCGGCCGTGGTATGACGGGCTCGGGCCGCGCATCGGCGCCTGGTTCGACCGCCTGCGCAGCCGGCCGGGCTACGCCGAGGGGATCGGCAAGTGGGTCAACCCGCAGGCCGTCGCGCTGCTGCGCGAGAAGGGCGGCGAGGCGTGGCCGAA
>JBFWQM010000284.1:0-6160 GCA_050249455.1 Rhodospirillaceae bacterium | reverse complement strand
TTCTCCGCCAGCAGATCGTCGCGCACCACCACGAGATGGTTGATCGGATAGAGCCCGCGCGTCTTCAGCGCCGACACCGCCGCCGCGAACGGATCGGCGTACATCGTGGCGACGTCGGGATGATCGACCTTGGTGCCGACCGCCGCGACGAGCTTGCCCGACGACAGCCGGCCCTCCAGGTCGCCGTCCTCGAGCGGCTGCACGTTGGCCGGCGGCCGGTAGTCCGCGACATGCTCGTCGCCCGACGGCGCCCAGGTGATCGAGGACAGGTCGACACCGAACTCGTCCTGGATGATCGCGCGGTTCCATACACCCGTCGTCACCGTGTACCCGCGGTTGACCCCGACCCGCTTCCCCGCCAGGTCGGCGGGCGACTTCAGCCCCGACGGGATGTGATGCAGGATCGTATCGTGATGGAAATCGCGCACCAGGAAGATCGGCAGCGCAGTGAATTTCACGCCGTGCGCCTTGGCGCAGATATAGGTGGTCAGCGCCATCTCGCAGACGTCGTAGGCCATCTCCCGCACCATCCGGCGGAAGGCGTTCACGAGGACCGGCACCTCCTCGAAATCAAGCTCGAAATCGGGCAGCGCGACCCGGCCTTCCTTGACCGCCCGGTTGTTGCCCTGGGTTCGCGAGACGATATGAAGCCTGGTCTTGGTCATCGAATTCATCGACTTTCTTGATTAGCAGCAGTCGGCATCGCCATTGTCCTCGAGCGTGGGCAGCAGCCAGCCGACCGGCAGATCGGCGTCGCGGACGCGCGAAACCGGCGCGAAGATCTTCAGCCGGTACCGCTTCGCGTTCTTCCAGAAGACCACGTTGGTTTCCTGCGCCGGAAACCCAGGCTTCCGGCCGGGATCCTGCGACACCAGAATGAGCTCGGATGCGGGAATCCGAAACCGGTCCCGTACCAGGCATTCGACACGGGTGATATCTCCCAGCGTATCCCGCTTCGGCGCCAGCCGCGCGAACATCAGGCGCGTAACCGCTGCGCGACGAGCCGCGGGCGCCGCTTTCCAAGACGGGGCAGCATCATTGCCCGGACTCTGCCGCTTTGGTAAGTCATGGTCAATATCGCACGAGGAGTGAACGACTTGCCCGAGAAAGTCCACGCGGCCGTCCGGACGGCGCCCCAGACCACCGAATTCAGGGAATACGACATGCCGGACATCCCGGATGACGGCGCCCTGCTGAAGGTCGAGGTCGCCGGCATCTGCGGCACCGACGTGAAGTACTATTCCAAGCCGCCCTTCGAGGGGCCCGTCATCATGGGCCACGAGAACATCGGCTACATCGCCAAGGCCGGCAAGACCTTCACCAAGCGCCGCGGCCTGAAGGAAGGCGACCTGGTGTTCCCGGAGCACTATGTCGGCTGCATGAACTGCGAGTTCTGCCATGCCGGCGAGTATCGCCTGTGCATGTACACCGACTGGCGCAAGTTCCCCGACGGGCTGCGCTTCGGCTACACCCTGGCCGAACGCGCGCCGCACCTCTTCGGCGGGTTCGCGGAATACATGTTCCTGCCGTGGAATTCGATCCTGCACAAGGTGCCGGACGGGCTGTCGCCGGAGCTCGCCGGCGTCGTGACGCCGATGGCCAACGGGATCCAGTGGGCGCTGTTCGACTGCCAGGTCGGCTACGACAGCCGGGTGCTGATCCAGGGCCCCGGCCAGCAGGGGCTGAGCCAGGTCGTCGCGTGCAAGCAGGCCGGCGCCTCGCTGATCATCGTCACCGGCACCAACAAGGACATCAAGCGGCTCGCCGTGGCAAAGAACCTCGGCGCCGATCATGTCATCAACGTCGAGGTGGAAGACCCCATCGCGCGGATCAGCGAGATCACCGCGGGCGAAGGTGTCGACGTCTCGCTCGACTGCACGGCCGGCGCCGGCACCATCCCGGTCCTGCTCGGGATCGAGGCGCTCAAGCGCAAGGGTGGCACCTTGCTGATCCAGGGCGAGACCGCCGACTTCCCCAACTTCCCGCTGGGCAAGATCGCCAACAAGTACATCACGATCAAGGCGGCGCGCGGGCACAACTACCGGAGCTGCGAGCTGGCGCTGAAGCAGCTCAATTCCGACCGCTTCGACCTGAAGCAGATCACGACGCACCGCTTCGGGCTGAAGCAGACCCACGATGCGATCAACGCGGTCGGCGGCAGCGGCGACGTCATCCACGTCTCGCTGATGCCCTGGGAATAGGCCGTGGGCGAACCCGCCGATAGCAGAATCCCCGTGACGGTGGTGACGGGGTACCTCGGCGCGGGCAAGACGACGCTGCTCAACCGGCTTCTGTCGGACCTGTCGGGTCGGCCGTTCGCCGTGATCGTCAACGAGTTCGGCGACATCGGCATCGACGGCGACCTGATCGCGGCCGGCGCCGAGGAACTGATCGAGCTGAGCAGCGGCTGCATCTGCTGCGTCGTGCGGGGCGACCTGATCCGGACCCTGCGGAGACTCGTGGCCGAGCGGCCGGCGCTCGACGGCATCGTCATCGAGACCACGGGGCTGGCGAACCCCAGCCCGGTCATCCAGACCTTGGCGGTCGACCAGGTCATCGCCGCGCAGTGCCGCCTGGATTCGGTGGTGTGCGTGGTCGACGCCGTGCGCATCCTCGATCAGCTCGCGCACAGCACCGACGCAGCGGAGCAGATCGCGTTCAGCGACCACATCGTCCTGAACAAGGTGGACGACGCATCCGCGGCGACCGGCGCGATCGAGGCCCGCCTGCGCGCGCTCAACCCGTTCGCACCGATCACGCGGGCGAACCGGTCCGACGTCCCGGCGGACCGCGTCCTGGACCGCCACGGCTTCGACCTGGAACGGGTCGAGGCACTGCTGACGCCGGACCACGGCGATCATCATCGCCACGACCACATCGACCGCAGCGGCATCACCAGCGTTTCGCTGACCGCCACGGCGCCGCTGGACGCCGATCTCGTGGAGGCTTGGCTGCAGGGCCTGCTCGCCCGTCACGGCAGCGACATCCTGCGCACGAAAGGCATCCTGTCGATCGCGGGCGAGGACCGGAAGCTCGCGCTGCAGGCGGTGAACATGATGCTGGAGGGCGACTACATCGGCGACTGGGGCGACCGGGCGCGCGTCTCGCGCCTGGTCTTCATCGGGCGCAACCTGAACCGCGCGGCGTTGGATGCGGCGTTCCAGGGCTGCCGGTCGCGCGTCGGCGCGGTCGCCTGACGTCGGATCGGGAGAGTGCGTCGATGACCAGGATACCGGCCCTGAGCCGAGACGAGATGGACGCCGGCCAGCAGGCGATCCTCGACACGCTCACCGCGAAGAATGCCCGGGTGGGGTTCGGCCCCGCGATCGGCTACGCCTATTCGGCCGAGGTGTGGCGGCTGCACAACGAATCCAGCGATTTCCTGCTCGGCTGCGCGCTGACGCCGGCGCAGGTGCGCATCGTCGCGCTGATGACCGTGCGGCACTGGCAGGCCGCCTATCCGTGGAGCGCGCAGGCGCGGACGGCGCTGGCCGCCGGCCTCGACGCCGCGGCGATCGAGGCGATCAACGCCGGCGATGCGCCGGCATTCGATGACCCATCCGACGCGGCCGTCCACGCCGCCGCTCGCGCGTTGCTGGCATCCGGCACCTTGTCCGAAGCGGGGTTCAGGGCCGCGGCGGACACGCTCGGCCTGAAGCGGCTGGTCGAGATCGTCCACACGATCGGCCATTTCACGACGACCGCCCTGATGGCCAACATCGTCGGCGCCGCGCCGGCGGCCGACGCGCCGTCGCATCTCAAACCCGGAACGCCGCGCGCGGCGGAAAACCGCTGATCCCGGATATTGCGGATGCCCGCCGTCGGCGCGAGCATCCGGACGCACGCTCATTCGTGGAAGGAGCCGCGGCGCGATGCCGGTAGGTCAGACGATCACGCTCAGGTTGACGATCGAAGACCCGGTGCCCGGGGTCACCTACAGCCTTCAGGACGGCAAGAGCGCGCCGGTGCAGCCGGTGGTCGCCACCGACGCGCCCCTGTCGTTCGACGTGCCGGTGAGGGTCGCGCCGGGTCCGCGGTTTCTCGGCGAGTTCGTTCGCCGCGAAGGGCCGGAGCGCCGCTTCGTCTATATCGCCGTCGGGGGACAGGCCGGCGATCGTGCCTCGCCCTGGAGCCGGCGCGTCAAGATCGACATCCACGAGCTGCCCAGCGACTTGCTGAACGAGGCGCTTTCCGGAAAGGTGCTGGAAGGCCGCCTGCCCGGGCGCGACAAGGACGGCGGCCCGTCCTGCGCGACCTTGAAGCCGCTGGGTGGGTGGCGCGTCGCCGGCTAGCCACGACGGGGTGACGGCGCAGCGCGGGTACCAGGTTTTGTCGACCAACGACGGAAGGCAATGAGATGACCGACGACCCCACGTCCGGCGGCCCGGTCCCGGCCGAATTCATCGCCGACCTGGCGGCGGCCAGCCGCATCCTCGCCGAGCGGGGCGTCGTCGATGCGTTCGGCCATGTCTCGCAGCGCCACCCCACCGCGCCCGACCGCTATTTCATGTCGCGCGCCATGGCGCCGGCCCTCGTCACGCCGGACGACATCATCGAGTACAGCCTCGACAGCATTCCCTGCAACGCCAACGGGCGGGGCAGCTTCCTGGAGCGCTTCATCCACGGCGAAATCTACAAGGCCCGGCCGGACGTCAACTCGGTCGTGCACAGCCACTCGCCGTCGGTGATCCCGTTCGGCCTGGTGGACCGCCCGGTCCGGGCGATGTTCCACAATGCCGCCTTCCTGGCGGCGGGCGTGCCGGTGTTCGATATCAGCAAGAGGTTCGGCAACACCGACATGCTGGTCGGCGACCCGCCCAAGGGCGTCGCCTTCGCCGAGACGCTCGGCGACAAGGACATCGCCCTGATGCGCGCGCACGGCTCGGTCGCCTGCGGCCCGACACTGCAGCTCGCCGTCTTCCGCGCCGTCTTCACGGAGGTCAACGCCCGCGTTCAGCACTGGACCGTGGCGCTGAGCGACGGTATGCCCATAGCCGCCCTCAACGAAGAGGAAGGCCGCCTCGCCGACGGCCCGAACCACGGGGCGAGCCTGCGCGCCTGGCAGCTGTGGCGCGCGCAGGTCCGGGCGGAGGTCAACTGGTGACGACGAGGGAATGAAGCCGGCCATGAGCGAGACCGAGCAGAAACGGCAGATCGTGCGCTGCATCCGCATGCTCGAGCGGTCCGGCATCATCGACTACAACGGCCATGCCAGCGTCCGCGTCGGCAAGGACCGCATGTTCATCAACATCGGCTCGTGCCAGCGCAGCCGGTTGACCGAGGACGACATCTGCACCATCGACATGGACGGCAACCTGATCGAGGGCAACGGCAAGCCGCCGCTGGAATTCCATCTGCACGCCGGCATCTACAAGGCGCGCCCGGACGTCGATGCGATCATCCATGCCCATCCGAACTGGTCGACCATCCTGACGACCGCCGGCGTCAAGTACCTGCCGGTCTACGCCCAGGGCTCGCTGGTCTACCCGCTGCCGGTGCTCGATTCGCCGGACTCGATCAACAACCGCGAGATGGCGAAGCGGCTGACCGACGTCCTCGGCGACCGCCCGGCCGCGCTGATGAAGGCGCACGGCGCGGTGACGACGGGCAAGACCATCGTCGATGCCTTCGTCCTCCTCACCTACCTCGAGGACAACGCCCACCGCCAGTACATGGCGCAGCAGGTCGGCACGCCCTACGCCTTCAGCGCCGAAGAGATCGCGCTGTGCCGCGAGAAGCTGTGGTCCCCGAGCCTGTTCCAGCGGACGTGGGACCATTTCAGCGCCAAGCTCGACGAGGGACGATGATGGACCCGCGACGGCCGGTCCCCGCCGGACACGCCGCATGACCGAGGCGACACGATTCCTGATGGCCGGCGTGATGGGGTGGCCGGTCATGCATTCGCGCTCGCCGATGATGCACAATTACTGGATGCAGCAGCAGGGCCTCGCGGGGACCTACGTGCCGCTGGCGATCCGTCCCGGCACCCTCGGCCCGGCGTTCAGGGCGCTGCATCCGCTGGGCTTCTCGGGGTGCAACCTCACGATCCCGCACAAGCAGGACGCGATGGCGATCGTGGACGAGGTCGACGACGTCGCGGCAATGATCCGCGCCATCAGCTGCGTGGTCGTGCGCGACGACGGTTCGCTGTTCGGCACCA
>JBFWQM010000283.1:0-6161 GCA_050249455.1 Rhodospirillaceae bacterium | reverse complement strand
ACGAGGGGAGGGGGCTTAGAACTCCCCCTCCCCTCGTGTGAGGGGGGAGGGGGCGCCAGCCCCAGATCCGTACCTAACCCGCCAGCCGCCCCCTGACCGCCCGCATCAGCGGCACGATCATCGCGCCGCCCGCCAGCGACATCGCGGTCATCGCCAAGAACACCTCGCCGCCGGCGCGCTCGTAGAGCCATCCGGCGCCGAGCGTGGCGAGGCCGATCGAGCCCCCCAGCGCCAGCGAGGTGAACAGCGCCTGCGCGGTGGTGGACGCCTCCGCCGGCACGCTGCGCGCGATCAGCCAGATCAGCGCGGTATGCCCGGCGGCAAAGGTGAAGGCGTGCAGCGGCTGCATCAGGAACAGCACCCACGCCTCCGCCGCCCATGCCGTCACCGTCCAGCGCAAGGCCCCGGCGGCGGCCGACAGCGCCAGCATGCCGAAAGGCCCGATGCGCCGGATCATCGCGCCCGAGACAACGAACAGCCCGACCTCGGCGATCACCCCGGCCGCCCACAGCCAGCCGATCACGTCGTCGCCGATGCCGAGCGCGCGCCAGTGGATGGTGCCGAAGCCGTAGAACGCGGCGTGGCTGCCCTGGGTCAGCGCGCCGACCGCGACGATGGCGAGGAACCCGCGGTCGCGCAGCAGCCACGCGATGCCGGCGTTCGAGATCCGCCGCGGCGGCATCTCCGGCTCCGGCAGCGCCAGCGCCGCGAGCACCGAGAGGCCGAGCGCGGCGAGGCTCAGCCACAGGATCAGGTCCTCGTCACGCCCGACCAGCAGCGCGCCGCAGCCCGACGCCGCGACGATGAACGTCACCGACCCCCACAGCCGCATCCGGCCGTAGTCGAGGCCGTGGCGCAGCGCGGTCATCGAGGCGATGTTCTCCGCCAGCGGCATGATCGCGCTGAAGAACACGCTGGCGACGGTGGAGGCGACGAGGAACGCCCAGAACCCGTCCACCACCAGGAAGACCGAGGTGCAGGCCAGGGTCATCGCGGTCAGCGCCACCGCCATGCGACGGCGCCGGCCGGTCGCATCCACCGCGCGCGCGATCAGCGGGTTGGTCAGGATGCGCACCCACACCGGGAAGCCCAGGATCAGGCCGATCTGCTCCGGGCTCATGCCGTGGGCGCCGAGCCACGCCGGCCAGAACGGCAGCTGGATGCCGACCACCAGGAAGAAGGCGCCGTAGAACAGCGCGATACGGGCGGCGATCGGCACGGCGCGGCTACCGCGGACAGGTGAGGGGGCGGCCCTTGTGGCGCCCGGGCCCGGCGTGATATCGGGAATTCGCGAACTTTGGCAAGGGACATGCGCGATGGCGAAGCAGACGATGAAGGTCGATTCGACCGCCGAGGCCTACCTGGCCGTGCTCGCCGACCGCGGCGTGGAATACCTGTTCGGCAACGCCGGCACCGATTTCGCCTCGGTCATCGAGGCGCTGTCGAAGTCGGTCGCCCAGGGCACGCCGTCGCCGACCCCGGTCACCGTCCCGCATGAGAACGTCGCCATGGCGATGGCGCACGGCTACTACCTGGTCACCGGCCGGCCGCAGGCGGTGATGGTCCACGTCACGGTGGGCACCGCCAACGCGGTGTGCGGGCTGATGAACGCCGCGCGGGAGAACATCCCGATCATCTTCACCGCCGGCCGCACGCCGCTGAACGAGGACGGCCGGCTCGGCTCGCGCAGCCTCTACATCCACTGGGGCCAGGAGATGTTCGACCAGGCCGGGATGGTGCGCGAGCTGGTCAAGTGGGACTACGAGCTACGCGGCGCCATGCAGGTGGAGACGGTGGTCGACCGCGCCATGACGATCGCGATGTCGGAGCCGCGCGGCCCGGTCTACCTGACCCTGCCGCGCGAGGTGCTGGCCGAGAACCCGGGCACCTTCACCTACGACTCCCCGGCGCGGCGCCAGCCGGCGCAGCCGACCGCGCCCGACCCGAACGCCATCGACCGCGCCGCCGCGATGATCGCCGCGGCCGAGAAGCCGGTGCTGATCACCGCAAGCTACGGCCGCGACGCATCGGCGGTGCCGGCGCTCGCAGCGCTGGTGGAGCGCTACGCCATCCCGGTCATCGCCTACCGCCCGCGCTATGTCTGCCTGCCGACCTCGCACCCGATGCACATGGGCTATGAGTCGTCGGCCTTCATCAAGGACGCCGACGTCATCGTCGTGCTCGACTGCGACGTGCCGTGGATCCCGAGCCTGCATCCGGTCAACCCGGCGGCGAAGGTGATCCACCTCGGCGCCGATCCCCTGTTCGCCGACTACCCGATCCGCGGCTTCCCATGCGACCTCGCCATCACCGGCTCGTCGCACAACGCGGTGAAGGCGCTCGACGGCGCGATGGCGACGCACGCCAAGGGCGCCACGGCGCGTATCGAGACGCGCCGCGCCGCGCTGGCCAAGCGCCGCGACGGCATCCTGACGCAGCGCCGCGCCGCACGCGAGGCGGCGGCGAAATCGACGCCGATCGACCTGCCCTGGGTCGCCCACTGCATCGACACCGTGAAGGGCGCCGACGACATCGTGGTCAGCGAGTCGCAGATCCCGCTCGCCTTCATGGAGTTCGACAGCCCCGGCACCTTCTTCGGCACCAGCCCGGCCGGCGGCCTTGGCTGGGGCACCGGCGCGGCGCTGGGCGCGCAGCTCGGCGCGCCGGACCGCCGGGTGTTCTCGATCATCGGCGACGGCGCCTACATGTTCGGCAACCCGACGCCGGCGCATTATGTCGGCGCGGCCAACGACCTGCCGGTGCTGACCGTGATCCTCAACAACAAGATGTGGGGCTCGGTGCGCAAGGCGACGCTCGGCATCCACCCCGACGGCGTGGCGGCGCGGATCAACCGCGCGCCGCTGACCTTCCTCGAGCCGGCGCCCGCCTACCACAAGATCGTCGAGGCCTGCGGCGGCTACGGCGAGGAGGTGACGGCGCCCGAGGCGCTGCCCGGCGCGCTGCAGCGCGCGCTCAAGGTGGTGACGGACGAGAAGCGCCAGGCGGTGCTCAACGTCCATACCGCCTATGACGACGCGGCGGCCGCCGCCGACGCCAAGCGCTGACCGCGATGGAGTGGGATCCCAACCAGTACCTCGCCTTCGCCGACCTGCGTCTGCGGCCGGCGCTCGATCTGCTGGCGCGGGTCCCGCTTGCCGACCCCGGGACCGCCGCGGACCTCGGCTGCGGCACAGGCGCGGCGACGATCCCGATTAAGCGGCGCTGGCCCGCCGCGCGGGTCATCGGCGTCGACGGCTCGGCGGAGATGATCGCCAAGGGCCGCGCTGCCGCCGCCGACGTCGAGTGGGTGCAGGCCGACATCGCGGCATGGACGCCGGACGCGCCGGTCGACCTGCTCTACTCCAACGCCGCGCTGCACTGGCTGCCCGACCACGCGACGCTGTTCCCCCGTCTGCTCGACCGGGTCGCGCCGGGCGGCGTACTGGCGGTGCAGATGCCGCGCATGTTCCGCGAGCCGTCGCACAGCCTGATCGACGACGTCGCGCGCGAAGGCCCGTGGCGCGACCGGCTGGCGCACCTGATCAAGGATCCGCCGGTCGGCGACCCCGGCTTCTACTACGACCTGCTTGCGGGACGGGTGGCGCGTCTCGACATGTGGGAGACGCAGTACATCCAGGTGCTGGAAGGCGACGCCCCGGTCGCCGACTGGACCAAGGGCACGTGGCTGAAGTCCTTCCTCGACGCGCTCGACGAGCCCGACCGCAGCGCCTTCGAGGCCGACTACCGCCGCCGCACCAAGATCGCCTATCCGGCGAAGGCCGACGGCAAGGTCGTCCTGCCGTTCCGCCGGCTGTTCATCGTCGCCACCAGGTAGCGCCACATCGATGTTCGGTAGGGGCGGGTTTCAAACCCGCCCCTACCGAACCTCTGAATATGAGTCACGCCGCCCGCCGCACCAGCACCCCCGGCGGCGCGTCGCGCGGGCCGAGCGCGTCGGCGTTGCCGTCGCGGATCACGGTGCCGTTGACGATCACCGCGCGGATGCCGGCGGCCTGCGCGATCAGGCGGTCGGCGCCGGCGGGGAGGTCGTTGACCCGCTGCAGCGGGCCGGCCCCGACGGTGGCGGGGTCGAACACGACGATGTCGGCGGCATAGCCGGCGGCCAGCCGGCCGCGGTCGCGGATGCCGAAGATCGCCGCCGGGCGCGTGCAGAGCTGGTCGATCGCCTGCTCCAGGGTCAGGGCGCCCTTATCGCGCGACCAGCGGCCGAGCAGGTCGGTGGCATAACACGCGTCGCACAGCTGGCTGGTGTGCGCGCCGGCGTCCGACAGCGCGACGACCGTGAAGGGGTCGTGCAGGAAGCCGCCGATCGCGTCCTGGTTGGTGTTGGCCAGCGGCACGCGGAACCGGGTCGCGAGGTCGGAGTCGAGCGCAAGGTCGAACACGAGGTCGAGCGGGTCGATGCCGCGCTCCGCCGCCACCGCGCGCGCCGGCCGGCCCTCCAGCGCGCGCGCCGTCGGCGCGGCGGAGATCTCCAGCGCCTCCAGCGCCATGCGCAGCGCCCAGGTCTGCGGCGTGGTCGCGTCGCCCGCCGCGATCTCGCGCTTGAAGGCGTCGCGGAATGCCGGGTCGGCATAGATGCGCTTCTTGCCGGCGCGGTCGGCGGCGGAGGCCGGCTTGAACGCGTCGATGCGCTCGAACGGAAACGGCGCGCCGAGATGGAACTCCATCGTCAGCGGCCGGCACGATACCTGCGGCCAGATCGGCAGGCCGCGCGCGAACTGATCGGCGGCGATGCGGTGGTGGCGCTCGTGGATCGTGTCATCGCCGATGCGGGTCAGCATCGCCGTCCACGTCACCGTGCCGGCGGCGCGCGCGAGGTCCTCGAACGCGGCGAACTCGGGCTCTATGCCGGTGGTGAGCTGCGCCACGCCGCCGCCGTTGGCGCCGACCGCGGCGGCAAGCGGGATGGTCTCGGCCTGCATGTCGGCAAACCGGCTCGGCACCGGCTTGCCGCCGAATCCGACATGCAGCCGCGACGTGGAGGTGGAGAATCCGAGCGCGCCGGCCGCCACCGCCTGGCCCACCACCTTCGCCATCGCCGCGACCTCGTCCGCCGTCGCCTTGCGCTCCACCGCGTCGAGCCCCATCACGTTGAGGCGCACCGCGCTGTGGCCGACCATCGCGCCGACGTTGACCGCGACGCCGCGCCGCGCCACCGCCGCCAGGTATTCGGGGAAGCTTTCGAACGACCAGTCGCCGAGGCCCGCCTCCAGCGCCTCCAGGCTCATGCCTTCGACAATCTCCAGGGTCTGCATCAGGAGCCGCCGGTGGTCCGGCTTCGCCGGCGCGACGCCGAAGCCGCAATTGCCCATCACCACCGTCGTCACGCCGTGCCACGGCGAGATGGAGAGCATCGGATCCCACATCACCTGCGCGTCGTAATGCGTGTGCACGTCGATGAAGCCAGGGGCGACGATGCAGCCGGCGGCGTCGATCGTCCGCCGCGCGGTGCCGGGCGCGCTGCCCACCGCCACGATGCGCCCGTCGCGCACGCCGACCTCGCCGGCATAGCGCGCCGCCCCGGTGCCGTCGATGATGGTGCCGCCGGTGACCTTGAGATCGTAGTCCATCGCGCTCCCCCTCGACCGGAACCACTGACCGCTCGCCATCTTCCCCGCATGATGCAGCAGGGGGAAGCTCAAAGATGGCTGGACCGCGCTCCGGGCCGGGCGGAGAATCCGGCACAAACGGGAGGGCCAAATGGCGAAAGCGCTTCAGAACGAGATCGCGGTGTCCGACGCGGTGCGTGCGGCGCTCGACAAGCTGGCGCTGGCGAGCCGCATCCTGGAGATGGAGGGTCACGGCAACTTCACGCTGGGCCATCTCGCGATGCGCGACCCGGAGGGGCGCGGCGTGTGGATCAAGCGCTGGGGGCTGACCCTGGGCGAGGTGATGGACTGGACCGACCACCAGCTCATCGACTTCGACGGCAACCTGCTCTACGGCGACGCCGGCAAGCGGCACAGCGAATGGCCGATTCACGTCGGCATCTACAAGC
Source organism: Rhodospirillaceae bacterium (assembly GCA_050249455.1). Classification (GTDB taxonomy): domain Bacteria; phylum Pseudomonadota; class Alphaproteobacteria; order MPNO01; family VGEU01; genus JBFWQM01. The sequence goes on along the minus strand of JBFWQM010000283.1, from coordinate 139 downwards.
GCCGGCCCGACGTCAACGCCACCGCCCACACCCACCCGCGCTACGGCACGGTCTATTCGTGCACCAGCGCGCCGCTGCGCCCGCTCGCCAACGCCGGCAGCTTCTTCGCCGCGCCGCCGCCGCGCTACGTGCAGACGTC
>JBFWQM010000282.1:0-6179 GCA_050249455.1 Rhodospirillaceae bacterium | reverse complement strand
CGGCCGGCCGCCGCGTCCCACGCGACGACCCAGTCGGCGTTGCTGATCCGGGTGCGCGCGGCCATGCCCGCCCGGTCAGCCGAGGTCGCGGACGCCGAGGTCGCCGAGCATGCGGCGGTAGACCACCGACGGCCCGTCCGGCCCGCGCAGATGCAGCTCCGCCGCCAGGTCGGTCGGCACCTCCTCGGGGCGCTGCGCCTCCACCAGCACGCGGTCCTGCTCCCACACCCGCTTGGTGAAGGCGACGAACTTGTCGTCGGGCTCGCCGTAGGCGTAGTTGCGCCACACCACCATGAACCGCACGCAGGTCTTGTCGTCGACCGGCGCGGTCATGAAAAGGTCGAGCACGGCGGTGCCGTCCGGCGAGTAGTTGCCGTGGAACACGGTGAACGGCAGCACGATGTCGTAGGTCAGCCGGTTGAGCGTCTTGGTCGTCGGGTCGATGCGGTTGTTGCACTCCGACTGGCACTCGTAGACGATCCGGCCGTCCTGCTGGTCGACCTCGCGCGACGGGATCAGGGGCACGTTGTCGCGGTTGCCCAGCAGGCCGTGGTGCACCCACGGCAGGTGCGCCTCGTCGATGAAGTTCTCGAACGAGCGCGCCGCGCCGGTGTTCCAGTAGACCGGCCCGACGATGTGGCGGTGGTGGGTCGCCAGCACGTCGTCGGGCATCTCGTAGACCGGCCGCCGCGGCTCGCCCAGGCAGACGAACACCAGCCCGAAGCGCTCCTCGCAGTGGAAGCGCTCGGCGCGGGCGCGGGCCGGGATGGCGCGGTCCCTCGGCAGCGACGGGATGTGGTTGACCATGCCGTCGGCGCCGAAGCACCAGCCGTGGTAGCCGCACACCAGGCTGCCGTCCTCGACCCAGCCGAGCGACAGCCGGGTGCCGCGGTGGATGCAGAGGTCGCGGAAGGCGACCATGCCTTCGGGGCCGCGCCACAGCACCAGATCGGTGCCGAGCAGGCGCGCGGCGAGCGGCTTGTCGCCCTGTACGTCGGCGGCCAGCGCGATCGGGTGCCAGTAGTGCCGCAGCGGATTGTCGCGGTCGTCCATCGGGTCAGCCTCCAGGGTGGGACCGAGATGGGGCGGCACATCCCGAACGTGTTCCGCCGGGACGCTAGCAGATCGGCCGGCCGGCCGCCAAGTCGCCACGGGAACACGGTTCCGCCCGCCGCGTTCTGGGGTGGAACCGACTCGGGTGACGCACCATGGCCATGGCCGCACGACCCTACTGGCGGGGGCAGCTCCGCCTCGCCCTCGTCTCCTGCCCCATCCGGCTGATCCCCGCCACCACCGGGGCAGACAAGGTGCGCTTCCACAAGCTGAGCCGCGACACCGGCAACCGGCTCCGCCAGCAGATGGTCGACGAGGAGACCGGCGAGGTGGTGGAGCGCGACGAGACCGTGATGGGCTACGAATTCGACAAGGGCCGCTACGTCACGGTGGAGAAGGAGGAGATCGACGCGCTCAAGATCGAGAGCTCGGAGACCATCGACATCGAGCGGGTGGTCGCGGCCTCGGCGGTAGACTGCCTCTACCTCGACACCCCCTACATCGTGGAGCCGGACGGCAAGACCGGGCTCGACGTGTTCGCCACCATCCGCGAGGCGATCGGGCGAAAGGACGTGGTCGGCATCGGTCGCGCCGTGATGGCCCGGCGCGAGCGCGCGGTGGCGGTGCAGGCGCGGGGCAAGGGCATGATCATCTCGACCCTGCGCGACCCCGACGAGGTACGCAACCCTGACGAGATCTTCGACGACATCAAGGACGTCAAGATCAACGGCGAGTATCTTTCGATGGCCGAGATGCTGATCGAGCGGATGACCGGCAAGTTCGACCTGTCGATGTTCGAGGACCGCTACCAGGAAGCGCTGCGGACGCTGGTAGAGGCGCGGATGAAGGGCAAGAAAACGGTGGTCGCCGCCGAGCCGGAGCGGCCGACCAACGTCGTCAACCTGTTCGACGCCCTCAAGGCGAGCCTGGAGGGCAAAGGCGGCGGCGACAAGAAGGCGCCGGAACGTCGCGCGGCGGCGCGCCGCAAGCCGTCGAGCCAGGCGAAGGGCAAGAAGGCCGCCAAGCCGCGACAGCGCAAGCGGGCCTGACGACGTGCCGTCGCGCAAGCTCACGACCTACCGCAAGAAGCGCGACTTCTCCAAGACCGCCGAGCCCTCGGGCGCGGCCTCGGTGAAGCCGTCGCCCCAGCGCCGCTTCGTGATCCAGAAGCACGCGGCGCGCCGGCTGCACTACGACCTGCGGCTGGAGCTCGACGGCGTGTTCAAGTCGTGGGCCGTGACGCGCGGCCCGTCGACCGACCCGCACGACAAGCGCCTCGCCGTCGAGGTGGAGGACCATCCGCTCGACTATGGCGACTTCGAGGGCACCATCCCGGCCGGCCAGTATGGCGGCGGCACGGTGCAGATCTGGGACCGCGGCTTCTGGTCGCCCGACAACGGCGCCGCGCCGGCGCAGGCGCTGAAGTCGGGCGAGCTCAAGTTCCACCTCGACGGGGAACGGTTGCGTGGCGGCTGGGTGCTGGTGCGCATGAAGCGCGACCGCCACGGCAGCAAGCGCAGCAACTGGCTGCTGATCAAGCACCGCGACGACGCGGCGACCGGCGATGGAGACGCCGCCGCGGCCGACGACCGCTCGGTCGCCTCCGGCCGCGCGATGGCCGACATCGCCGCCGGCAAGGGCAAGGCGCCGAAGCCGTTCATGACCGACGTGAAGCGCGCTCCCGACGCGGTGTGGCAATCCGACCGCAACGACCCGCCGGCGGCGGCGGCACCGGTGGCGAAGCCCGTCCGCGCCGCACCGCGCAAGGGCAAGTCGGCGATGCCCGACTTCGTGGCGCCGCAGCTGTGCAAGCTGGTCGACCGGCCGCCCACCGGCGCCGGCTGGGGCCACGAGGTGAAGTTCGACGGCTACCGGATGCAGCTTCGGATCGCGGGCGGCGCGGCCGCACTGCGCACGCGCAAGGGCCTTGACTGGACGGCCAAATTCCCTGCCATCGCGGCAGCGGCAGCGGCGGCGGCGCTGCCCGACGCGCTGCCCGACGCGCTGATCGACGGTGAGGTCGTGGCGCTCGACGACCAGGGCACGCCCGATTTCGCCGCGCTGCAGACCGCGCTGTCGGAAGGCGCCGATGACGCGCTGATCTACTTCGCCTTCGATCTGCTGTTTGCCGGCGGCGAGGACCTGCGCCGGCTGCCGCTGCGCGACCGCAAGGCGCGGCTGCAGGAGCTGCTGTCCGGCCGGCGCAAGGACGCGGCGCAGCTCCGCTACGTCGAGCATTTCGAGACGGCGGGCGATGCGGTGCTGAGCTCGGCGTGCAAGATGGAGCTGGAGGGCATCGTCTCGAAGCGCCTCGACTCGCGCTATTCGTCCGATCGGTCCGGCGCGTGGACCAAGTCCAAGTGCCGCGGCGGCCAGGAGGTCGTGATCGGCGGCTGGACCACGACCAACGGCAAGTTCCGCTCGCTCCTGGCCGGCGTGCGCCGCGGCGGCGGCCTGGTTTATGTCGGGCGAGTCGGCACCGGATTCGGGGCGGCCAAGGTTAAGGGACTGCTGCCGCGGCTGCGAGCCGTGGCGGCCGGGGAGTCGCCCTTCGTCGGCACGCCGCCGCGCGGCGAGGGCAAGGTCCAATGGGTGAGGCCGGAGCTGGTGGCGGAAATCGAGTTCGCCGGCTGGACCGGCGGCGGCCAGGTCCGGCAGGCCGCCTTCAAGGGCCTGCGCGAGGACAAGCCGGCGGCCGAGATCACGGCGGAAGCGCCGGTGCCGGCCGACGAGGCCGAACTCGCCGCGCCCAAGCCGGCGCCCCGCAAGGCCGCCCGCGCGGCCACCGGCGGCAAGGCGGCGGTGATGGGAGTGCGCCTCTCCAACCCGGACAAGGCGCTGTGGCCGGATCCCGGCGACGGCGAGCCGGTCACCAAGAGCGATCTCGCCCGCTATTTCGAGGCGACCGGCAGCTGGATGATCGGGCACCTGCGCGGGCGGCCGTGCTCCATCGTGCGCGCGCCGGACGGCATCGACGGCGAACGGTTCTTCCAGCGCCACGCGATGCGCGGCACCTCCAGCCTGATGAACCTCGTGACCGTCTCCGGCGACCGCAAGCCCTATCTCCAGATCGATCGAGTGGAGGGACTGATCGCCGCGGCGCAGGTCGCGGCGGTGGAATTCCATCCCTGGAACAACCAGCCGGACCGGCCCGACGTGCCGGGACGGCTGGTGTTCGACCTCGACCCCGGCCCCGACGTCACGTTCGACGACGTGGTCGCGGCGGCGAAGGAGATGAAGGGCCGGCTGGAGGCGCTGGGCCTCGTCGCGTTCTGCAAGACGACGGGCGGCAAGGGCCTCCACGTCGTGACGCCGCTGGCGCCGCCCAGGCGCGGCGGCCCGGACTGGCCGGCGGCGAAGGCGTTCGCCCGCGCGGTGTGCGCGGCCGCCGCCGACGAGGCGCCCGACCGCTATGTGATCAACATGGCGAAGGCGCGCCGCCAGGGGCGCATCTTCCTCGACTACCTGCGCAACGACCGCATGTCGACCGCCGTCGCGCCGCTGTCGCCGCGCGGCCGGCCGGGCGCGACGGTGTCGATGCCGCTGCCGTGGACGCAGGTGCGCACCGGCCTCGATCCGGCGCGCTTCACCGTGCGCACCGTGCCGGCGCTGATCGCGAAGTCGAAGGCGTGGTCCGACTACTGCGACGCCGAGCGGCCGCTGGACGCCGCGATCAAGAAGCTGGGCAAGGGCGCCATGAAGGCGTAGGGGCGGGTTTCAAACCCGCCCGTCCATCCGCGCATCACCGTCGGAAAACGTGCGTCGGCGTTGTCGCGGGCGGGTTTGAAACCCGCCTCTACAAGGCCATCACTTCAAACCGAACAGGGCCGCGGCGTTGCCGCGCAGGACCTTGTCGAAGTCGGCGCCTTCGATGCCGGCAGACCGGATGGTGGCGACGGGGTCGTCGTCGCGCGGCGGGAACGGGTAGTCGGTGCCCAGCATCACGCGGTCGGTCCCGACCAGGCCGGCAAGGTAGCGCAGCGGTGCGGCGGCGTGCGCGATGGTGTCGTAGTGGAATCGGCGCAGGTAGGCCGACGGCTTGTCCTGGGCGACGTTGCCCGAGACCTTGCGGTCGGCGCGGTGATGCATGCAGTCGAACCGCCCGATCAGATAAGGCACGCCGCCGCCGGCGTGCGACAGCAGGATCTGCAGGTTGGGGAAGCGGTCCATCACGCCGCCGGAGATCAGCGAACCGACGGCCAGCGTGGTGTTCATCGTGTAGGCGGCGACCTGGGCCAGCGCAAACTTCTTCACCCGCGGGCTCGGCATCGGGTCGATCGGGTGGATGAACACCGGCGCCTTCAGCGCCTCCGCCGCCGCCCAGAACTCGTCGAGCGGCGCCTCGCCCAGGTTCACGCCTTCGACGCTGTCGGCGACGATGGCGCCGACCGCGCCGAACGTCTTCATGCCGTGTTCGAGCTCTCGCGCCGCCGCGGCGGCGTCCTGCAGCGGCGGCGACACCAGGATGCGGTAGCGTTCGGGCTCGGCGTCCGCCGCGCGGGCCAGGCACTCGTTCATCAGCCGGTGCCAGCGCGCGCCCGCGTCCTTGGGCATGCCGTAGCCGAAGATGTCGGCCCACAGCGACAGGATCTGGATGCCGACGCCCTGCGTGTCCATCGCCGCGCGGCGCTTGCCGGTGTCGAGCAGCGTCTCGAAGAACGGCCGCACCTTGAGGCCGTAGTCGAAGTGGAGGCACGTGCAGCCCGGCGTCTCCTCGAACAGCCTGATCCCCAGGTCGGCGCCCGCGCCGGCCAGCCGGTCGATCACGCTGGGCGGCACGTAGTGGGCGTGGCAGTCGATGGCGCCGTGGGCTGTCATGTCTCGGTCTCCGTGGGGTTCGCCGCGTCGGCGATCAGCCGGCGGATCGTGTCGGGTCGCAGCGGCAGTTCGGTGAGGTTGCGGCCCGCGGCACCGATCGCGTCGGCCACCGCGTTGGCGACCGCGCCGGCGACCGCGACGATGCCGCCCTCGCCGGCGCCCTTGACGCCGAGCGGATTGGTCTGCGACGGCGCTTCCTCCAGCATGATCGCCGCGATGCCGCGGAAATCGGTGGCGGTCGGCAGCAGGTAGTCGGCGAAGGTCGCGGTGAGCAGCTGGCCGTCGTCGCCGTAGATGAAGCCGTCGAG
>JBFWQM010000281.1:0-6241 GCA_050249455.1 Rhodospirillaceae bacterium | reverse complement strand
TGCACGATGCTGAACGTCATGCTCGGCGTGAAGCCGACGATGGTCGCCTACCGCGGCACCGGCCCGGCGCTCAACGACCTGGTCGGCGGCCAGGTCGATTACATGTGCGACCAGATCGTCAACCTGGTGGAGCAGGTCAAGTCAGGCAACATCCGCGCCTACGCGATCGCGCTGCCGGAGCGCTCGCCGGCGCTGCCCGACGTGCCGACCACCACGGAGGCCGGCCTGCCGGACTACCAGGTCAGCGCCTGGAACGCGCTGTTCGCGCCCAAGGGCACGCCCAAGGACGTCGTCGCCAAGCTGAACGACGCGCTGTCCAAGGCGCTCGACGACGAGACGACGCGCAAGCGCCTGCTCGACCTCGGCGGCGTCGTCCCGCAGGGCGAGGGACGCACCTCCGCCTGGCTCGGCAACTTCGTCAAGCAGGAGGTCGCGCGCTGGAACCCGATCCTCAAGGGTGCCAACTGAACCGCAGGTCGGCTGCGGCTTTCCAGCCGCCGCCGCATCGCCGACCGAGGAGAGCCCGGCCCCGCGCCGGGCTTTTCTTTTTCGCCGACCCGGCCGTCGCAGCCGGCTGGCGCGTCGCCGCCGGCTTCGGCTATGGATGTGCGAAACCGGAGATCGATCCATGACCGATGACGCGCTGATTGCGGCGCTCTCGACCTACGACCGCCCCGACGAGGCGCTGCTGCGCGCGGTCGCCGCGCCGGAGACGGTGGCGGACGCCATCCTTGCCGCGCTTGCGGCGGCGGCGGACGGCGGACCGCTGGACGTCGAGAAGGAATCCCTGCTGCTGTGGGGCGTCCATGTCCTGGCGGCGGCGCGCGATACCAGGTCATGCGCGGCGCTGTTGCGTCTGCTTCGCCGCCCCGACGAGGAGATCGATCTTCTGCTGGGCGATGCCATTCCGATCACCCTGCCGAGCGTCGTGATCTCGGTGTTCGACGGCAACCCGGGGCCGTTGCTCGACCTGGTCGCGGACATCGAGGCCAACCCGCTGGTGCGCGGCAGCCTGCTCCAGGCGCTGGCCTATCTCGCGTGGGAGGGCCGCATCGACAGGGACGCGGCGGTCCGCCTGCTCGAGCGCATCGACGACGAGCGGCTGGCGGCGCCCGACAGTCGCTTCTGGAATGACTGGCAGTTCGCGATCAGCCTGCTCGGGGTGCGCGCACTGGCCCCGCGGGTCGAGGCCGCCTTCGCGGACGGGCGCATCGCGACGGAGATCGATACGATGGCCGATTTTCTGTTGCGGCTGGAGACCGTCGAGCGCGCGCCTGACAGCGCGGAGCGTTTCGAGATCGAAGGGATCGGCTACGTCGACAACGTACTGGACACCCTGGACCTGCTCGACGGCGGCGAGGATGCGCTGGAGGCGCCGGAGGGCCTTGTTCACGATCCGCTGGAAAGCGGCCCGATGCAGAACCCGTTCCGCAACGTCGGGCGCAACGACCCGTGCCCGTGCGGCAGCGGCAAGAAGTTCAAGAAGTGCTGCATGACGGCGGCGTGAGGGCGCCCCGCGCCGCCGCGTCCCGCCGCGCTCAGGTGCAGCGGGCGCCGGGGCGGCTCGCCACCGGCGCCTGCATCACCCAGTCGTAGACCGTCCGCGCCGCCTCGCGCAGCCGCTCCGTCTCGTCCGCGGCCGGCGGCGCGGCGGCGCGGAACAGCGTCTCGTTGCCGTAGGTCGGGACCGGGCCGGGGCCGGCGCGCAGCACGCCCTTCGGCACCTCGCCGCGCGCGACCGCATGGATTCCTTCGCGCACCATGCGGCGCATCATGGTGACGCCGCGATCGGCCGCGGTCAGGTGCTCCAGCCCGTGGCGGGCAATGGTGCGCTGGCTGATCTGCGCCTCGTAGTCGCCGGGGTTGCGCTGCATGTCCTCGTAGGGTCGCCCGCCATAGTTGGTGCGGAACGCCGGCACGTTCGCGTCGAGGTACGGGTTGTTGTCGCCGTGGCGCACCCGCACCAGCGCCCACTCCACCGTGCTCTCGTCGTCGACCGGCACCCGCCAGCGGGTCAGGGTCGGCACGTAGTGCTGCACGTCGGCGCCGTCGGGGAAGGCGAACGGGAACGCCGGCGCGCGCGCCACCTGGATGATGTTGGGCAGGATGTATTCGATGCAGCGCACCCAGTAGGCGTCGGCGACGCGGCGCGCCTCCTGGGTGATGAGCCCCAGCGGCGTCTCGCGGAAGTCGAGCTCGCCGACCTCCGCCATCTCGGCCATCGGCTTGCCGTGGGCGTCCTGGAACTGGCCGCCCGAGATCCGGGTGTGCAGAAACGGCTCGTGCACCGGGTCGACCACGTTGTCGATGATTTGCAGCCAGTTGCACGGCTTGACGTTCGACACGCCCACCATCTCGCCGTGGCCGAGGTCGTAGCCGGGCACCAGGAAGGTGTCGAGCACCGGAAACGGCGGCATCAGCTCGGGCGGGCCCATGTAGGCGAACACCAGGCCGCAGTGCTCGTGCACCGGGTAGGCGCCCTGGAACAGGCGGTCCTTGAGGGTGTTCCTGCGCGTCTCGCTGGGCAAATCGAGGATGCGGCCGTCCACGTCGAACTGCCAGCCGTGGTAGCAGCAGCGGATGCCGCTGTCCTCGACCACGCCGTATTCCAGCGACGTGCCGCGGTGGCAGCAGTGCTTCTGGAGGAGGCCCAGCCGGCCGCGGCCGTCGCGGAACAGCACAAGGTCCTCATGCATCACCGTGATCGCGCGGGGCAGGTCGCCGACCGCGGGCGCGTGGCCGATCGGCTGCCAGAACCGGCGCAGGTACTCGCCGCACGGCGTGTCAGGGCCGGTGCGGGCGAGGAGCGCGTCCTCCTTCGGCACGTGGCGGTGGTAGTAGGCCCCGAACGGACGGTTCAGGAACGGCGCGCGGTCGGACATCGGCAGTCGGCCCTCCGTGGCCCGCGTCGGCGCGGCGATCGGCCGTCGCGGGTCTCGACGTTTCTTTCGGAGCGGCGGCTGCCTTGCGGCAATTCCGATGCTAGCCGGGCTGGACGCGGAGGGGAAGCGGCGTTGGGGTTGGCGCCCGGCCTAGCGTTTCGGGGCGCCGCCCATGGCCCCGCCGATCGCCCCGCCGAGGGTCTGGCGGGCGTAGTCGGCAGGCCCGGCGAAGGTCGACGGCGGCAAGTCGCGCCGGTCCACCGAGGCGACGGTGGTGGTCATCGCCGGCTTGCCGCCCAGGTAGACGGTGGTCTGCACCGGGAAGGCGGAGAAGCCGACCGCCTTGCTGAGCGAATCCGGGTCGAACGACTGCGCGCCCTGGCCGGCGCCGCTGCCTGGGCCGGTCATGCGCGACATCGCGCGCGACATGCTGCCGATCGCCTTGAGGTCGCCGGCCGTGAGCCCGACGGCGCCGGTGGGGGCGAGGCACAGCTCGGCGTTGCGGGTGCCGCCGGCGATCCGCTCGTACATCTCGCACGTCCACTGGCCGACCTGCTGGCTGCGGCCCATCTTGCGGAAGGTGACGTCGGCGGGCGTGGCATCCTGCGCGCCCTGCTGGCCGAGCAGCGCCTCGACCTGGCGGCGCTGCGCCTCCGGCATGTTGGCCATCTGGGCCTGGAGCTGTTGGCGCATCACCTGGATGCCGGCCTGGATGGTCGCCGCATCGGCCGGGGTGATCTCGTAGTAGGTGCGTGTCCGGTGGTCGTAGTAGCGCGTGGTGTCGGTCGCGACGTCGTAGACGGAAACGCCCTGGGCGAGGTCCATCCTCAGATTGTTCTCGCTCACCTGCAGGGTGTGGGTCTGCGGACCGACCTGGCTACCACTGACCTTCAGCGTGATCACCGCGCCGGCCCGCGCCGGATCGGCGACGAGGACCGCGGCGGGGATCAGGAAGGCGACGATGAGCGAGCGGCAGGCGATGGACATGGGTGCGGACCTCGCTGACGGGGTTGGCTTAAGGCGCTTGGTAGGAGATTGGCGGTAAATGCCGCGGCGTCCACCGGAATCGGCAATGCGCCAAGGATTCGCTATGGTGCGGCGATGAACCCGGCGTCCCCGCCACAGCTCGCCATCTACATCGACGCCGACGCCTGTCCGGTGAAGGCGGAGGTCTACAAGGTGGCGCGCCGCTACGGCCTCCGGGTCCTGGTGGTCGCCAACGACTGGATCGCGGTGCCGCAGGAAGCTTTCATCGAGCGGGTCGTCGCGCCGGGCGGCTTCGACGCCGTGGACGACTGGATTGCCGCCCGCGCCGGGCCGGGCGACATCGTGATCACCGCCGACATCCCGCTGGCCGGTCGCTGCCTTGCCGCCGGGGCCGCGGTGGTCGGGCCGACCGGCCGGGCGTTCACCGACGGCTCGATCGGCGGCGCGCTGGCCGACAGGGCGATCAAGGAGCACCTGCGCGCGATGGGCGAGATCACCGGCGGGCCGCGCGCGATGGGCCCCCGCGACAAGTCGCGGTTCCTGTCCACCCTGGACGAGACGGTGGTCCGCCTTCGCCGCCAGCGGACGTAACCGGTCGGGCCGCGACGGAAAGCGCGTGGCGCTGCGTGGTAGGCTGACATGACGATGCCGACCGTTCGACCGGCCGCGCCGGTTTCATCCCAATCCCGTCAACCGTTCCCGGGCCGCCGATGCGTCGATTCCTGAAATGGGCCTTGCCGGTCGTCGTGCTGGCCAGCGCTGGCGCCGCCGGCTGGTTCCTGTGGCTGGCGCCCGGCAATTCCGGCCCGCCGCTGCCGACCCAGCGGGTCGCGATCGGCGACGTGGAGGACAACGTCTCCGCCCTCGGCTCGCTGCAGCCCCTCGAGTACGTGGACGTCGGCACCCAGGTGTCGGGCCAGCTCCAGCGGCTGGTCGTCGAGGTCGGGGCGGACGTGAAGCGCGGCGACCTCCTGGCCGAGATCGACCCGACCGTCTACCAGGCCCGGGTCAACGCCTCGGAGGCCCAGCTCCTCAACCTGAGCGCGCAGAAATCGGAGCGCGAGGCATTCCGCCGCCTGGTCCAGCAGCAGGTCGGCCGCCAGAAGGAGCTTCTGGCCGTCCGCGCCACCAGCCAGGATGCCTACGAGGTCGCCTCGGCCCAGCTCCAGCAGGTGACTGCCCAGATCGCGGCGCTGGACGCCCAGATCCGCCAGACCCAATCGACCCTGACCGGCGACCAGGCCAACCTGCGCTATACCCGCATCTTCGCGCCGATGGACGGCACCGTGGTGTCGATCACCGCCAAGCGCGGCCAGACCCTGAACGCCAACCAGACGGCGCCGATCATCCTGCGCATCGCCGACCTCGACACGATGACGGTGTGGACCCAGGTCTCGGAAGCGGACGTGCCCAAGCTGAAGCTTGGGATGTCAGTCTACTTCACCACCCTCGGCCGGCCCGACCGGCGATGGACCGGCAAGCTGCGCCAGGTCATGCCGACGCCCGAGGTGGTGAACAACGTGATCCTGTACAATGCGCTGTTCGACGTCGAGAACGCCGACCGGACCCTGATGCCGCAGATGAGCGCGCAAGCCTTCTTCATCATCGCCGAGGCGCGGCGCGTCCCGATCGTGCCGATGACCGCGCTGCGCCGGGTGCGCGGCCCCGGCGGCCGTTACGTGGTGCGGGTGATGGAGAACGGGCAGCCGGTGGAGCGCCCGGTCCAGGTCGGCGTCACCAACCGCCTGCTCGCCGAGGTGAAGTCCGGCCTGAAAGAGGGCGAGGAGGTGGTGGTCGACCAGGCGCCCGGCGGCCAGCGGCCGCAGCAGCGGCCCGGCGGCCCGTCCGGGCCGAGGACGCCGCGCCTATGAACGAGATGCTGCTGCACGCGCCGGACGTGACGGCGCCGATCACGGTCAAGCCGCTGATCGAGCTGGACGGCATCACCAAGACCTATTGGCGCGGCGACATCGGGGTGGAGGTGCTGCACGGCGTCTCGCTGACCATCTATCCCGGCGAGTTCGTCGCCATCATGGGCGCGTCGGGGTCGGGCAAGTCGACGCTGATGAACATCCTGGGCTGCCTCGACCGGCCGACGTCGGGCAGCTACCGCTTCTCAGGCGAGGAGGTCGGCGCGCTCGACCCGGACCGCCAGGCGCTGCTGCGCCGCAACGGCTTCGGCTTCATCTTCCAGCAGTACAACCTGCTCGCCACGGCCGATGCCACCGAGAACGTCGAGGTGCCGGCGATCTACGCCGGCCTGCCGCGCGCCCGGCGCGAGGCCCGGGCGCAGGAGATCCTCACCCTGCTGGGGCTGGGCGACCGGCTCGACCACCGGCCCCACCAGCTCTCCGGTGGCCCGCAGCAGCGCG